>CAZTKF010000016.1:0-51494 GCA_964614205.1 uncultured Loktanella sp. | reverse complement strand
CGGTACACTGTACCAAAAACAGTTGCCTTACCACTTGGCTACATCCCAGCAGCGAGGGGCTAGATACTGCGAAGGGGGGATTGGTTCAAGCCCTGTTTTGCAAAGAAATGGCCTATTCTTTGAGGCTGCCCTGACGCAACAGGTCTTCGGTGATTTCGTCTTGGCGTTCGGCCTCCACGATCCGGTCCAAAGCTGCATCCACACTGGCGTCCACGGTTTGGACCTTTGTACTTTCATAGAGGTCCGGCGCGCTCGGCTTGGTGTCGCGCGTCAGCTGGATCGCTTGGGTCGCATCAGGGATGACAATGCCTGCGGCCTGAATCGCCAGCTTGACCTGTCGCAATGCCTCGCCTTTGCCAAGGACAATCGATGTTTCGTTCTGGTCGACCCAACCCGTAATCACCAACTCGACACCAGAGGGGTGCAACGCTTCGATCCAAGTCTGCGCGGCCGGTTCGCTGAGCACGAATGGCAGGTCTTGCACTGTCTTGGCGACCATCGCGCGGGTTTCTTGCAGGTCTGCATCGCGGTCAACAATGATCGAGAACATGAACCGGCGCTCGGCGTTCTGTGTGTAGTTGATGATCCGGCTCTTGAAGACGGTCGCGTTGGGGATGCGGATGTGATTGCCGTCAAAGGACAGCAAAATTGTGGCGCGGCTGGTCAGACGAATGACTTTGCCCACATCGCCGTTGATCTCGACCGTATCATTGGGCCGAAAGGGTTGCCGGAACGACAGCATGACCGAGGCAATGAAATTCTCGACCGTGTCGCGGACGGCAAAGCCCAAGGCAAGACCGATGATACCGGCCGCACCAAGGATCGTACTGAGCAGCGCTGAGGCGTTCAGTATGTCAAGCGCAATGACAATACCGAAAATCACGAATGCGATCCTGAGCAGTTGTCGATAGATTTCGGCGATGAAGGTATTGGGTGCCAAGCGTTCCCAAGGCTGTCGCATGCGCGCAAGTGCAAAGCCCATAAAGACGACAATGCCACATGCAGCTGCTGCAATCAGGGCCAAGGGCAGGAAAGCAACAAACTGTTCTATGCGGTTCATGAACCGTTCTATTGCTGGGTTGATTCTTTCTCCGATATCGGTTGTTTCGGTCACCTGATTGCGGACGGCTACCACACCCTCGACCCTGGATGCGAGTGGGACAAGGTCGTTCGCTTCGACTGCCGAGGTAGTTGTCCCGCGCAAGGTGACGACGCCTTCGCTGACGGTCACGCTGACATCATCATAGTTGCCAAGCTCCCCGAGGATTTCGCGGATACGCATGGCAATAGCGGCATCCTGCTGGGCCGAGGTTTCGGTGGTGATCGTGCCGCCGCCTTCTTGTGCGATGCTGGGCAAGGCCAGTGTCAGAAAGAATACAAGAAGCAGTGATAGGCGCATGAAATCGATCCGTCAGTCTATGCCGGAGCATAGCAATGAATTTGGCCCTGTCACACCCGTAGCGGATCGGCCTTGGCCAGCGCATCAAACGTCATCAGGCTCTTGATCAGCGCGTCCATTCGGTCAAGCGGGATCATGTTCGGGCCATCCGACGGAGCAGTGTCGGGGTCTTCATGTGTCTCGATAAAGACCGCTGCGATCCCGAGAGAGACCGCCGCCCGTGCCATCACCGGAGCGAATTCGCGCTGCCCGCCAGATGAGCCGCCCATGCCGCCAGGCTGCTGCACCGAATGCGTGGCATCCATTACAACTGGATAGTCGGTGCGGGCCATTGTCGGCAGTGACCGCATATCCGTCACCAATGTATTATAACCAAAAGACGTCCCGCGCTCGGTCAGGAGAATCCGTTTGTTGCCGGTGCTTTCGATCTTGGACACCACATTGGGCATGTCCCATGGCGCAAGGAATTGGCCCTTCTTGATATTGATTACCGCGCCGGTTTCGCCAGCAGCCAAAAGCAAATCGGTTTGGCGGCACAGGAAAGCGGGGATTTGCATGACGTCACAAACCTCTGCCACGGTGGCACATTGGTCAGGGGCGTGGATATCGGTCAGGACCGGGCAGCCGATACTGTCTTTCACCGACTGCATGACTTTGAGACCTTCATCCATCCCCAGACCACGTTTGCCGCCCAACGAGGTGCGATTTGCCTTGTCATAGGACCCCTTGAACACGAATTGTGCCCCGTGTGCCGCACAGACCTCGGCCATCTTGCCCGCGATCATCTGTGCGTGGTCCGTACCTTCCAATTGGCAGGGCCCGGCAATCACCAAAAGGGGCAGGTCGTTGCTGACCGCCAATTCACCAATGTCGACTGTATGCATCAAGAGCTGACCTGTTCGCGAAGGATCGAGGCCGTGATCGAAATCATCAGGTAAATCCCTGAAAAAATCAGAAAGGCCAGAATCGTGTTTTCAAATGCGCGTGGATAGGTCGCCTGATCCGGAATGACCGGTCGCACGCTTTGAGACAGGTACCGGACCTGACGGTTGGCTTCAATCCGTGCGGTTTCCATTTGTGTCAGCGCCTGCTGCACCATGGCGGTCTGGAAGGTATAGTTTTCCTCGGCGGTGCGCAGTTCGGTGTTGCGTGCAGCAAGCGATATTTGTTCGCCTGTGCCGCCGACAAGCTGGTCGCGCAAGTCAGTGATCAGCACATCAATATTTGCAATCTGGTCACGGAGGGCTTGCACCTGAACTTCGCTGGGGCGATCCACATTCAGCCGTGATTGCAGCACCAGTTCCAGCCTTTGTTTCTCACTCTCCAGCGTGTTGATCTGTCCCATCCGTGCGGCACTTTCGCTTTGCGGATCAATCTGGCGGACGTCTTCCTGAATGGACAACCAAGTTGCAAGCGCATCTGCGCGACGTTGTTCGGCCTCTTCGTAGCTTTGCAGCGCGCCACGCATCTGATCTTCGCGCAGGCGCCCGGTGAGCTGATCTACCTGCTCTTCGGCATAACCGATAAGTGCTTGTGAGAAGTCGTAGCTCTTGACCGGATCGGCTGCGATCACTTCCATCCGGATCAACCCTTCAGTCGGGTCATAGCTGATTTTGACGTGATCGGTATACAGTCCAAAGGCCTGTTCATTCGTGGCGTTCTCTTCCAGACGCTGAATGGCGTCAATCTGCGGATCCGAAAAGTGCTCTTTGAAGCCATGGTCTTCGTCGAGCCGCAGCATCGCCTCACGCGAGGCAAGATAGGACTGCACCGCGATACTGTCCTGCTGGGTTGCCATCGATGTTCCCTGAAAAAGGGTTGCCAGCCCCTGAGGTCCAGCGCCCTGCGGTTGAGCTTGCTGGATAACGACTTCCGAGTTGGTCGCATACATCGGAGTGGCGATGGTATAGTAGTACCATCCAACAAGAAAGGTCGGCAAAAAGACAAAGAACGACAAGCGGGTAAAGAGGAGCGCGAGCTTGCGCTTGCGCCGCCGCGCAATATCGCGCTGGATCTGCAGGATTTCAGATGCATTGCGGTTAAGCGCGGCTTGCGTGTTCGCCGAGGGTAGCGCAATACCGTCTTCGCTTCGGGTGTCGGGCAGTTGGATACGCCCGCGACGACCGGGTAGTTTTGCGCCATCAGGTTTGACGAGTTCCAGCACAGAACTGCGCTGGAACGGATCAATACCCGCATCCCGCAACTGGCGCACCGCATCATAATCAGACGAGGCCTGAAAACCGTTCTTGAGTGCCACACGTCGCGCCATCCGCAACTGGCGGCCTGTTAGTCCCTCTTTGCTGATTGCGGCGATCTGTTCGGCATGGGATGCGCCTTTGACGCTCTCGACAGCTCCGGAAGCGGCCTGTGGCTGCGCCTGTTCTGCAGGTATTTTCCGCCTTGTGCGGAACTTCTTAACCTTGGGTTTGGTAGTCATAAAGCACGCGCGCCTCTTCCAAGGAGTCAAACATATGTAGCTGCCCATTTTTGAGCACAGCCGCAGACTTGGCAAGTCTCTGAAGTGTGGCAGGACTGTGGGATACGATGACAACCGTTGCCTTTTCCAGACGCTCTCTGAGGATTTCACCTGCTTTTCGATTGAACGCGACATCAGTCGAGGCTGGCATGCCTTCGTCGATCAGATAAATATCAAAGTCGAGCGCAAGCAAAAGCGCAAAGGAAAACCGCGCACGCATACCGGACGAATAGGTTCCCAAGGGCATGTCGAAGTATTCTTCCAGGCCACAAAGCCAGCGGCAAAATGCCTCGACATAATCCGGATCAAGCCCATAAAGCCGCGCGATGAAACGGCTGTTTTCCATCGCAGAAAGGGTGCTGTCGGTGCCCCCCATAAACCCGAGCGGAAAAGAGATGCGACAGCCGCGCCGGATTGTGCCTTCATCGGGCTTTTCGAGGCCTGACATCATGTTGATCAGCGTCGTCTTGCCAGTGCCATTAGGGGCCAGAATACCCAGGGAATTGCCTAGCTCGACGCGGAATGAGGCGCGGTCAAGGATGACCTTGCGCTGAGTGCCCGTCCAAAAGGATTTGCTCACTTCTGCAAATTCTAACATTCTTGCCCTGCCGATGCCGCACTACGCTGCCTGCCTGCTTATACTGCGGATGATTAACATGTCTGATCACATTTCCATACCGTGACTTTGCGGCTTTATTATAGCGACGTTTTCGTGAGGAGCGGCAAAGCTTTGCATGGTCTCTTGTTGCAAGCTGAATTCAGCTTACCATAACGCCAAGATGCCGAACCA
Source organism: uncultured Loktanella sp. (assembly GCA_964614205.1). Classification (GTDB taxonomy): domain Bacteria; phylum Pseudomonadota; class Alphaproteobacteria; order Rhodobacterales; family Rhodobacteraceae; genus Yoonia. Next base: position 46,829 of record CAZTKF010000016.1, on the reverse strand, counting down.
CCGCAGACCCCCGATGTCCCTGCAAGACGAGATTGCCGCATGTACTCTCTGCGCGGACCGTTTCGCGGCAACAGCTACGCGACACCAGCCGCGACCTGTCGTCTGGTTTGATGCTCCACCACGGATATTGATCGCAGGTCAGGCTCCGGGGTTGCGGGTTCATGCCGCGGGCAAACCGTTTTGGGACCGCTCCGGTGATCGGCTGCGCGACTGGCTCGGGGTCGATCAGAGAACTTTCTATGATCGTAAACGAATTGCGATTGTGCCTATGGCATTCTGTTTTCCCGGCTACGATGCCAATGGCTCTGATCTACCACCGCCGTCAATCTGTCGTGCGACGTGGCATGATCGGGTGATGGCGGCGCTGGGCAAGGTGCCCTTGACGGTGGTTGTCGGGGGCTATGCCCATCGGTGGCATTTGGGCCCGCAAAAGAGCGTGACCGCAACTGTCCAAGGCTGGCGCAACCATGCACCGCGCGTCTTTCCCTTGCCTCATCCGTCATGGCGCAATACCGCTTGGCTGAAGAAGAACGCGTGGTTTGAGGCTGACCTGCTGCCCCATCTGCGCACCGCTGTGAAAGATGCTTTGACATGACCGACCTTGACCAAGCCCACGCCGCGATGGAAACAGCCCCCGAGGATGACGCCGCGCGTCTGCGGTTCTACGAGCGTCTGGCCGATACAGAGCTTTTCATGCTGCTTGGGGCCGAGGCCGATGGTGACCAGATCACACCAGAGCTTTTCGAGATCGAGGACCAGCGTTTCACACTCGTCTTTGATCGCGAAGAGCGGTTGTCGCAATTCGTGGGGCGCGTTGCACCCTATGCCGGGATTCCCGGCCGTGCCTTGGCTGAAATGCTGGCGGGGCAGGGCATCGGGCTGGCATTCAATCTCGAAGTCGCACCTTCGGCAATGCTGATCCCGGCTGAGGCTGTCGATTGGCTGGCCGCGACGCTCATGCATGGGCCCGATGAAACAGAAGCGCGGTTGACCGAAGTATCTGCCCCTGCCGGGCTGCCTGAAGCTGTTGTTTCCGGTCTGGACCGCAAGCTGGCAATCGCTGCAGGGCTTGCGCGGTTTGCCTATCTGGCAGCGGCTGCCTATGACGACGGATCGCGCGGCCACGTGCTGGCTTTTGTTGATGCTCTTGAAGGTGCAGAGAAAGCGCTGGCATCTGCGGCAAGCGAGGCCTTGACCTTCTCGGGGGTTGAGGCGGGTGTGATGGATGTCCTTTTTGTCAGGTCCAGCGATCCGCTCGCGGCGCATCTGGCAAAGGTTGGGCTCCGGTTTGATCTGCCCCAACCAGAGGCACCACCTGTCCCCGGTGCTCCGGGGATGGATCCGGCAAAACCGCCAAAGTTGCGCTAGTAACCGCGCTTTCGGTCGACAAGGAAACGGAAAGGCTGCCCTGCCTCACCGCGTCCAATATTTTCGACGATCACCTGTGCCGCTGTTTCCGGCCGCGTGGTGGATGCGATGTGCGGTGTCACAGTTACCTTAGGGTGCGCCCAGTAAGGGTCATCCTGGGGCAGGGGTTCGGTGCGGAAGACATCAAGCGTGGCATGCGCGGTCTGCCCGCTGTCAAGCGCGCGCAGCAAGGCTGCATCATCAATCAGCGGCCCGCGACCGGGGTTGATGACAAAGCTGCCTCTGGCCATGAGCCCGAGCGTTTCGGCATTCAGAATGTTGATGGTTTCTGATGTTTGCGGCAGCAGCAGAACAACGATTTGCGCATCTGTCAGGGCCTCGTGCAAGCCTTGATCACCATGCAGGCAACGGATGTTTGGGATATCCTTCGGGCTGCGGCTCCAGCCGGTGACGGGAAAACCAAGGCGATGCAGCGTCTGCCCGCAGGCTGCACCCAGTGCCCCGATTCCGAGGATTGTAACGGGTCTGTTTTCGGCAACAGGCGGAAAGCTGTCATTGCGCCAGATGCCATCCTGACCAAAGATATGCGTATCCATCCCCAGATGATGGCGCAGAGTATGCCCTGTGACCCACTCGACCATGCCATTGGTCAGGCTGTCGTCAACCAAGCGGCAAAGCGGCTGGGTCAGCGTTTCATTGTCCACGATTGTCTCGACCCCGGCCCAAAGCCCCATGACGGCCTTGGTCTTGGTGTATGGCCGGAAGTCCGTTACCGGACCGTTTGGCGCAAATATGATGTAGTCCACATCGGCGGGATCGTGATCGCGCGACAGGTTGGCGGCGATGCCGGCCTTGGCAAAGGCAGCCTTGAGTGGGGCTTCATATGCCGCCCAGGCAGCAGGTTTCGCGGAAAACAGAACATTCAACATCAGCGCGGCCTATGAACATGTGCGCTTTGAACAAGACCGAAGGCCACCAGCAGCACAAGCATGGCCGACCCGCCATAGCTGACCAGAGGCAACGGGACACCGACAACAGGGGCAAGCCCCGTCACCATGGCCATGTTCACGGCAAAGAAAAGAAAGAAGGTCATCGCGATACCCAGTGTGAGCAAGGACGCAAACCTGTCGCGGTTGCCCAAGGCGGACACGATGCAGAAAAAGACGATCAGCAAGTAGAGCACCAGCAAGGTGGAAGCGCCGACAAAGCCGAACTCTTCGGCGAGTGTCGTAAAGATGAAATCGGTGTGCTTTTCGGGCAGGAAGTTCAGGCGCGATTGCGTGCCTTGCATGAACCCGCGTCCGGTCCAACCGCCCGACCCAAGGGCGATCTTGGCTTGGGTGATGTGATATCCCGCGCCTAGTGGATCGTTGGCCGGATCAAGAAACGTATCGATCCGCCTGTACTGATAGTCTTTGAGCAATTGCCAAGGCGTGCCGCGACTTTCAAATACCGCAACGACAGCAGCGACTCCGGCACTGACCACAGTCGCGAAATAGGCCCAGTGTACCCCCGCCAGAAACATGACCGTAGCCCCGCCGATCAGCAGCAACAGCGCTGTCCCCAGATCAGGCTGGCTCAGCACCAGCATTGTTGGCGCCAGAATGAACAGGACAGGCAAGGCAACCCAAAGCGGGTGCGAGGTCTTCTTGTTCGGTAGCCAGTCGTAATAAGCGGCCAGAAACATCACCAGCGTGATCTTCGTCAGCTCGGAAGGCTGCAACCGCATAAAACCGATATCGATCCAGCGCTGGGCACCCATGCGCACTTCGCCGAAAAACTCGACGCCCAACAACAGCAATATCGAGCCACCATATGCGAGAAAGGCCATGTTCCGCCAAAACCAGATTGGCACCATGGCCACGATGATCATCAGCATCATACCGAGGGCAAAACGTTTCATCTGCGGTTCGACCCAAGGTGTCATTGAGCCGCCGGCAACAGAATAAAGCATCAGGAAACCGGCGCTTGCCACAGCGATCAGCAACAGGATGATCGCCCAGTTCAGATGCAGGACCTTGCGCAGGCCTGTGGGGACATATTTGGTGTTGTACTCAAGATAGCTCATACGCGGCTGCGCCCTTTGGCACCCGGTGGCACGCGTGCCTCGATGCGGCTTTGCTGTTCGGCAATCCTGTCACGTACATTCGCAGGATAGGCTTCCAAGGGTGGCGGGCCGCCGTATTGGGCCTGCAAGATGATGTCGCGTGCGATGGGTGCGGCCGCGCTTGACCCGCCGCCGCCATGCTCGACCACCACTGACACGGCATAGCGTGGGTTATCAAGCGGTGCAAAGCCGACAAAGAGCGCGTGATCCCGCCGTTCCCAAGGCAGGTCTTCGTTGCGGGTGACCCCGGCGGCGCGTTCCTCTGGCGTAATGCGGCGCACCTGGCTGGTCCCTGTCTTGCCTGCCATTCTGTGCGCCTCATCGATGATCCGCGATCCATAGGCTGTTCCGCGGCGGTGATTGCAGACATCTACCATTGACGCGCGAATACGGCGCAAAGTGTTTTCGTTGATCCCGAGGCTTTCGCCTCGTCCGCTCGGCTGTTCGACCCCATCGATCAATCGTATCATGCGCGGCGTGACGTTCCGGCCGGTTGCAATCCGTGCGGTCATCACGGCCAGCTGCAACGGCGACGTCAGAACATACCCCTGGCCGATAGAGGCGTTGACGGTGTCCCCGATGCGCCATTCCTCGCCCCGCACACGGGCCTTCCATTCCTTATCCGGTGCCAGCCCTTCGGCAACCGCCGAGAGGGGCAGATCGTGGCGCACACCCAAGCCAAGTTTGCGCGCCATCTCTGCCATCTTGTCAATGCCAACCCGCTGGGCAATCTCGTAGTAGTAACAGTCGCAGCTTTGCTTGAGGCTCTCATGCAGGTCCATGTTGCCATGGCCGCCACGTTTCCAGCAGTGGAAGCGGATGTTGAAAACATCCGTATAGCCGGGGCAATACACCGTTTCATCAGGGGCCACGAGACCGGCTTCCATCGCAGCCATGACGGTGACCATCTTGAACGTCGAGCCGGGTGGATATGTGCCCTGCACGGCCTTCGCTGCCAGTGGGCGATACTTGTCGGCATTCAGGGCGTTCCAGTCCGGAACAGAAATTCCACGCACAAAAAGATTGGGATCAAACGCCGGTGCAGAGGCGATGGCGCGCAGATCACCGTTTTCAAGGTCGATGACCACTGCACCGGCAGATTCGCCATCCAGTCGGGCCTGAACATAGCTTTGCAGACGGCTATCGAGCGTCAGTTGGATGTCTTTGCCGGGATCGCCTTCTTGTCGGTCCAGTTCACGCATGATCCGGCCTGCGGCATTCACCTCGATCCTGCGGGTACCCGCGCTGCCGCGCAAGGTATGCTCCAGCTTGTTTTCAGCACCCGTCTTGCCAATCTGGAACTTGGGAATTTGCAGCAAGGGGTCGGGGTCTTCGATACGGCTCAGGTCGTAGTCGCTGACCGGACCGACATAGCCGACGACATGAGCAAGATCGGCACCCCATGGGTAAACACGGCTCAGCCCCACTTCGGCCTGTACGCCCGGTAGGGCAGGGGTATTCAGGTTGATCTGCGCCACATCTTCCCAGGACAACCGGTCCGCGATAGTGACCGGTACAAATGGAGAGCGACGCTGCATCTCTTCCATCGCGCGTGACAGGTCATCAGGGTCGATGTTGACGATCTCGGTAAGCTTGGCAAGAACTTCGCCAACGTCTCCGGCGTCTTCTCGCACCATGACGACACGGTAATTCTGCTCGTTGGCCGCAACGGCAATGCCGTTGCGATCAAAGATCAATCCACGTGAAGGGGGCAGAAGGCGGATATTGATCCGGTTTTCCTCGGCGAGCAGCCGAAATTGATCGGCTTGTTCGACCTGCATGGACTGCAGACGCCAGCCAAGGGCACCAATAACACCTAACTGCACGCCCCCCATGATCAATGCGCGACGGCTGATGGTGCGCGCGCTTGCGATGATATCCTTGGGCGGACGCTTCACAGGACCTGCCCTCTGCTGCCAATTTCACCGGGTGCTGTACGCGCGATACCAAAAACGAAATGCGCGATAAGGACGACGGCGGGATAGACAAGGATTGTTGCAATCATCTCGATCAATGTCAGGCCCAAAGGCGCCTGAGGTGACATGACAATCGCAAGCACAATGCGGTTGGTGATCGTGATAGTCGCAACGCCAAACGCAACCGTGCCCCATTCAACCAAAAGAGGCATATTGCGGAACTCCCTGTGGCGGCGACGTATCATCTCGGTCAGAACTACAACAAGGGCGGCCCACAATCCGGGGGGACGCATGAACAGAAAGTCGGTCAGCAGAAACAGCAGCGCGATGACGAAAACGGGAACGTAGTTCGGCTTGCGGGCGACCCAGACGAGCGTGGCGGCAAGCAGCAGATCCGGTGACACCCAAAGCGAAGGACGCATGTCCAAGGGCACAAGGTCGATCACGATCAGAACAAATGCCGCTAGCAGGAATACACCACGTTGCACCCAGGTCTTGTTATCCGTGCGCTCAGCCATCGCCGCGCTCCGATGTGCGAAGCGATGCGGGGTTTATTCCGGCAGGTCCAAAGAACTCGGCCTCGGGCGCCAAGAGATTGTCGGGGTCTGCTATGTCTTCATGTGGCTGTGACCGCATGACGCGCAGGAATTCAAGCCGCTGATAGTCTGCTGCCAGACGTACACGCAGCCTGTCATCTGTCCCCAATGCAACCTGACCCACCAGCAGATCGGCCGGAAACACACCGCCGTCGCCCGAAGAGACAACCCGGTCGCCGGGCCGCACAAGTGCGGTGTCTTCCAGAAATTCCAGCGGCGGGTTCAGCGAGTTGTCACCGGCGAGAATGGCCTTCTGTCCGGACGGCTGGATTGTAACGGGGATGCGGCTGGAAGTGTCGGTCAGCAACATGACGCGGCTGGTATTCTGACCGACCCCTGCGATGCGACCCACCAGACCAATCGCATCCATGGTTGGCCAGCCATCAATAATGCCATCGCGCGCACCGACGTTGACCAGAACAGACTGCCGGAACGGTGATCCGCTATCGGTGATCACAACGCCGGTCACGACAGTCAGTTGCGGATCAAGACTGACGTTGTTCAGGTCCAGCAGTTTCGCATTTTCCTGCTCCAGTTGAAGGGCGGCTTCTTTCCACGCCTTCATCTGCTGCAATTCACGGCGCAAATCCCGGTTCTGCGCGCGCAGTTGCTGGTAGCTCTGAAAATCGCTGATCATGTTGGCGGCGCCGGTGATCGGGGCCATGGCCCAGTCGAAAGAGGGGACAACCGCGTCAATTGCAGCGGCACGCAACCGCTCGACGCGGGGGCTGTCAATCCGCCAGACAAGAAACAATCCGACCAAAGCAAAGACCAAGACCCCGACCAACAGTCTGCGGATCGGGCCGATAAAGTCTTCGCTGGTCTTATCGCGTGCCAAGGGCGGTTCTTCCCTCGTCTGGTGTTAGCTATCGTAGTCTATCACATGCCGCAGCTGTTTTTCATATTCCAGTGCGCGACCGGTGCCCAAAGCAACACAATTGAGTGACTCGTCAGCGACAGAGATTGCCAGTCCGGTCTGCTCGCGCAGGGCCAGATCAAGTTGCCCCAAGAGCGCGCCGCCACCGGTGAGCATCACGCCACGGTCCACAATGTCTGCTGCAAGGTCTGGTGGTGTTGCTTCCAAGGCCGTCATCACCGCCTCGCAGATTTGCTGCACCGGTTCGGCTAGGGCTTCGGCCACCTGCGCCTGTGAAATCTCGGTTTCCTTCGGCACACCGTTCAGCAGATCGCGACCTCGGATATGCATTGACTGGCCGCGACCATCGTCGGGCATTCGGGCGGTGCCGATGGATGTCTTGATCCGTTCGGCGGTGCTTTCCCCGATCAGCAGGTTATGCTGGCGGCGCAGATAGTTGATAATTGCCTCGTCCATCCGGTCACCGCCGACACGGACAGAGCGGGCATAGACAATGTCACCCAGCGACAGAACCGCGACTTCCGTCGTACCACCGCCGATATCGACAACCATGTTTCCGGTCGGATCGGTAATCGGCATGCCTGCACCGATTGCCGCCGCGATAGGTTCGGCAATCAGGCCCGCACGACGTGCGCCCGCAGACAGAACCGACTGGCGGATCGCGCGTTTTTCAACAGGTGTTGCACCGTGGGGCACACAAACGATGATCTTGGGTTTCGAGAATGTTGAACGCCGATGAACCTTCCTGATGAAATGCTTGATCATTTCTTCGGCAGTATCAAAGTCTGCGATCACGCCGTCGCGCATGGGACGGATCGCCTCGATACTACCGGGGGTGCGCCCCAGCATGAGTTTGGCATCTTCGCCCACGGCCAGGACCTTTTTGACGCCGTCCTTGACGTGATAGGCAACCACCGAAGGTTCGGACAGAATGATGCCTTTGCCTTTGACATAGACCAGCGTGTTTGCCGTGCCCAAGTCAATCGCCATATCCGAAGAAAACAATCCGCCGAAGCCTGCCATGCCCGTGGCCTTCCCAATCTCAACGTGTCTATGTCCCGCGGTCCCAGAGTGGCGGGTTTCATTCGGTTATAGAGACACTGGAGGAGGGATAGAACCCCTCGTGAAACGAAACGCGGCGGCAATCTGCCGCTTGTGATTTTCAGTGCAATTCAGGCGGGAAAAGGCACGAAAATTCAAAGAACTATCATTTTTGCAACCAGATCGCCCGCCAGTGCCAACAGGCAAGGGCTTATTGCCAGAGGTGCAAACGAAATGCGGCGACCCAAGTCGATGGATCGCCGCAAGTTCAATGAGTCGCGGAGGACGCGCTAGGCGTCTTTGTAGCTGACGCCTTTCACATCATATCCCGGGTCGGATTTTTCACGCCGTACAAGCAGACGGTTGAGGGCATTGATGTATGCTTTTGCACTGGCGACGACGGTATCGGTATCGGCCGATTGCCCCGTCGCGATGCGCCCGTCTTCTTCCATACGAACCGAAACTGTCGCTTGTGCATCGGTCCCTTCTGTCACCGCGCTGACCTGATAGAGTTGCAGGCGAGCGCCATGTGGAAAGAGCGCCTTGACTGCGTTGAAGGTTGCGTCCACCGGGCCGTCACCCGTTGCCGATGTTTCAACATCGGCACCGTCAACTTCCATCACCATGTCTGCCTTCTGCGGGCCTTCTGTTCCGCAGACGACACGCAATGATTTCAGTTTCAGGCGGTCGTCACCGGTGTCGTTCTGATAGACCAGAGCCATCAGGTCATCGTCGAACACTTCCTTCTTGCGGTCGGCAAGATCCTTGAACCGGACGAATACATCGTTCAACTGGTTGTCCGCCAGATCGAAGCCCAACTCGTTGAGTTTGGCGCGCAAGGCGGCGCGGCCGGAGTGTTTACCCAAGGGCAGGGATGTTCCGGACAGGCCGATATCTTCGGGCTTCATCACCTCGAAAGTCTCGCGGTTCTTCAGCATCCCGTCCTGATGAATCCCGCTTTCGTGGGCAAAGGCGTTCTTGCCGACAATCGCCTTGTTGTACTGAACCGCAAAGCCGGAAACTGTCGCAACGCGGCGCGAGATATTCATGATCTTCCGCGTATCGATCTTGGTGGTGTACGGCATGATGTCATGGCGTACCTTTAATGCCATCACGACCTCTTCCAGTGCTGTGTTACCTGCACGTTCGCCCAGTCCGTTGATCGTACATTCAATCTGACGCGCGCCGCCCTCGACTGCGGCCAAGGAGTTCGCAGTCGCCATGCCAAGATCGTTGTGGCAGTGGGTGGCAAAGATCACTTCATCCGCGCCCGGTACAGTCGCGATCAGATTGCGGATCAGATCGGCGCTTTCGCGCGGCGCGGTGTACCCGACTGTATCAGGAATATTGATCGTGGTGGCACCCGCCTTGATCGCAATCTCGACCACACGGCACAGGTAATCCCACTCGGTCCGTGTCGCATCCATTGGTGACCATTGCACATTGTCACACAGGTTGCGCGCATGGGTGACCGTATCGTGAATACGCTCGGCCATTTCATCCATGGTCAGGTTCGGGATCGCACGGTGCAGCGGCGATGTGCCGATAAACGTGTGGATGCGCGGGGATTTGGCGTGTTTCACCGCTTCCCAGCAGCGGTCGATATCCTTGTAATTGGCGCGCGACAGGCCGCAAATGGTGGCCGATTTCGACAGTTTGGCAATCTCGCTCACCGCCTGAAAGTCGCCTTCGGATGCGATCGGGAAGCCGGCTTCAATGATGTCGACACCCATGTCATCCAGCATCTCGGCGATTTCCAGCTTCTCGTCGTGGGTCATGGTGGCGCCGGGCGATTGTTCGCCGTCGCGCAGGGTGGTGTCGAATATCAACACTTCGTTTGATTGGGTCATTTTGGAATTCCTTTGGTCCTTAGCTTGTCATGGCGCGTTTCACCCTCTGAGCGGTCGCGCCGACAGGCACGCTCAGAGGCAGCTAAGGAGTAGGATGTCGCGTGACAGCAGGCCTTTGGAGGCTGGTTTCATCGTATGTGCACGCATCATCATGCGCGCGACTATACTGACCAGACTTCGGTTGAAAAGGCCTTATTGCGCCATACCGGCCAGTTTTTTGCACAAATTCCCCAGTTGCGGCGCTGATCGTTCTGGGGCTCCGGGTTGATCTGTTACTGACTTGTCCGCTGCTGCGTCGGCGCTAGTTCACGCCAGACCAAAGGAGAGATGTATGCGCGCATTGGTGATCGGATCAAGTGGCGGGATCGGCGCGGCTGTGACGCAGAAACTGCAGCGTGATGGATGGGAGGTTGTCGGCCTGTCGCGCTCTGTGGATGGCTTTGATGTTGGCCATGCCACATCCATCGAGAAAGGTATGACGCAACAATCAGGGCCTTTTGATCTAGTCTTTATTGCCATTGGCATTCTGGCCCCGCTTTGGGGTGCGCCCGAAAAGGCGCTTTCTGCCATCAGGCAAGAGGACATGGCGCGTGTCTTTGCCGTCAATACCATCGGGCCTGCCTTGATACTGGGCCACGCGGCACGGCTCTTGCCGAAAGACAGGCGATCGGTGGTCGCCGTCTTGTCTGCGCGCGTCGGGTCGATCGGCGATAACAGGATCGGGGGCTGGTATTCCTATCGTGCGTCCAAGGCGGCATTGAACCAGATCGTGCACGGCGCGGCGATTGAGCTGGGTCGCACGCACAAGCAGTCTGTCTGTGTGTCGCTCCATCCGGGCACTGTCCAAACACCCTTTACAGAGGACTACGCAGGCCGCCACAAGACGGTTCCGGCAGAGGAAGCTGCCGCCAATTTGCTGGATGTGATCGGCAGACTGACACCTGAGGAATCTGGCGGCTTTTTTGACTATGCCGGAAGGGAGATTGTCTGGTGAGATTGGTACTTGTGCTGGGCGACCAGCTTTCGTCAGGCCTGCCGGCCCTTCTCAAAACCGACAAGACGCGCGATGTGGTTGTTATGGCAGAGGTGGCGGATGAGGCGGAATATGTGCCGCATCATCCCAAGAAGATCGCATTTACACTATCTGCGATGCGCAAGTTTGCCGACAAGCTCCGCGACGATGGCTGGACCGTCGCCTACACAAAACTGGATGATCCCGATAACACGGGCTCGATTACCGGAGAGCTGATCCGTCGCGCCGCTGAATATGATGCCGCAGGGGTCGTCTATACCGAGCCGGGAGAGTGGCGTTTGATCACCGCTTTGGGGGAAATGCCGCTCAGGACCCATAGTTTGCCAGACACACGTTTTATCGCCACGCATCAGGACTTTGATGCGTGGGCTGAGGGGCGCAAGCAATTACGCATGGAATATTTCTATCGCGAGATGCGCCGCAAGACCGGTCTCTTGATGGATGGGGACAAGCCAGAGGGCGGGAAGTGGAACTACGATCACGACAATCGCAAGCCTGCCCCTGATCAGGTCGATTTTCCGGGGCCAATGCGCTTTGCCCCGGATGGGACGGTATCAGAGGTGCTGGCGCTGGTCGGTGACCGTTTTCCACACAACTTCGGCGCATTGCAGCCATTCTGGTTTGCCACAGATACAGGACAGGCACGGCAACATCTGGCACATTGGCTAAAGGGCGGTCTGCCAAAGTTTGGCGACTTTCAGGATGCGATGCTGAACGAAAACCGCTTCCTTTATCATGCTGCCATTGGGCTCTATCTGAATGCAGGGCTCCTTGATCCGATGGAGGTCTGCCGCAAGGCCGAAGACGCCTATCGCGCGGGCGACGCCCCTTTGAATGCTGTTGAAGGGTTCATCCGTCAGATCATCGGCTGGCGCGAATATGTTCGTGGCATCTATTTCCGCGAAGGGCCGGCATACGTTTCCCGCAATGCACTCGGGCATAGCCGCGCGCTGCCGGCGATGTACTGGGGTGCTGAAACGAAGATGAATTGCATGTCCAAGGCAATAGGCCAGACCAGACAAGAGGCCTATGCACATCACATCCAGCGGCTCATGGTGACGGGGAATTTCGCGCTCTTGGCGGGCGTTGATCCCTCGCAAGTGCATGAATGGTATCTGGCCGTTTACGCGGATGCTTACGAATGGGTCGAAGCCCCGAATGTGATAGGGATGAGTCAGTTTGCAGACGACGGGATCATTGCGTCAAAACCCTATATCTCGTCGGGCAACTATATTCACAAGATGTCGGACTATTGCGGGTCCTGTGCCTACAAAGTGCAGGACAAAACGGGCATGGAGGCTTGCCCGTTCAATCTGCTCTACTGGCATTTTCTGGATCGGCATCGGGCGCGGTTCAACGACAACCCCCGCATGGGCAATATGTACCGGGTTTGGGATCGGATGGATGACGACCGCAAGACGACGGTCCTTCAGGCAGCAGACAGCTTCCTTGGGCGGTTGGACCGGGGCGAAAGCGTCTAGCGATCGCGAACAAAAAAAGGGCCGATGCATACATCGACCCTTCTGATTTTCGGCAGGGCTGTTATTCGTTGCCGGTTGTCTCGGACACCAGCGCACCGTCTGACCAGATGCCGACGCTTTCCTGACCGGTGGCATAGCGCATTGTGCCTTCGCCTTCGCGACGACCGCGCACAAAGTTGCCCTCATAGACATCGCCATTTGCATATGTCGCAAGGCCTTGGCCGCTGATTTCGCCGTCTTGCCACTGACCGACGTAGTTGAAGCCATCAGGCAGTGTGATCTCGCCGTCGCCATTGCGCTGACCATTGAGGAATTCACCAACATAAACCGTGCCATCCGCATAGACAGCACGGCCCAGACCGTTGCGCTGCCCTTCAGACCACTGCCCTTCGTAGACATAGCCGTCAGCATAAGTCATCTTGCCCTGACCGTGGTTCTTGGCGTTCAGGAATTCACCCTCGTAAACAAGCCCGTTTACATAGGTCGCCACGCCAACGCCATTGATCACGCCTGCTTCCCAAGCGCCTTCATAGGTCGAACCGTCAGGATAAGTGATTTTGCCTGTACCATCGGCCAGATCATTCATAAAGGAACCAGAATAGACCGATCCATCGGGGTAGGTCACTTCGCCTTCGCCCTCGATTTTCCCTTCGATCCATTCGCCGACATAGACATAACCGTCCGTGCCACGGAACGTGCCGGTGCCGTGGCGGCGATCATTCACGAACGTGCCTTCATAGGTGTCGCCATTGGCATAGGTCACCAAGCCTTCACCTTCGCGACGGCCATTGACCAATGCACCCTCATAGACGTCTCCGTTTGGCTGCGAGAGCCTGCCGACACCCTGAATTTGGCCATCGACCCATTCACCGCTGTAGACGAGGCCGTCAGCCATGGTCAGCGTCCCGATCCCGTCGCGTTCGCCGGCTTTCAACGTGCCTTCATAGACGGCGCCATCGGGATAAGTGATCTTGCCTTCACCCTCTTTCTCGCCGTTCAGCCAAGCCCCTTCGTAAATGTAGCCACCCGGACTTGTCATTGTGCCCGTCCCGTGGTGCATCGCATTTCGGAACTCGCCCTCGTACACAACGCCGTTCGCATACTCGGCAATTCCTTGCCCAGTGATGTTGCCATCGACCCATTCGCCTTCGAATGTGCCGCCGTCGGCAAATGTGATTCGGCCCTGGCCCTCTGGTTTGCCAGCAACAAATGATCCTTCGTAGACCGACCCGTTCGGGAAGGTCGCAATGCCTTCGCCCCGGATTTCGCCTGCAACCCATTGGCCTGTGTACTCATAACCGTTGGGGAGGCGATAGGTGCCGGTGCCATCCTGCTTGCCATCAACAAAGGTGCCTTCGTAGATGCCGCCGTCATCGTATTGCTTTGTTTGAACTTCTTGGGCTGTCGCACTCGAAGCTACGCTTGTTGCGATTATGGCGGCTGCCACAGCTTTAGGTAATCCAAACATCGTCATCAGGTTCTCCGATCGCTTCAAGGTCAGCGCAGCTTATGAGAGGAGTTGTCACCTGACAACGGCTAACCGCCGATAGCGTCAAACGGCTTTCCCCTGCGCCTCTTTCTGCTACATGCATGGCAAGGCAATGGGACAAAACTATGACAAAACTTTTTCGTCTGACAATGGCGCAGTTAAATCCCACAGTGGGGGATATTGCAGGCAATGCTGATCAGGCGCGTGCGGCTTGGGCCGAAGGAAAGGCCGCAGGTGCTGATCTGGTTGCTTTGCCCGAGATGTTTCTGACCGGTTATCAAACACAGGACCTTGTCGCAAAACCTGCTTTTGTCGCTGACACAATGGCGCATCTTCTGGCCCTTGCAAAAGACTGCGCGGATGGCCCGGACCTGTCGATAGGGGCGCCCTTGCGCGAAAACGGCAAGCTCTACAATGCCTACATCACCCTGCGCGGTGGCAAGATTGTGTCGCGCGCACTGAAACACTTCTTGCCGAATTTCAATGTCTTTGACGAAGTCCGTTTGTTCAAAAGCGCGGATATCGCAGGCCCTGTGGCCCACAACCACGGCGTCCGCATCGGCACCCCTATTTGCGAAGATGCGTGGTATCCCGATGTGTGCGAAGCCATGGTCGAAAGCGGTGCCGAGATACTGGTCGTGCCCAATGGCTCGCCCTATTTCCGTGGCAAGTTTCCGATCCGTATGAACAATATGGTCAGCCGTGTGATCGAGAACGATGTCCCGCTGGTCTACCTCAATCTGGTCGGCGGTCAGGATGACCAGATGTTTGACGGGGGATCATTTGTTCTAAACCGTGGGGGCAAACTGGCGGTCCAGATGCCATTGATGGAAACCATGCTGACGCAGGTTGACTTTCAACTGACTGACGATGGCTGGGTGGCGCTTGACGGGCAGAAAGCCACGCTGCCTGACATGATGGAGCAAGACTACCGCGTGATGGTCGAGGCCCTGCGGGACTATATGCGCAAGACGGGTTTCCAGAAGGTGCTGTTGGGCCTTTCCGGCGGCATCGACAGTGCGATTGTCGCGGCAATAGCAACTGACGCGCTTGGGGCCGAGAACGTGCGCTGCGTGATGTTACCGTCCGAATACACCTCGCAGGCCTCGCTTGATGATGCCGCCGCCGCCGCCGATGCGCTGGGCTGCAAATATGACACCATCAGCATCGCGGGACCCCGCGCCGCCGTGACCGAAGCATTGGCCCCGCTCTTCGCGGGTCTGGATGCTGACCTGACCGAAGAAAACATCCAGTCGCGCCTGCGGGGGCTGCTTTTGATGGCGCAATCCAACAAGTTTGGGGAAATGTTGCTGACCACCGGCAATAAATCCGAAGTCGCGGTCGGCTATGCCACGATCTATGGCGACATGGCGGGCGGCTACAACCCGATCAAGGACATGTACAAGACACGCGTGTTCGAGGCGGCCCGTTGGCGTAACGCCAACCACCGCGATTGGATGAAAGGCCCTGCGGGCGAGGTGATCCCTGTCACGATCATCGACAAGCCACCGTCAGCCGAACTGCGTCCCGACCAGAAGGACGAAGACAGCTTGCCGCCCTACGATGTGCTGGACGGAATCCTGATGATGCTGGTCGATCAGGAAGCTTCGCTCGCGGAATGTGTAGCGGCCGGATATGACCGTGATACCGTCAAGCGGGTGGAACACCTGATCTATATCAGCGAATACAAGCGTTTTCAGTCCGCCCCCGGTCCGCGTCTGTCCGACCGCGCGTTCTGGCTGGACCGGCGCTATCCGATTGTGAACCGCTGGCGCGATGAAAGCTGACACTTACCAGCCGCACACCCATGGCTGATACTTGCATCAAAGAAGATTTTGGCTTCCGACGCGTGGGTGGCGGCCTGCTGATCTTTATCGGATTGCCGCTGACCTTGATTGTCGCGCGCTTTGCACTGCCTTCGGTGCAAAGCGCCTCGGACGTGCTCTTCCTCCTGCCTGCGCCCATGCTGGTGGCGGCGGGGCTCTGGGCCGCGTTTCCAAGGCGCAAACCTGACGTGCGCATGACCATCAGCGACGAGGCAGTGACACTCCACGCCACAAATCAAACGCTTCCACTCGATAGCATTCAGAGCATCCGCCTCCATATGCCTGCTTTGGCCAAATACTATCGGCTGACCTTCCAGACAATGAAAGGACCGGCAACCTTTGACATTGTTCACCTGACGCATGAAGGCCCCGATATTCTCAATCTGATTGGTATCAGACTTGAAGAACGGGGCAGGTACCTGCTCCAAGCACGGTCAGAGGTCCTCGGTGCGCTGACGGATACGTGGCAGGTGCAGACGGGCACCGCGTTCGAGACCACGACTGAACCGCTTTCTATGTCCGGTCAGGCTTCGGGGGGAGTGGCGGACTTGGCCCGGGATGAGGGCCAGTGCCCCTGACAAGCCCCCTCAACTGGACATCTTGCGCGTCTCATGGTCAAAGCCCCCTAACAGGAGACGCATCCATGATCACCACCAGATTCGCCCCATCGCCCACCGGATGGCTGCACATCGGCAACCTGCGTGCCGCACTCTTTAACTATGCCATCGCGCGACAGCAGGGCGGCACATTTATTCTGCGGATCGATGATACGGATGCCGAACGCTCCAAGGATGAGTATATTGCAGGTGTTAAAGAAGACCTGACATGGCTCGGCTTTACATGGGACCGCGTCGAACATCAGTCGGCGCGCATGGAGAACTACCTCGCCGCCAAACAAAGGCTGATCGACATGGGTCGGCTTTATGAGTGTTTCGAGACGCCGACCGAGTTGGATCTCAAGCGCAAAAAGCAACTGAACATGGGCAAGCCACCGGTCTATGACCGCGCGGCATTGCTGCTGTCAGAAACCGAAAAAGATGCGCTGCGGGCCGAACGTGGATCACACTGGCGCTTCAAACTTGACCACAAGCGGATTGAATGGACCGACGGGATCATCGGGGATATCTCGATTGACGCCGCTTCGGTAAGCGATCCGGTGCTGATCAAGAACGATGGCCAGATCCTGTATACTTTGGCGTCGGTGGTGGACGACACCGAGATGGGGATCACAGATGTGGTGCGCGGTTCGGATCACGTGACAAATACGGCAACACAGATCCAGATGATCGAGGCGCTGGGCGGTGCAGTGCCGCGTTTTGCGCACCATTCCCTTCTGACCGGCCCACAGGGCGAAGCCCTTTCCAAGCGGCTTGGCACGCTTGCGCTGCGTGATCTGCGCAAGCAAGGCATTGCCCCGCAGGCCATCCTGTCGCTGATGGCGCGGCTGGGGTCTTCGGATCCGGTCGAGTTGCGCAGCAACATTGAAGAAGTCGTCGCAAACTTTGATCTGTCCAAATTCGGCTCGGCGCCGACCAAATTCGACGCCCAAGACCTGATCCCCCTGACTGCCCGCCATCTGGCGACACTCGGCGCGGGCGACGTTGCCGATGTCTTGGCATCGGCTGGCGTACCGGATGACATCAGAGAGCCATTTTGGAACGTTGTCCGCGACAATATCAACACGCTCGATGAAGTGGCCGACTGGTGGGGGCTGTTCCGTGACGGTGCAACACCACTGGTTGCAGACGAAGACCGGGACTTTGTCGCCGAAGCTTTCGCGATGTTGCCGCCCTTGCCATATACATCCGAGACGTGGGGCGCATGGACGACTGCGGTGAAAGAGGCCACGGGCCGTAAGGGGAAGGGTCTGTTCATGCCACTCCGTAAGGCCATCACAGGGCGCGAGCGCGGCCCCGAGATGTCCGATGTGATGCCGCTGCTGCAGAAGCGCCCGACGCTTGGCTGAACTGTATCTGGGCAATATGTCTTGAATTCCACGCGCTGCCCTGCGTTCCTGTCTGGCATGGATAGACAGAACCTGAACGGGGCAGAGACATGAACGAACAGGCCAAGTTTACCCAAGGCAATCTGTTCCGGCATATTTCGGTGATGTCGCTGACGGCATCCGTCGGGCTGATGGCAGTGTTCTTGGTGGATTTCATCGACATGATTTTCATCTCGATGCTGGGGAAGGCCGAACTGGCAGCAGCCGTTGGCTACGCCGGAGCAATTCTCTTCTTCACAACGTCATTCGGTATCGGCATGGCGATCGCTGCTGGTGCCTTGGTCGCGCGGGCGCTGGGGGCTGGCCAGCCGGAGCAGGCTCGCAGACGCGCCACCAATGCGCTCATCTATGGCGTGATCTTTGGGGCTGTCTTTGCTACCGTTGTCTGGTTCAATTTGGCCCCTCTTGTGGCGTTACTGGGCGCGACGGGCCATACGCTGGCCCTTGCCGTCCACTATCTGCAAATCATCGTTCCCTCATTGCCTTTCCTGATGATCGGTATGATTGGCGGCGCGATTCTGCGCGCCCATGGCGATGCACGCCGTGCGATGATGGCCACGATCTGGGGTGGGCTGGTGAACGCGGTGCTTGATCCCATCCTCATTTTCGGGCTCGATCTGGAGTTGACAGGGGCTGCGATCGCCAGTGTCTGCGCCCGCTTGGCGATCGCGTTTACAGCTCTGCTGCCTCTGATCCGGGACTACGGCGGTTTTGACAAACCAACAGCCCGCAGCCTCACTATTGATCTGCGGGCGATTCTTGCCATTGCGATCCCGGCGATACTGACACAGTTGGCCACGCCGATCGGGCAGGCATATGTCACGCGGTCAATGGCCGAATTCGGGGAAGAAGCAGTCGCGGGCATGGCGATTGTGGCTCGCATGACGCCGGTGGGGTTCGGTATTATCTTTGCCCTGTCAGGCGCGATCGGTCCGATCATCGGGCAAAACGCCGGTGCAGGCTTGCATGACCGCGTGCGCGGAACCTTCCGAGACGGTCTGCGGTTTACCGGCATCGTTGTGATTGTGGTCTCTGCGCTTTTCTTTGCCGCACGTCCCGGAATTCAAATGCTGTTCCAGTTGGAAGACGGTGTTGCGCTGACGATCGTATTCCTCTTTGCGGGTCCGCTGTCGCTGATGTTCTTTTTCAACG
The DNA here is from genome assembly GCA_964614205.1 of uncultured Loktanella sp. Lineage (GTDB taxonomy): Bacteria > Pseudomonadota > Alphaproteobacteria > Rhodobacterales > Rhodobacteraceae > Yoonia. The sequence goes on along the minus strand of CAZTKF010000016.1, from coordinate 28,088 downwards.
GTGTGATTTTCGTAGCGAATGCCGCCTTCAACAATCTCGGCCATCCGTTCTATTCTACTATTGTGAATTGGGGGCGGCACACGCTGGGTACAATTCCCTTTGTCATCGTGGGTGCGGTGTGGTTCGGCGCGCCCGGTGTATTGATCGGGCAGTATCTGGGGGGTGCCGTATTTGCGCTTGTCGCTGTGATGCTCGCCCGGCGCGTAATGGCCAAGCAAGAGGCCGAGACAGCACCCGCTGAACCCTTTGCCCGGCAAGCGCGCCTATTCAGCCTTCTCCATCACCGCCGCTAGGTGGCGATCAACCAAGGCGCGTTCTGTGGCGCTCAGAACCTGATGGCGCGGATAGATCGGGTTTGCACGATCATCCAAAATGGGTGTGTCCCATCCGTCGGTCGTCTCGAAGAAATGCGTGACCCCGTCATGGCCATGCACCCGCAGATAGCCCTGCACGACGACATCGACATAACTTAGCAGGATCGGGTGATCATCGGCGTCTGAAACGTGTTCTGGCCTCACCTGATAGACCGCAGTCGGTGCGATAGGCCCGTCATGGCGGATTGTCGCACTGACATCGTGACGGTGATAGGCCGCTTCACGTTGATCCAGCGCCGCCCAGTCCGCACCGGGGACCCGTGCTATGACACCCTGTAAACTGGTTTGTGCGCAGGGCATGACTGACAGATACGCCGCTTTTCGCAGATTGGTGCGCCGCCAGACACGCCGCCAGCCATGCAGTACCGCAGGGCGCGGGTCGCCGTAGCTATGCGTTGCCAAGTTAACGAGGCTGCCGTAGCCAAAGAACGCCGGATCGCTCATTCGCGCGCCCTCAGAACCCGTGCCGGCTTGGCTGACAACGGTCTCCACGCAAAAGCCAATCCGGCCAAGAGCGATGCCAGCACACCACCACCGATGATCAGCAGCGCATTGGACCAGATAACGGTATATTCGCTTTCCATAATAAAGGTCGACACAGCCCATCCGCCCAGAATACCGGCACCCAGAGCGACAACGCCCGCTGCCAGCCCGAGGATCGCAGCGCGTAGTGCAAAGCTGGTCATGATTTTGCGGCGGGACGCCCCTAGCGTCTTGAGCACGGCGGATTCAAAGGTCCGCGCCTGTTCACCTGCAGCAGCCGCGCCAATAAGGACGAGAAAACCTGTCACCAGAGTCATCATGGCGCCATAGCGCGTGGCAGCGGAAATTCCGCCAACCAGTTCAATCACCTGATCAATCGCATCGCGGATGCGGATCGCGGTGATATTGGGATAGGCCGTCGCCAGATCACGCAAGATCGCCGCTTCGGCCTCTTCCGCGGCATAGACTGTCGAGATCCAGCTGTGCGGGGCACCAGCCAAGGCGCTTTGGTTCATCGCCAGAACAAAGCCGATCCCTGCATCTTCCCAGCTGACATTGCGAAAACTAGTGATTTCCGCTGTGATGTCCCGTCCCAGAACATTGATGGTCATCGTATCGCCGAGTTGCAGGCCCATCTCTGCGGCCTCTTCTGCGGAAAAGCTGATTTGTGGTGGTCCGGCATAGCCTGCTGGCCACCATGTCCCCGCGGTTATTTCGGTGCCGCTGGGCTGCGCGTCGGCATAGGTAATGCCACGGTCGCCTTGGGTGACCCAATGACCATCCGCAACCTCTTCTGCGGGCAGGCCATTGATCTGGGTGATTATGCCTCGCAGCATCGGGGCGGTATCGACGCGGGTTACGGCCGCGTCTGTGTCGAGCCGTTCACGAAAGCCCGCAATCTGATCGGGCTGGATATCCACGAAGAAATAGCTTGGTGCCACTTCTGGCAAATCGTTCGAGAAAGAACTGCGCAGATTTCCGTCGATCTGGCCGACAGCCGCAAGAACCGTCAATCCAAGGCCCAGTGACAAAACAACTGACGTCGCTTCACCACCGCGCGCACCAATAGACCCGAAGGCAAGACGCAGGGCAGGGCGCCCGCGTGTCGGTCTGCGAAGTCGCCGGGCGAGCCAGCGGACGATAATGGCCGCAACAACCAGAATGGAAAGCGCACCGGCAATACCGCCCGCAGTCCAAAGCGTGAGAAAGACAGTGCCGGAAAACCAGATCGCCGCTCCGATCAATGTGGCCAGTAGCGCGACGATTGCAGCAAGATAACGCATCCCGGGCAGTGTGGCGCTGGCCGTGAATGCATCCCGAAACAGGGTAGCAGCGCGGATGTCCTCGGTCTTTGACAAGGGCCATAAGGTAAAGACAAGGGCAGCGAGCAGACCGTAGACCGCAGCCTCGAACAGCGGTGCGGGGTAGACGGTGAAGATAGCGGGAATAGGCAGCCGTGCTTCGATCAAAGGCGCGAACAGAACCGGCAGACCCGCACCGATTGTCAGACCGATCAGGATGCCGGCCAGTGTCAGTGCACCGATCTGGATGAAGTAGGTCTGAAAGATAATCCGGCGCGTGGCTCCGAGTGTTTTCAGCGTCGCGATCACTCCGGTTTTCCCCGCCAGATAGGCCCGAACGGCTGCCGAGACGCCGACTCCCCCGACGGCCAGCCCCGATAGGCCGACAAGAATGAGGAAGGCACCAATCCGGTCTACGAACTGTTCTACACCGCCAGCCCCGCGTCGGCTGTCACGCCAGCGCAGTCCGCTATCGCGGAACTGCGTTTCAGCGCTGTCTTCAAGTGCTTGCAGGTCGGCACCCTCGGGCAGGTCAAGCCGATATTGCGTGGAAAACAATGTGCCTTCTGCAATCAGTCCAGATTGCGCCAAATCTTCGGTCTGAACGATGGTCCTTGGCCCAAGTCCAAAACCGCCAGCGGCGTTGTCGGGATAACGGTCAAGGATCGCGCGCAAGGTAAATGTCTGTTCGCCAAGGCGAAAGGTGTCGCCGGGCGACAACGCCAACCTGTCGGCCAGCACCCTTTCCATCACGCCCCCATAGCCGGCCAATGCGTCGGGCAAAGGTATTGGCGGATCAAGCTGGACTTCGCCGATCAAGGGGTAAAGATCATCAACAGCCCGGATCTGGGTTAGTCCGCGCTCGGTTTGGGTGTCGCGATCGACCACGACCATCGAGCGGAAGTCGACGGTTTCCGACACCTGATCGGAAATGCTCAGGAGCCATTCCAGTTCGGCGTCGCGGGCGAAGCGGTAGGTGAACTCTACTTCGGCATCACCGCCCAAGAGCGCCGCACCATCGCGTTTCAATCCTGCCTCGATCCCCGCGCGTACAGTGCCTACTGCGGCGATTGCAGCAACGCCCAGTGCAAGGCATGCAAGAAATACGCGAAATCCGCGTAGACCCCCGCGCAATTCACGGGCCGCAAATCTGGCTGCGATTGCAGGGCTCATTCAGCGGCCCTTGCCATTGGCTGGTCGATGCGACCATCGCGCAGGCGCACGACCCGGTCGCAGCGGTCGGCCAGTTCGTTCGCATGGGTGACCATGATCAGCGTTGCGCCATGCCGGTCGCGCAGATCAAAGAGCATATCGATAATTGCCTTGCCGTTGGTCTCGTCCAGATTGCCTGTCGGCTCATCTGCCAAAAGGATGCGTGGACGCGGGGCCGAGGCGCGGGCAAGGGCAACACGCTGTTGTTCACCGCCGGACATCTGGTTGGGGTAGTGGTCGATCCGGTCGCCTAGACCCACGGCCAGTAGTTCGGCCTCGGCGCGCGCAAAGGCATCCTTTGCCCCGGCCAGTTCAAGCGGTGTCGCGACGTTTTCCAGGGCCGTCATTGTGGGGATCAGGTGGAAAGATTGGAATACCACCCCCATATTGTCTCTACGAAAGAGGGCAAGCTGGTCTTCGTTCATCGCTGTCAGATCCCGGCCAAGGGCCGTGATTTTCCCCGATGTGGCCTGTTCCAGCCCGCCCATCAACATCAGGAGCGACGATTTGCCAGACCCACTCGGCCCGACTAGCCCCAGCGTTTCCCCGGCGGCGACTTCGATTGAGATGTCGTGCAGAATATGCACCCGGCCTGCGTTGCCATCGAGCGTCAGGTTGGCTTTTTCAATGGATAGAACGGGTTCGGTCATCGGGGCTGCCTCGGTGCGGGTGTCTGCCATTGCATATGGGGTCATTTCGCGCGCCAGCAAGTTGGGCGCCGCGCTTTTGCTGACGACGACATTTGTCTTGGCAGAACCGGTAAAGATCGCGGCCTTGGGTGACAGTCTGACGGCGGGCTATGGGCTCGCGCAGGGCGACGGCTTTGTTCCGCAACTGGAAGCTTGGCTGAAGGCAGAAGGCGCAAATGTCGAGATCGTAAACGCGGGCGTGTCCGGAGATACCACGGCAGGGGGTCTGAGCCGCGTGGCGTGGACGCTGACACCTGATGTCGACGCGATGATCGTGGCGCTGGGTGGCAATGACTATTTGCGCGGGCTTGATCCTGCAGTCAGTCGCGCGAACCTTGATGGCATTATCGCTGCCGGACAAGAGGCAGGGGTGGAGATGTTGCTGGTCGGGCTTTCTGTCGGTACCAACTATGGGCCGGCCTACAAGCAGGCGTTTGAAAGCATGTATGCCGAACTGTCTGCGCAATACGGCATCCCGCTTTATCCCGATTTCGCGGCAGCTTTGCGGGCGACGGGCGAGATGTCTGACGGCATGTCAGGATTCCTGCAGTCTGATGGTATTCACCCCAATGCCGAAGGCGTATCAATCATCGTCGCGGACATGGGGCCTGCGGTGCTTGATCTGGTGACAACCGCACAATAAAGCGCGCACCTGATGTGATCTGACCGAAACCGATGGCGTGTCTTGTGGACTAGTCTGTTCCGTTTTGCGAGTCCGGACTATTGGACTAAAAATGGGCGCCCACAGAGGCGCCCACTACACAAAATACCGTAATATGAATTTGCCTTAATCAGCGAGTGTCAGGTTCACGGCGCTTTCGCGCCCATCGCGGCCTGCCTCGATATCAAAGTTGACCTTCTGGTCATCCTTGAGTCCGGTCAGGCCGGATCGTTCGACAGCGGAGATGTGAACGAAAACGTCCTTGCTGCCGCCATCGGGGGCGATGAAACCATATCCTTTGGTTGTGTTGAACCATTTGACAGTGCCTGAAGCCATGTCCTTGTTTCCTTTTCTAGTCCGCTCGCGGAAGTGCAGCGGGGTGGCGCAGCCAAACGTAATCGAAAGACTGGGCCTTGGCGGAAACAGTGGTCGATAATTTAACGTCGCAAGTGAATCATACAGAATTTCGTGCAAAAATCCATGAAAACTTGGATATTGTTCGCAGGGGGCGGACAAAAAAGAATGAGCGCGCGGGTCCCGCACGCTCACTGTTCTTGAGATTTCGCTTAGGCGAGAGCGAGGTTCACAGCGCTTTCGCGGCCATCACGACCTGCCTCGACGTCAAAAGATACCTTTTGGTCGTCTTTCAGGCCTGTCAGGCCAGAACGCTCGACAGCAGAGATATGGACGAATACGTCCTTGGTGCCGCCATCAGGAGCGATAAAGCCGAAGCCTTTAGTTGTGTTGAACCATTTCACGGTGCCAGTAGCCATCGTGTTTTTCCTTTAGTTTCAATGCTGTCCGCGAGATTGCGACAGCTTGGCTTAGTCAGTGTCAAGATCGAAAGACTGTAGCCGAAAGGGAAAACAGTGGTCGAGTTGTGTAACGTCTGCAAATCCCAAATGGAGCCTAAGCCTGCACAAATCAAGTGTAAGTTTTGTAACAACTCAAAATGGGCATAGCCTTGCAGGGCGTTGCTGCGGCAGATGGACCAACTCTGGTGTGACGCGCTGTAATATACAGCAGGCGCGGATGACATGCACCGCGCAACAAAAAGCCCCGCTGCATGCGGGGCTTTCCGGTTTCTCAGGTCGTGCGGCGTTACTGAGGAATGTCGCCAGTGATACCTTCGACATAGAAGTTCATGCCAAGCAGCGTACCGTCATCGGCGACTTCGCCGTCGGCCAGCCAAACTGATCCGTCCTGCTTGTTGATTGGTCCTGTAAAGGCATGGTATTCGCCGGTCCGCAACTGTTCGATCAGAGCTTCGGCAGAGGCTTTCACATCAGCAGGAACAGCGTCGGTGATTTCACCGATACCAACCATGCCCGGCCCGATGCCGTCCCATGTGTCGGTGCTTTCCCATGTGCCATCAATCACTGCCTGCGTGCGGGCGATGTAGTAAGGTGCCCAGTCATCAATGATGGACGATACCCGCGGGAATGGTGCGAATTCGGCCATGTCGGATGCCTGACCGAATGTCACTACATTGCCTGCTGCCTGTGCTGCCGCCTGTGGCGCGGTTGAGTCTGTGTGCTGCAGGATGACGTCGGCACCCTGTTCGATCAGCACATTGGCGGCCTCGGCTTCTTTGGCAGGATCGAACCAAGTGTAGGCCCAGACGATCTTGAACTCGACATCTGGGTTGACCTCTTTTGCGTGAAGGTACGCAGAGTTGATGCCCCGAATGACTTCCGGGATCGGGAACGACGCGATGTAGCCGATGATGTTGCTTTCCGTCATATGGCCTGCGATGTGGCCCTGAACTGCACGACCTTCATAGAAGCGGGCCGAATAGGTGGATACATTGTCGGCACGCTTGTAACCCGTGGCGTGTTCGAACTTCACATCTGGGAACTGTGCCGCGACGTTGATTGTCTGGTCCATGTAGCCAAAAGAGGTCGTAAAGATCAGGTCAGCGCCCTGCAGCGCCATCTGGGTCATCACGCGTTCGGCATCCGGACCCTCTGGCACGCTTTCGACAAAGACAGTTTCGACTGCATCGCCGAAATGCTCTTCTACAGCCAGACGGCCTTTGTTGTGCTCATATGTCCAACCGCCGTCGCCGATTGGCCCAACGTAGACAAAACCAACTGTGGTTGTGTCTTGTGCCGCAGCCCCTGTTGCAAGGCCAAGTGCGAGCGTCGCCCCGGCCAGAAGTGTTTTCATTGTCATATGTTTCCCCTTGGTGGTCTTGAATTGGCCTCAACGTGAGGCATGGAAAGATTGGCCCAGTGATCCGGGCGCACGTCCGGCCCGCATAATAACCAGAACCGCGATAGTAGCCAGATACGGCGCCATAGAAAGATATTCGACAGCAATCGCAGCGCCTGCTGCTTGCAGGTTCAACTGCAAAACGGTCACGCCGCCAAACAAATAGGCACCTAGCAAAAGCCGCCCCGGTCGCCAGCTGGCAAAGACTACGATGGCCAGTGCGATCCAGCCCGCGCCAGCGGTCATGCCTTCTGTCCATTGAGGCACGCGCACAAGGCTCAGATACGCGCCGCCAAGGCCCGCACAGGCCCCGCCGAACATGATTGCCAGCATCCGCACGCGGACCACGTGATAGCCGAGCGCGTGAGCCGCTTCATGATTTTCGCCCACCGCCCGCAGGATCAAACCTGCGCGGCTGTATTTCAGGAATGCCCAAACACCCGCCACAATGAACAGTCCGACATAGACCATCGGGTCATGCTGGAACACGATCGGGCCGATGACGGGAATGTCGCCCAAAAGCGGAATGTGCCAATCGGGAAAGGCGGGTGCTTTGATCCCGATATATCCTTGGCCCATGAGAGCCGACAGTCCTAGTCCGAACAACGTCAGCGCTAGGCCGGTCGCGACCTGGTTCGACAATAGAAACTGGGTCAGAAAGCCAAAGATCAGCGACAAGAGCGCCCCGCCCACAGCCGCGCCAATGAAGCCCAGCCAGGGAGAACTGGTTCCCACAGCCACCACGAAGCCGCAGACAGCCCCGGTGATCATCATACCCTCGACACCGAGGTTCAGGACACCGCTGCGTTCAACAACTAGTTCTCCGATCGCCGCAAGTAAGATCGGGGTGGCCGCTACCATCAGTGAAGCCACCAGAAGGACCGGATTGATCGACGATAAATCCATCAGAGGCCTCCGAGGTCAACATTATCTACGGCACTGGCTGGCGCAAAAAGCACCATTGGCCCTATGAGGCCCGTTGCGGCCAATGTCTTGATCTGCCGGTTCATGGAAAGCCCTCGTCTCTTCTGGTCATTATGCGGTCATCCAATCCAGCATCGTCTCTGGCAGAATGAAAACGGCACCAAAGCCAACGATGACGCCCAAGACCCAGCCGAAGCGCACAAACCAATGCGGCTTTTCATCTTTCCCGGTGGCGCGCTTCGGTTTCTTGATGCCGAGGCCTGTCAACCTGTCAAATCCCCAGTTCAGGAAACGGTCAAAGACCAGAACCAGACCGAACAAGATGCCCACAAATGCCGTCCATCCCACCGCGAACAGCCAGCCTGCGCTGTTGGCGAGTTGGAATGTATAGGCAAGCACCATGCCCAAAAAGAATCCGATGAGCGGCCGGAAAATGCCATTGATAAGGTCTTCGGAGTTCATGCCAGTTGTTTCCCCCAGCTAATCCGATAGTTGGTGAGTACATCCACAGCGAGGAGAAAGAACAGCAACATTCCCTGCAAGATCTGGATGGCCGCGATAGGCAGTCCGAGATTGGATTGTGCGATTTCGCCGCCAATATAGGTCAGCGCCATGAGCCCGCCTGCCAGCAGGATCCCCACCGGGTGCAAACGGCCCAGAAAGGCTACGATAATGGCCGTAAACCCGTAGCCGACGTTAAAGTCGATGCTGATCTGCCCTGCTGGCCCCGCCACCTCAAAAAGACCTGCCAGCCCAGCCAGTGCCCCGGAAATACCCATGCAGATGAGAATAAGACGCGACGGGTTCACGCCAGCAAACCGTGCGGCCCGCGGGCTCTGCCCGGAGAGCCTGACTTGAAAACCGAAGATATGCCGCGACAGGGCGATATATGCAAAGATCACAGCGATAAACGCAGTCACGACACCCCAATGCATGCCGATGGATTGGTTGATCCAGCTGGTCGCGGCAGGGTATTGCGCAAGGTTACGGCTGCCCGGAAAACCCATACCTTCGGGGTTGCGCAGCGCACCCAAGGCCATGGAGGCCAAAAGCTGTTCGGCCACATAGACCAGCATCAGCGACACAAGGATTTCATTGGTTCCGAAACGGACGCGCAAAACGCCCGGGATCATCGCCCAAAGCAGCCCGCCAAGAGCGCCCGCCAGAACCATCAATGGAAAGATAACGAAGCTTTCCATGGGATAGAATGCCAGCCCCACCGCCGCGCCGCAAATAGCGCCGACGATGTATTGCCCTTCGGCCCCGATATTCCAGATACCTGCCCGAAAGCCGAATGACAGGCCTATGGCAATCAGCACCAGCGGCGCACCCTTGATCAGCAATTGCGGGCGGTAGAACCACGCGAATTCCGAAAACAAGGGGTCGAGAAAGATAGTCCGGATCGTCACCAGCGGGTCTTGACCCAGAGCCGCAAACAACAGCCCGCCAAAGAGCATTGTCAGGACGACTGCCAGAAGTGGTGTCGCGAAAGTCCAGCCGCGCGAGGGCTGCGGGCGTTTTTCAAGCATCAACATGTGCCACCTCCATGTCATGCGCGCCACCCAGCATCAGTCCGATTTCTTCGACCGTCAGCCCTTTTGCAGGGCGAGGTGCAGAAAGCCGTCCCTCGTTCAGGGCCGCAAAGCGATCCGAAATCTCCATCAGTTCGTCAAGATCCTGACTGATCACGATGACCGCAGCGCCTTTTTCGGCCAAGTCCAGCAGTGCCTGCCGGATGGCGGCAGCGGCGGAAGCATCAACACCCCAAGTGGGCTGATTGACAACCAGAACCTCTGGTGCCTGCATGATCTCGCGGCCAATGACGAACTTCTGAAGGTTCCCACCGGAAAGCGACCGTGCCGCATTTTGTGGGCCTGGTGTGCGGACATCAAACGCAGAGATAACACCTTCGGCAAAGTTCCGCGCCTTGGCCCAGTGCAGAAACCCCTTGCTGGCCAGCTTTTCGCGCGTCATTGCCGTCAGGATCGCATTCTCTGTCAGGCTCATATCGGGCGCTGCGGCATGGCCCATGCGTTCCTCGGGGGCGGCGAGCAAGCCGATCTTGCGCCGTGCATTGGGGGGCAAATGGCCGATGCCTTCACCTTTGTAGCTGATCATCCCCCGCGCGGTCTTCATTTCGCCGGACAGGGCTGCGACCAATTCGTCTTGCCCGTTGCCAGCTACCCCGCCGATCCCCAGCACCTCGCCTTTGCGTACCTCAAACGTGATGTTGCGCAGCGGTGTGCCAAAGCGATGCGGCGCTTTCGCGCTCAGGCCAAGCAGCGACAAAACAGTCTCTCCTGCCGGTTTGTCGGCCTTCTCCGGCACATGCAGTGTGGTGCCCACCATCAGTTCGGCCATGTCGCGGGCCGAGGTCGCGCGCGGATCGCAGGTGCCGACCACTTCGCCCAGACGCAGGACGGTGGCGTTGTCACAAAGCGCACGGATTTCTTCAAGTTTATGCGAAATATAAAGGATCGCCGTCCCTTCTGCACTCAGCTTGCGGAGTGTTTCAAAAAGGATATCGACCTCTTGCGGGGTCAGCACCGACGTCGGCTCATCCATGATCAGCAGCTTGGGGTCCTGCAAGAGACAGCGGATAATCTCGACCCTCTGGCGTTCACCAGCCGACAGTTCACCGACAATCCGGTCAGGATCAAGAGGGAGCCCGTACTGGTCCGACACCGTGCGCACTTGTGCTGCAATCTCGGCCTGTGGCGGCGGATTTTCCATGCCAAGGGCGATGTTTTCGGCCACGTTCATCGCATCGAACAGCGAGAAATGCTGGAAGACCATTGCAACACCTGCGGCGCGGGCGGCGCGTGGTTCGGCAGGCTGGAACGGCTTGCCGTCCAGTGTCATGGTCCCGGCGTCCGGTTTGACCAATCCGTAGATCGTTTTCACCAGTGTTGATTTGCCCGCCCCGTTTTCGCCCAAGAGAGCATGGACTTCGCCACGCCCGATATCAAAAGACACATCCTTGTTGGCGACCACGCCGGGATAGGCTTTGGTCAAGCCAGACAGGCGCAAAAGCGGTTCGGTCATGCAGTGCGGTCCTTTGTCTGGCGTTCTTGCGGAGTGATCATGGCAGTTGCCACGCCAAGTGCAATCGCTGCGGGGTGTTTTCCCAAGGCAGGATCGCCAATTGGACACGCGATGCGTGAAATCTGTGCATGACTATGCCCCAATGCCGCGAGGCGGGTCTTGAAACGGGCCCATTTGGTCGCTGATCCGATCAGTCCGGCACTGTGAAAGTCATGGCGCAACACTGCGTGGCAAAGGGCAAGGTCAATTGCGTGGCTATAGGTAAGAATCAGGTGATCTGCATCGGCGGGGGCGTGTTTGACCACGCGTGCCGGGTCAGCAGCGACCAGTGTGGTGACGCTGGTCTGCGGAAACCTGTCGGCATGGGTGTCGACCCAAGTGATCGCAAAGTCGGGCAGCGGTGACATTGCATTGACGATGGCGCGTCCGACATGCCCCGCCCCGTAGATCCACAACGGGCGGGCGGGCGGCGCGGTCATCGCCTCCGCCTCTTCCCACAGCAAGCTGACCGATCCGCCGCAGCATTGCCCGAGTGCTGGCCCCAAAGGGATGCGGGCACGATGTGTCTTCCGTCTGTCGTGCAGCATCCGTCGGGCCTCGGCTATCGCCTCCCACTCCAGTCTACCGCCACCAATTGTGCCTTCCGTGCGATCCTTCCAGACAATCATTTGCGTCCCGGCATCACGCGGCACAGACCCGGCGGTCTTGGAAACGGTGATCCGAATTGCTGTCATGCCCGGGCCCGCCCGATGGCGCGTAACACTTCTTCGGCAGTCGCGGGGGCCTGCAGGTCGGGATAGCGCGGGCCGCAAGCCGCTACCGCATCCGACAACGCCAGAAAGGCCGAGGTACCCAACATAAAGGGTGGTTCTCCGACAGCTTTGGAGCGGTAGATCGTGAGCGCGGGGTTGGGTTGATCCCAGAGCGCGACATTGAACACATCGGGCCGGTCCGAACAGGCGGGGATCTTATAGGTCGCGGGCGCATGGGTGCGCAGGCGGCCCTTGTCATCCCAGACCAGTTCCTCGGTTGTCAGCCAGCCTGCCCCTTGCACATACCCCCCTTCGACCTGACCGATATCAAGTGCGGGGTTCAGCGATGTCCCTGCATCGTGTAGAATATCCGTGCGCAGGATGCGGTTTTCCCCCGTGAGCGTGTCGATCACCACTTCGGTGACAGCGGCCCCTTGCGCGAAATAGAAGAAAGGCGTGCCTTCACCCTTGATCCGGTCCCAGGCCAGATCGGGCGTCTTGTAAAATCCGGTTGCAGAAAGACTGACACGGTTGAGGTAGGCGGTCTGGGCGGCCTCGGCGAAACGCATGCGGGTGTCACCGACAATGACGTCGCCGCCCTCGAAACGCACAGTTTCTGTTTCGCAATGATGCAGCTCTGCCAGACAAGCGGCGATCCTGTCGCGGATGATGTCGCAGGCGTTCGCCACGGCCATACCGTTCAGGTCCGACCCCGAAGAGGCCGCGGTCGCGGATGTATTGGGGACTTTGCCGGTATCGGTCGCGGTGATCTTGACCTGATCCACGCTGATCCCGAAACGGGTTGCGGCCACTTGTGCTACTTTCTGAAACAGGCCTTGTCCCATCTCGGTCCCGCCGTGGTTCATGTGGACAGAGCCGTCCTGATAGACATGGACCAATGCACCGGCTTGATTGAGGTGTGTGAGCGTGAAAGAAATGCCGAATTTCACAGGACTGAAGGCAATCCCCTTCTTCAATAGTGTCTGTCCTGCGTTCCATTCCGATATGGCGGCGCGGCGCGCGTGGTATTCAGAGGATGCCAGCAAGGCTTCGGTCATTTCATGCAGGATGAAATCCTTGACGGGCATGTGGTAGGGTGTTGTCTGCGCGTCCTGCGCGGGCGAATAGGCCCCGCCAAACCGTGAACCCCGCCCCGCCTTCTTATGTTCGGAAATACCTTCGGGGGGGCGCGCAGCGCGGGGGGCAGACAGCCCCCCTCTGTCCATCGCGTCATAGTAGTTCCGTTGGCGCACAAGTACAGGGTCGATGCCCAGCTCTGCTGCAACGTGATCCATCACCCGTTCGATCCCAAGCACCCCCTGCGGCCCGCCGAACCCGCGAAAGGCCGTGGCGGACTGCGTATTGGTCTTCAGACGGTGCGATGTGATCCGCGCAGCGGCCAGATGATAGGCGTTGTCGGCGTGCAGCATGGCGCGGTCGGCCACAGGCAGCGATAGATCCAGCGCCCAGCCACAGCGGGTCATTTGTGTGAAATCGACGCCGGTCAGGTGGCCTTCGCGATCAAAACCTGCATCATACTTGATACGGAAATCATGCCGCTTGCCCGTGATCAGCATATCGTCGTCACGGTCATAGCGCATCTTGCAAGGACGCCCCGTATGCCTTGCCGCCACAGCACAGGCGACGGCCAGCGCGTTGCCCTGACTTTCCTTGCCACCGAACCCGCCGCCCATGCGCCGCACCTCGCAGCGCACCGCGTGCATCGGCATGCCCAATGCGTCAGCGACTTTGTGCTGAATTTCTGTCGGGTGCTGGGTCGAGCTGTGCACAACCATGTCGCCACCTTCCTGCGGCAAAGCAAGTGCAGCCTGGCCTTCGAGATAGAAGTGCTCCTGTCCACCCATGGTGATCTCGCCCTGCACCCGGTGCGTGGCCATCTGCAAGGCTTGCTCAACATCCCCCTTGGTCCAGATGCGCGGGCCATCTTCAAAATGGCTGCCTGCCGCCATCGCCTCGTCGATGGTCAGAATCGGGGTGTCTTCCTCAAACGTCACATCAGCCAGACGTGCAGCTTTGCGCGCGGCCAGATGCGAATTCGCCACAACCAGAAAGAGCGGTTGCCCCAAGTAATGTACGCTGCCCGTCGCCAGAAGAGGTTCGTCATGGACCGACGGCGAGACATCATTTGCAAATGGCAGATCCTCAGCGGTCAGAACGGTCACAACCCCGGGGGCGCTCTTCACCTTTTCAAGGTTCATCGCGCGGACCTGCCCGCAGGCAATTTCTGAGGTGCCAAAGGCCAGATGCAGGGTGCCTGCCGGTGTGGGGATATCGTCGATATAGCGCGCAGTCCCCGTCACATGCAAAGAGGCTGCGTCATGTGGCAGGGGGCTTGCGATGCTCATGATGTCACCTCTAGCACCGATGTGGCCTGCCCGGTCAGGTCGGCAAAATAGCGATGCAGCAGGTTCTGGGCGACTGTCAGGCGGTAATCCGCACTGGCCCGCATATCTGACATCGGCGTGTAGTCTTCGACGAACAGGTTTGCGGCCTTGGTGATTGTTTCGGCGTTCCAGGCTTGCCCGATCAACGCGGCCTCGACGGTGCGCGCGCGGTGCGGTGTGCCTGCCATGCCACCGAAGGCAATGCGCGCAGCGGTGATAGTGCCGTCCTCCACAGTCAGGTTAAAACAGCCGCAGGCGGCCGAGATATCCTGATCGAAGCGTTTGGATATCTTGTAGCAACGCAGAGCTGGCGCTGATTTTGGCAGGGTGACCCCTGTCACCAACTCGCCCGGCGCACGATCCTGTTTGCCGTAGGCGAGGAAAAAATCTTCGATTGGTAATTCGCGTGTCATGTTGCCGTGGCGCAAGTGCAAGGTGGCCCCCAGAGCAATCAGCGCAGGGGGGTTGTCCCCTATAGGTGAACCATTGGCGATATTGCCGCCAATCGTCGCGGCATTGCGCACTTGCTCGGACCCGTAACGCCGGATCATTGCGGCGTAGGACCCGTGATGTTCACGCATGACACCCAGTACTTCGGTCATTGTGACGGCCGCACCAAAGTGGAGGCTGTCATCTGTCTGCGTGATAGCGCGCAGGTCACGGCAGCGGTTCAGAAAGGCGACCTGAGGCAAGTCACGCAACTGTTTGGTGACCCAGAGCCCCACATCGGTCGCCCCCGCGATCAAGGTTGCGTCAGGGTTTGCGGCATACCATGCCGCGAGTTCATCAAGTGTTTCAGGCGCATAAGCTTGGGGTGAGACGGCGGGGATATTATCTTTCAACCACGAAGGGGCGGGTGATTTCGCCGCTTCTTCGGCTGCGCGGACAATCGGTGCATAGCCAGTGCAGCGGCACAGGTTACCGGCCAGTAGATCGTCATGATCGGTGCGGCCTTGCAGATGTCCGGTGGCCATCGACGCGATGAACCCCGGCGTGCAAAAACCACATTGCGAACCGTGATGGTCGATCATGGCCTGCTGAACCGGATGCAATGTGCCATCTGGGCGGCTGATCCCTTCGACGGTGCGCACGGCCTTGCCATGGAGTTGTGGCAGGAACAAGATACAGGCGTTCAGCGCCTTGGCACCGTCAGCATCTGTAACCATGACAGTACAGGCGCCGCAGTCGCCTTCGTTACAGCCTTCCTTGGTGCCGCAAAGTCCTGTGTCTTCGCGTAGCCAGTCTAGCAGGGTGCGGGTCGCATCCGCCTTTACCTGCACGGTTTCCCCATTGAGAAGAAACGTGACATTCATGATCTAAAAACCTGCCGCCTTACCAAGTCTGAGCGAGGGTGCTCAGGTGTCGATGCGACGTAGACACCTGCCTCTTTGCCACCTGCTATGAAACCCGGGCAGGAAATGTTTGGCAAGAACTATTCTGGAAAAAATGCGGGTGATTACAGCAGTTGCCGCTTTGTTGGGCGGTTTCAGCCAGTAGGCTGGCGCGCTTCATCCGGGCGGCGTTCCCAGATTTCGCGCTGCCAGGCGAGCCAGCCTTGTGCGGCAATAAGAGGGGCGGATTCGATGTGGCAGATGCGGACGCGCCCTTTCTTGATGGAGCGGACAATACCTGTTTCCTCAAGCACCTTGAGATGACGCATGAAGGTGGGCAGCGCCATTTTATGTGGGGCGTGCAGCGCGCTCACACTGGCGGGACCTGCCGCGAGTTGTTCGATGACGGCGCGGCGCGTCGGGTCGGCCATTGCGCCGAAGAAGGAATCAAGCTGATGTGACATGGCAGGCAGCATTGCGGTCTATGAACAGTGCGGTCAATACGCTCCGCCAGCGTATCGCGCCATCAGCCAAGAGACGCTTCCGTGCTTGCGGTGGCGTATGCTTTCGCTACCCTGCCGGCATGACTGCTGATCCCCGATTCATCCACCTGCGCCTGCACACCGAATATTCGCTGCTGGAAGGTGCCGTGCCGGTTAAGAAATTGCCAGGGTTGGTCGCCGAAATGAGGATGCCTGCCGTCGCCGTGACGGATCGCAACAACATGTTTTGTGCCTTGGAATTCTCGGAAGGCGCAAGCAAGGCTGGCGTGCAGCCGATCATCGGCTGTCAGGTGGATATGACCTATCTGGAGGCCGAACCGGGCAAGCGCCCCGTGGCTCCGGCACCCATCGTTTTGCTCGCGCAGTCCGAAACCGGATATATGAACCTGATGAAGCTGAATTCCTGCGCTTATCTGGACGCGCAGGGGCAGTTGCCCCAAGTCTCACTGGAAGAGCTGGCGCAGTATCACGAAGGTCTGATTTGCCTGTCGGGTGGGCCTGATGGTCCGGTTGGCCGGTTGCTGCGGCAAGGGCAGCGCCCCAAGGCCGAAGCCTTGACGGACAGGATGGCGGCAATCTATCCCGACCGGTTCTATATTGAACTGCAGCGTCACCCCGGTGAAGACGGTGCGCCCGAGGCAGAGCGCTTGTCCGAGCGCGGCCATATCGAAATGGCCTATGCCAAGAGCTTGCCGCTGGTGGCAACCAATGATGTCTATTTTCCCAAGTCCGAACTCTACGAGGCCCATGACGCGCTGATCTGTATCGCAGAGGGTGCCTATGTCGATCAGCAGGAACCGCGCCGCCGGCTCACGCCGCAGCACTATTTGAAGTCACCTCAGGAAATGGCGACTTTGTTTGCCGATCTCCCCGAAGCCATCGCGAACACTGTCGAGATTGCCAAGCGATGTGCGTTCAAGGCTTATAAGCGTGCACCGATCCTGCCGAAGTTTGCCGATGACGAGGTCGCGGAATTGCGCCGTCAGGCACAAGAAGGCCTGAAGGCGCGACTGGCCGTCATTCCACACGCTGCCCCCGTAAAAGAGTATGAAAAGCGGCTTGATTTTGAACTGGGCATTATCGAAGGGATGGGCTTTCCCGGTTATTTTCTGATCGTGGCCGATTTTATCAAATGGGCCAAGGATAACGGCATTCCTGTCGGGCCGGGCCGGGGGTCCGGTGCTGGTTCTTTGGTCGCTTACGCGCTCCTCATCACCGACCTTGATCCGCTGCGCTATTCACTGCTGTTCGAACGCTTCCTGAACCCTGAACGCGTGTCGATGCCGGACTTCGACATCGACTTTTGCATGGACCGCCGCGAAGAGGTGATCCGCTATGTGCAGGACAAATACGGGCGCGACAAGGTGGGGCAGATTATCACTTTTGGTGCTTTGCTATCGAAGGCGGCAGTGCGCGATGTGGGCCGCGTCTTGCAGATGCCTTACGGACAGGTGGACCGTTTGTCGAAGATGATCCCGGTCGAAGGGGTCAAGCCTGTGTCCATCGAAAAGGCTCTGGCTGATGAGCCGCGCCTGCGTGAAGAGGCCAAGGCGGAAGAGGTCGTGGACCGTCTGTTGACCTATGCCCAGCAGATTGAAGGGCTTCTGCGGAACGCCTCGACCCATGCCGCCGGTGTCGTGATTGGCGACCGTCCACTGGATGAACTGGTCCCACTTTATCAGGACCCGCGTTCGGACATGCCTGCGACCCAGTTCAATATGAAATGGGTCGAACAGGCGGGGCTGGTGAAATTCGACTTTCTGGGTCTGAAAACCCTGACTGTCATCCAGAACGCGGTAGAGCTGATCAAAAAGACGGGCCGCCCGCTGAATGTCGCAGCGGACGGGACCAAGCTTTATGACGCGCCTGAAGGTTTTGAATACGACATCGGGGCGATCCCGCTGGATGACGAAAAATCCTACGCGCTTTATTCCAGTGCTAAAACCACGGCTGTGTTTCAGGTAGAATCCAGCGGCATGATGGATGCGCTCAAGCGCATGAAGCCCACCTGTATCGAGGATATCGTGGCACTTGTGGCGCTTTACCGTCCCGGCCCGATGGAGAACATTCCGACCTACTGCGAGGTCAAGAACGGCCAAAGGGAACTGGAGTCGATCCACCCTTCGATTGACCATATCCTCAAGGAAACCCAAGGGATTATCGTCTACCAGGAACAGGTGATGGAGATCGCTCAGGTCATGGCGGGCTATAGCCTTGGCGGTGCGGATTTGCTGCGCCGCGCGATGGGTAAGAAGATCGCCGAAGAAATGGCCAAGGAGCGTCCGAAATTCGAAGAGGGCGCCAAGGCCAACGGGGTTGAGCCCAAGAAAGCCCGCGAGGTTTTCGACCTTTTGGAGAAATTCGCCAACTACGGCTTCAACAAATCCCATGCGGCGGCCTATGCCGTTGTCAGCTATCAGACCGCGTGGCTAAAAGCGAACCATCCGGTCGAGTTCATGGCCGGTGTCATGAACTGCGATATCCATCTGACCGACAAGCTGGGCGTGTATTTTCAAGAGGTCAAGAAAGGCCTTGGCATTGAGTATACCCCGCCTTGTGTAAATCGCTCTCAGGCGACGTTTGATGTGAAAGATCAAAAGCTTGTCTATGCGCTGGGCGCGTTGAAAAACGTCGGCGTTGAGGCGATGAAGCTGATTGTGGCGGGGCGGGGCGAGAAAGAGTTCGTGAACCTCTACGATTTTGCGCGGCGTGTGGACCTCAAGCGGATCGGAAAACGGCCCTTGGAAATGCTGGCCCGTGCCGGCGCCTTTGACGTGCTGGACCCGAACCGCCGCCGCGTGATGATGAGTCTGGATGCGTTGACGGCCTATTCTGCGGCTATCCACGATCAGAAATCATCGGACCAGGTTTCCCTGTTCGGTGATGCCGGAGAAGACCTTCCCGAACCGCGTTTGGTGGGCGGCGAGGATTGGCTTCCTGCTGAACGACTGGCCGAAGAATTCAAGGCGATCGGGTTCTATCTGTCCGGTCATCCGCTGGACGACTATATGGGGCCGCTCAAGCGCAAGCAGGTTCTGACACTGGATGATGTCATGACCCGCGCGGAAAAGGGTGCCGCAATCGTCAAGATGGCGGGCACCGTATCCGGACGGCAAGAGCGGAAATCGGCGCGGGGCAACCGCTTTGCCTTTGTGCAACTGTCCGACCCGACAGGGCAGTACGAGGTAACCATGTTCTCGGACACCTTGGAAGCGGCGCGTGAATATCTCGAAACCGGCAGCCAGATTGTGCTGACCTGCGAGGCGACGATGGAAGCCGACCAATTGAAACTGCTTGGCCGGTCGGTCTCGCCGATTGACGCGATGGTCGCAGATGCCGGTGGCGCAGGCTTGCGGGTGTTCATTGACGGACCGGAGGCGATCGGATCGGTTGCATCGGTGCTGGCGAACGCTGCCGGTGGCGCAGTGCGGGCCGCACGGGGGGCTATCTACTTTTGCCTGATGAATGACGACCTGCCCGGTGAGGTGGAACTGGATCTTGGTGAGGAGTTTCCGGTCAATCCGCAGATCAAGGGCGCATTGCGGTCATTGGGTGGCGTGATTGAGGTAGAGGACGCGTAGGGCAGGTGGAAACCCGCCCTAGAGGCGCCATTACCAATGCGGTGGACGCTGATCGGCCAACGGCACCGTTCCGCCGGCATCCAGTTCGCGCCCTGCTTCGCGTTCCATCAACATCGCCAAACGGCGTTGTGCAACTGCCAGTTCCGTTTCCTGGCGCGCGACAATGTCCGACAACTCCTCAACCGTACGAGTGAGATGCGCGATTTGTTCTTCCAGGCGGGTCAATTCGTTCATGGAGGGTGTGTTACACCGGCTTTGTGATCGGGGGAAGGGGCCGATGTTGCCGCAAAAAAGAGGGAAGTCGCACAAGGGCACCCCCCTTGCGTCTTGCGTTTTACGGTCAAGATGAAGAGAGAGCGTCGTATCCTGCCCCTCATCCCGCATTCCGATGATCATCAGGACTGCATTGCCCCTGTGACATTCGCGGGTTAAACGGCGCGGGAACGAGAAGTGACCGGCAGGACCAAGCGCATGGCCAAGATCAAAAAGCAACCGCGCCCCAAGGCTCAGACGCCCAAGGGCTTTCAGGATTATTTCGGCGCGGATGTGACCGCACGGACCGAAATGCTGAACACGATTGCCGGTGTCTATCATCGCTACGGATTTGATGCGCTGGAAACATCCGCCGTTGAAACGGTCGAGGCGCTGGGCAAGTTCCTGCCCGACGTGGACCGCCCGAACGAGGGCGTGTTTGCGTGGGAGGAGGACAATGACTGGCTGGCCTTGCGCTATGATCTGACTGCGCCGCTGGCCCGTGTGGCGGCACAGTACCGGAATGATCTGCCATTCCCCTATCGCCGTTATGCGATGGGCCCTGTCTGGCGTAACGAGAAACCTGGACCGGGACGGTTCCGCCAGTTCTATCAGTGTGATGCGGATACGGTCGGGTCAGGCTCTGTCGCGGCGGATGCCGAGATTTGCGCGATGCTGGCCGACACGCTGGAGGCTGTGGGGATTGATCGGGGGGATTACATTATCCGCGTGAACAACCGCAAGGTGCTGAACGGGGTGATGGAAGTTGCCGGGCTGTCTGGCGACGACAAAGATGCCGAGCGCGGGATCGTACTGCGGGCGATTGATAAACTGGATCGGCTGGGGCCTGACGGCGTGCGGGCACTGCTGGGTGAAGGGCGCAAGGATGAAAGCGGGGATTTTACCAAGGGTGCGGGGCTGAGTGAGGAACAGGCCGATGTGGTGATGGGGTTTGTCGAGGCAGCAGCTGCAATTGAATCTGCCTCAAACGATCTGGATAGTTTCGAAATTACAGAAGAACTGAAGCAATACGTGAGCGGGTTCTCAGATTCTATCTTCAAGGAAGAGAAACAGGCTGAAGACTGGCGTAATGGTGCCTTCCGCAATGTGGTGGCGTGCCAACACTTGATGGACTTGGTGCGGGATTCTGATGTTGGCCGTCAAGGCGTCGAAGAATTGATGGTGATTGCGACACTCCTTGCTGCCCAAGACTACGGGCCTGACCGCATCATCATCGACCCCTCCGTCGTCCGTGGCCTCGGCTATTACACCGGCCCCGTCTACGAGGCCGAGCTCACATTCGAGATCACCGACGACAAGGGCCATCCCCGCAACTTCGGCTCTGTCGCGGGTGGTGGCCGTTATGACGATCTGGTCAAGCGCTTTACCGGACAGGAGGTCCCTGCCACGGGTGTTTCGATTGGTGTGGACCGTCTGCTGGCTGCGTTGCGTGCCAAGGGCCGGATCGATACGACCGCCCAAGGCCCTGTCGTTGTCACCGTCATGGATCGCGATCGGATGTCGGACTATCAGACGATGGTGGCAGACCTGCGCAATGCGGGTATTCGCGCCGAGGTGTATCTGGGTAACCCCAAGAACTTTGGCAATCAGTTGAAATACGCCGACAAGCGGAATTCGCCCGTCGCGATTATCGCAGGCAGTGATGAATTCGACAAAGGCATCGTGCAGATCAAGGACCTGATCCTTGGCGCGGAAATTGCCAAGAACGCGACGCTGGAAGAGTGGAAAGACCGCCCCAGCCAGTACGAAGTGCCGCGCGATGAGATGATCGCAAAGGTCCGTGAAATTCTGGACAGCCACAACTGATGCCCACCTCACCCGAAACACTGGCCGAAGCGCGCCGTCTGCGTGATCTCTTTGCCGCTAAGGGCGCGCAGGTGATCAAGGCAGATGTGCTGCAACCGGCCGAGACTTTGCTGGACCTTTATGGCGAAGATATCCGTGCGCGCGCATATCTCACCTCTGATCCCCTTTACGGCGAGATGGTGCTGCGTCCGGATTTCACCGTGCCGGTGGTGCAGATGCATATGGAAAGCCATGCCGATCCGGCGCGCTATACGTATTCTGGCAAGGTGTTTCGCAAACAGGAAAGCGATGAGACCCGCGCGAACGAATATGTGCAGGTTGGATACGAGGTCTTTGACGGCCGGAACCCTGCCGGCGCTGATGCCGAGGTCTTTGCCGCGATCGCTGAAGGCTTGGCCGGTTTGCCGGTGCGTGCAGCCACAGGAGATATCGGCGTGTTGATGGCCGCTGTGCGCGGATTGCGCACGACCGAGGCGCGCAAGGCCGCCCTGTTGCGCCACATCTGGCGGCCGGGCCGCTTCCGTGCGTTGATGAAGCGCTTTGGTTCGGGCACAGTGCCGCCTGCACGTGCTGCACTTTTGGCGGCAGAGAACCCCTTTGCCGATGCGGGACCAGAGATCGGGTTGCGCAGTCGCACCGAGGTGCAGGCGCGTATCGACGCCTTGCGAGCGGATGCCGCGGCGGCCCCCATCGCTGCAGAAGAAATTGCGTTGATTGATGCCATTCTCGGACTGCGGGAAACCGCTCCGAATGTGCTGAGCGCGCTGCGGGATATCGCGGTGGACATGCCTGCGATTGGCGATGTGGTTGCAGGTATGGATGCACGACTTGAGGCTTTGGCGGGGCGTGGTATCGACGTTGACAGTCTTGAGTTTGAAGGCAGCTATGGGCGCACCTCGCTTGAATACTATGACGGTTTTGTCTTCGGCTTTTATGCCACGGATCGTCCAGATTACCCCCCTGTCGCGACGGGTGGCCGCTATGATGCGCTGACCGCACAATTGGGGCAGGGGCGGGCTGTGCCTGCGGTGGGTGGTGTCATCCGCCCGCATCTGGCATTGGGGTTGCGCGCATGTTGAAGCTGGGTGTGCCCTCAAAGGGCCGATTGATGGAAAAGACCTTTGACTGGTTCGGTGCGCGCGGTGTGGGGCTGCGCAAATCCGGATCGGATCGGGAATATGCAGGTGCCGTGGATGGTATCGAAGGCGTGGAGCTTGTGCTGCTCTCGGCGGGGGAAATCCCGCGTGAACTGGCGGCAGGCAACATCCATCTGGGTGTGACGGGTTCTGATCTGGTGCGTGAGAAGCTGGCAAACTGGGATCTGCGCGTGGCTGAATTGGCACCTATGGGCTTTGGCGGGGCCGATCTGATTGTTGCGGTGCCGCAGGCTTGGGTTGATGTCAGTACGCTGGATGATCTGGATGCCGCTGCAGCAGCGTTTCGGCGTGCACATGGATTCCGTTTGCGCATTGCGACGAAATACCACCGGCTTGTCCGCGAATTCATGCGTGAGAAGGGGGTTGCGGACTACCAGCTGGTGGATAGCCAAGGCGCAACCGAAGGCACGGTCAAGAACGAAACTGCCGAGGCGATTGCCGATATCACCTCGACGGGTGAAACGCTGCGCGCCAATGGTCTGAAAATCCTTGATGACGGGCTGATCCACGCCAGTCAGGCGACCCTGTTCAGGGGGCGTCGTCGTGACTGGACAGATGAACAGCGCGCTAAGTTGAAGGCGCTGCAGATGGTTCTGGGCCTGTAAGGTGCTGGCAACCGGGCCGCTGAAACCTGATCCGGTCAAGGTGGTTTACGGCCTAGGCCTTTGCCGCGCTCGCGCCGTCCCTGCATGCGGTTTCCAGTGCAGCCGGTTTATGACGGGCTGTGGTCAACGCGGTGTCGGTGTCTGCACCAGCAACGGCTGAAGCGGCTGTCGCTGCCATACTGTAGGTGTGGACCTGTGTGATACCCTTCAATGCCTGACGGCAAAGTGCATGGACGACCAGATAATCAAGGTGACTGCCCAGCAACCCCGCGCCGCGTTCTGCGCTGCCTGCGGCATTGCGCTCGCAAGCACTCGCATCGGTCGACAGGAATGACCGGCAGATCATGGGCCGTGCCTCGTACGCGCGGCAACTGCGCGTTTGCGGATCCAGCGCAGGGCAGGCCTGCGGGTGCCAGTCGCGTCCATCCGGTTCACCGGCAAGCGGCGTGACGGCTGCGTAGAGTTGTTCGGCTTCGTATTCTGTAATCACGCCACCTTCTCCGCCGGACAGGATGCAGCAAAATGCGCAGCCTTGCGCGCAGGCGGCGTTGCGCACGGCATCGGGGGGGGTCTTGAGAAGCTCATCGCGCACCGCAGATCCAAGACGCCAAGCCGTCTTTCCGCTGGCCATTTCGGCGATCACGTCTTTGACTGGTACGCCGTAGTTCTGGGCCGTTTGCAAATATGATGTCAGGATACGCTTGCCACGTGTCTCAAGTGCCGGGTCAACGCTTCTGACCTTTGCCTTGGACACACGAAGTGCCAGATCAGCGACGGATAGGGGTGCCGATTTCCTGCTTTTCTGCGCAAGTCTGCGGGCGGCGCGCGAAGATGTTGGTTTCATGGTCAGCCGTTTTTGCACAGGTTGGGTTCAGCGGGACTATAGGGGCTGTCATTGGCCCGTCCAGTGCTCAGGTTTGCAATCCGTCGCGCAGGAAACGTCTGAGAATTTTGCCCGACGCAGACTTGGGGATTTCGTCCACGAAATGCACTTCATGAATCTGTTTGTAATGGGCAAGCTGCTGATCGAGATAGCCTTTGATAGCGGCCTCGTCAGGGGCCGGATCGCTTGTGACAACAAAAGCGATCGGCAACTCTCCGGCTTCGTCGTCGGGTTTGCCGATAACGGCGGCGTCCGAGATGCCCTCCATCGCGACCAGAGCGGCTTCAAGTTCGGCGGGGGCAACTTGGAAGCCTTTGTATTTGATCAGTTCTTTCAGGCGGTCAGTGATAAAAAGATAACCGTCGGCGTCGATTCTGCCGATGTCACCGGTGCGGAGCCAGCCACCCTCTGCCATTGTCTCAGCAGTTGCTTTGGCGTTGTTGAGGTAGCCTTGCATGACCTGTGGGCCTTTGATCCAAAGCTCTCCTTCTTCGCCCGCAGGCAGGTCTGCTCCGGTTGTGATATCGACAATCCGGCTGGTTGTATTGGGTACTGCCAGCCCCGCCGCGCCTGAACGCGGCGCGCTGCCCGGAACGACATGTGATACGGGGCTGAGTTCAGTCATGCCGTAGCCTTGCAAGGCCTTGCAACCCAGACGCGCGGCAATCGAGTCTGACAGTTCAGCGCCGGAAGGTGCGGCGGCGATAAAGACTTGTTCAAGTGAAGACAAATCATAGTCGGCAACCACTGGGTGTTTGGCCAGAGCAAGGGCAACCGGCGGTACGACCCACATGCGCTTTGTCTTGTAGTCCTGGTTGATCTGCAAGAAGAGCGGCAAATCAAAGCGTGGCATCGTCACAAGCGCGCCGCCGCCGGCAAGGTGAATGTTCATCAGGGCCGTCATGCCATAAATATGGAAGAACGGCAGGAACGCAGCGGTGGTTTCCCCTGGGCGGAAATCGGCGGCAACGATCGACTGGTCAACATTGATCACAAGGTTCCGGTGCGACAGCATTACTCCCTTTGGCAGCCCCGTCGTGCCAGAGGAGTAGGGCAACACAACTGTAAAGTCATCAAGGTCTACCGGCACCTGAGCATTGAGCGGATCCGCAAAAAGCGCTGCATATTCCGGCGTTCCGATGGCAATCACCGGCGTGTCGCCCGCCCCCTCCCGCGCTGTTTCAACAAAATCGGGAATGGTAATCAGGAGTTCCGCGCCAGAGTCAGACAACTGATGCGCGACTTCGTGGGCCGTGTAGGTCGGATTCAACGTCGTGATGGTGCCACCACCCCATGCGACTGCATGAAAAACGACGCAGTATTCCGGGATGTTGGGGGCCATGATCGCGACGGTATGTCCTGCTCCCAACCCTGCGCTGGCCAAACCGCTGGCCATCCGCTTAACCTGATCCATGAATGTTGCGGCAGTCATGCTGCGCCCGGTTGGGCCATCTGTCAGAACCACCTCATCTGGACGATCTTCAAGGCCTTGAAAGACACGCTCTGTGATCGTCTGCTCGGTCGCGGAAACGTCTGGGTAGGGACTGGTGAAAACGGTCATGTCGACTCCTCCTGCGCGTGAGCATGGCACAGGGAAAGCATTCTGCCTAGCGCACACCGATTGCCGCAAGCGCTTTGGAAAGCTCCGGCGGCAAGGCTTCTTCCGCTTGCCGGCCTTCTGGCAGGTCACGGGGCGCGTCACCAACCGCAAGGTAGCGCCAGCCCTGAAAGGCACGTTTTGGTGTCGCTTCCACGCGGATCAGGCCGGGTTTGCAGACAATAGCGCAGCGGCGGATTCCATCGGCGGACAGATACTCATCCAGCCGCAAGACGGGCTGCCGACACAGGATCACCCCTTTGATCACCCAGAAAATAGACCCGCCATTCAGGATTTCATCACCCCGTTTGGGCCACATGCGGGTGATGTGGCGCGGAAGACCATCATCTGTCTGGGCGCGCGGTGTCGATTGCCATGCCTCTAGCCCGGCGACATCTTCGGTACCGACAGAGAGTTTGAGCATATGAACGGTTTTCGACATCGATCCCCCGGATATCAGTGTGAAAGGTAAGGCAAGGTAGCAACTGATCAATGGTTGTGGCTGCTATCGTCTATGTGGTGTGGGTATTGAGATCAACTACTATATATTGTATAGTGATCTGCGACGATTTTCATTCTTTCGCCATTCCAAACTGGTCGTCCACCCCGTAAGATGCAATTCTTGTCCGCTGCCTTTAGGAGATTCCCTGCCATGACTGCGTTCTCTGCCCCTATTGCCGAACAGATTTGGGACATGAAGTACCGGTTCAAGAAAGCGGATGGCACACCGATTGATGCAACGGTCGAGGACACATGGCGCCGGATCGCCGGCGCTCTTGCGGCGGTCGAAGATGATCCAAAGGCGTGGGAAGACAAGTTCTACGATGCGCTGGCGGATTTCAAATACCTGCCTGCAGGGCGGATCACGGCAGGTGCGGGCACGGCGCGGTCGGTGACGCTCTTTAACTGTTTTGTCATGGGGACGATCCCTGACAGCATGAGCGGCATCTTCGATATGCTGAAAGAAGCTGCGCTGACCATGCAGCAGGGAGGCGGGATCGGCTATGATTTCTCGACCATCCGACCCAAAGGGGCGGGTGTGAAGGGGGTTGCGGCGGATGCATCAGGTCCGCTGTCATTCATGGATGTATGGGATGCCATGTGCCGCACCATCATGTCGGCCGGATCGCGCCGCGGCGCGATGATGGCGACGATGCGTTGTGATCACCCTGATGTCGAGGATTTCATTACTGCCAAATCCGATCCTGCCCGTCTGCGCATGTTCAATATGTCGGTGCTGATCACCGACCCTTTCATGGAAGCCGTCAAGAAGAATGGCACATGGGATCTGGTCTTTGACGGGACAGTCTACCGCACTGTAAAGGCGCGCGATCTTTGGGATGCGATCATGCGGTCGACCTATGACTATGCCGAGCCCGGTGTGATTTTCATCGACCGTATCAATCAGATGAACAATCTGAATTATTGCGAAACGATTGCTGCCACAAATCCCTGCGGCGAACAGCCTTTGCCGCCCTATGGCGCATGTCTGCTGGGCTCGATCAATCTGGCGCGACTTGTGAAAGACCCGTTCGAGACAGGTGCTGTACTGGACGAGGCTGCGCTGGGTGATCTGGTCGCGATGGCTGTGCGCATGATGGACAACGTTGTCGATGCCTCGCGGTTTCCGTTAAAGGCGCAGCAAGCCGAGGCAAAGGCCAAACGCCGCATTGGTCTGGGCGTCACTGGTCTGGCTGATGCGCTGTTGATGGTCGGTCTGCGGTACGGCTCCGGAGAGGCGGCGGCACAGACAGATAAGTGGATGCACCAGATCGCGCGCGCGGCCTATCTGGCTTCTGTGGAATTGGCGAAGGAAAAGGGCCCTTTCCCGCTCTTTGACGCGGACAAGTTTCTGGAAAGTGGCGCAATGCAGCATATGGACGAGGATGTCAGACATGCTATTCGGCAGCATGGCATACGAAATGCGCTTCTGACCTCGATTGCGCCGACAGGGACGATCAGCCTTTATGCGGGCAATGTGTCGTCCGGGATCGAGCCGGTGTTTGCTTATGCCTATACCCGCAAGGTCTTGCAGAAAGACGGTTCGCGTACAGAAGAAGAGGTGGTCGATTACGCGGTGCAGCTCTGGCGCGAGCTGAAAGGCGATGAACCCCTGCCAGAGTATTTCGTGAATGCACAGACGCTCGCCCCCCTTGACCACGTGCGGATGCAGGCGGCGGCGCAAAAGTGGATCGACAGCTCCATCTCAAAGACCATCAACTGCCCCGAGGACATCAGCTTTGATGATTTCAAAGAGGTCTACATGGCCGCATGGGATCAGGGCTGTAAGGG
>CAZTKF010000015.1:0-52776 GCA_964614205.1 uncultured Loktanella sp. | reverse complement strand
TCGCCCTGATCGATGCGGTTGCCGTCCTTATCAAGGATGCGGCCATAGTCGGCATCCATAAAGGCATAGGAGCCGCACTGCAGTTCATTGAACACACCCGAGTTCGATTCAAAGTAGTAAGATCCGGTGCCGCCGCCCGAGACCAGCTCGGGCTTCAGTCCGGCAGGTTCCAGCAGGTCTATCGCTTCCTGCACCATCGCCACAGCCGCGTCGATCTTGGCCTTGCGGTCCTCATAGCTGTCCATGTGCTGCATCGCGCCCTGATAGGCCTGAATGCCCGTAAACTTGAGGTTCGGGGCTGCATCAATCGCCTTGGCGATCTCCAGCACCTTTTCGGCACCGATCACACCGCAACGGCCCGCACCCACGTCCATCTCGATAAAGCATTCGATGGTGGTGCCGTGCTTGACAGCAGCGGCAGACAGGTCGGCGACGTTGTCGAGGTCATCGACGCAGACAATCGTGCGCGCGCCCAGCTTGGGCAGGCGGGCAAGGCGGTCGATCTTGGCCGGGTCACGAACCTGGTTCGAGACAAGCACGTCCTTGATACCGCCACGGGCAAAGACTTCGGCCTCGGAGACCTTCTGGCAGCAGACGCCAACCGCGCCGCCCAGCTTTTCCTGCAACAAGGCCACATCGACGGACTTGTGCATCTTGCCATGTACGCGGTGACGCATGCCGTGGGCCTTGGCATAGTCGCCCATCTTCTTGATGTTGCGCTCCAGCGCATCCAGATCCAGCACAAGGCAAGGTGTCTGGATGTCCGCCTCATCCATGCCGGGCAGGGCGGGCACGTCATAGCCGACTTCGAGGTTCTTGAGGTTGCTCATATCGTTCATGGGTCTTCTCCCTTTAACCTTGCATCCAAGGCAGTTTGTCGAGGTCTACGTTGCCGCCAGTAATGATCACGCCCACGCGTTTACCGGCAAAGGTCTCTTTGTTCTTGAGGATCGTCGCCAGAGGCACAGCACAACTGGCCTCCATCACGATCCGCAGATGCTTCCAGGTGATTTTCATCGCATCGATGATCTCTTCTTCGGGGGCAGTGTAGATGTCGGTCACATAGTTCGACACGAAATGCCACGTGCGTTCCTTCAGCGGTACCAGTAGGCCGTCAGCGATGGTCTTGGGCGCATCATCGGCAATTATGTATCCCGCCTTGAAGCTGCGATAGGCATCGTCCGCCTGCTCTGGTTCGGCTGCGATAATCTGCACCTCGGGCGCGAGGGTCGAGAGCGTCAGGCAGGTGCCCGATATCATGCCGCCGCCACCGATGGGTGCGACCATCATGTCCAGACCGTCGACCTGCTCCATGAATTCCTTGGAGCATGTCCCCTGCCCCGCAATCACGCGCGGATCGTTGTAGGGATGAACAAAGTCACCGCCTGTTTCGGCCTGCACGCGCGCGAAAGTTTCCTCGCGCGATGATGTCGAAGGCTCGCATTCGGTGATCACACCACCATAGCGGCGCACGGTGTCCTTCTTGGCCTGCGGCGCGGTGCGCGGCATGACCACGTTGCAGGGAATGCCACGGCGCATGGCGGCATAGCTCAGGCACGAAGCGTGATTGCCCGAAGAGTGCGTCGCCACGCCCTTCTCGGCCTGTTCGTCGCTCAGACCGAATACCGCATTGGCGGCACCACGCACCTTGAAGGCACCCGGTTCCTGAAAGTTCTCGCATTTGAAAAACAGCTGCGCGCCCGTCAGTTCATTCAGATAGTCCGACGTGCGGATCGGCGTGCGGTTGATATGCGGCTTGATACGCTCGTGCGCATCCAGCATGTCCTGGTAAGTCGGGATGTACATTTCGCTGTGGTCTTTCATTATGCGGCATCCTTCATGATCAGGCCGGTGCTGTTGCGATAATAGTCCTGCGCTGCGGCAACGCCTGACCCGAGTTTGATGTCGAGGCCAAGGTCCACCATGCACATTTCGGCGGTGGCGATCCCTGACAGGGCCATGACGTCGGTCATGCTGCCTAAGTGGCCGATGCGGAAAACCTTGCCCGCGACTTCGCCAAGGCCGACACCAAAGGCGACACCGTATTTCTCGGCTGCGTGGGTGACGATATCCGTGGCGTTGAAACCCTCAGGTGTTTTAATTGCGCTGACCGTATCGGAGTAAACCTCAGGGGATGCGGCGCAAAGCTCAAGCCCCCATGCATCAACGGCAGCGCGGACACCTGTCGCGATACGTGTATGGCGTGCAAAGACGTTCTCCAGACCTTCCTTCAGAAGTGTTTCGGTCGCCAGCAGCAGGCCGTTCATCAGGCCCACTGCGGGTGTATATGGATAGGCGTTCGCGGCATAGCCCTTGGTCATATCGGCAATGTCAAAGAACGTGCGCGGCAGTCCGGCCGTTTTGCTTGCATCAAGTGCCTTCTGGCTGAAACCTACGATGGCCAGACCGGCTGGCAGCATGAAACCCTTTTGTGAGCCCGTAACCGCAACATCGACGCCCCATTCGTCAAATCGGAAGTCCATTGACCCGATGGAACTGACACCGTCAACAAAGAGCATGGCAGGGTGATCTGCCGCATCGAGTGCCGCGCGGACAGCACCAATGTCGGACTTCACGCCAGTGGCTGTTTCATTGTGCGTCGCAAGTACCACTTTGATATTGTGGTCGGTGTCAGCTTTCAGAATCTCGGCGTAGCGATCCGCCGGAATGCCGTGACCCCAAGGGGTTTCGACGATCTTTACGTTCAATTCGTGGCGCAGGCACATGTCGATCCAGCGATGGCTGAACATGCCATTGCGTGCGGCAAGCACCGTGTCTCCGGCTGACAGCGTATTGGTAAGCGCCGTTTCCCAGCCGCCAGTGCCTGTGGAAGGAAAAATAAAGACCTCAGCTGTTTCAGACTTCAGAATTTCCTGAACGCCAGCACGGGCGGGGTGCAGGATTTGCCCAAACAGTGGCGACCGGTGGTCAATGGTTGGCATGTCACAGGCCTTACGAATAGCTTCGGGCATATTCGTTGGGCCAGGAATAAATACAGGGTTCTGAAAGCTCATCGTCCAATCCTCCATTGGGTTGAGGGTGTTTTGTCAGACCCCGTCGTGTCTGGATATTTTTTTGAAATTATTTTTCAAAAAGGCATATTGAAATAAAGTTGTTTATTGTCAGTGGTTTGTATTTTTCATAAAGTGAAATTGATTTTCAGAAGTGAGAAAAATAATGCAGGAAGACGTCAAGAGAGGCCGCGGACGACCCAAAGCATGGGATGATAAAGCCGCGCAGAACACGATCAAATCGCTGGATCGTGCGCTAGAGGTACTGGTGCAACTTGGTGAGATGCAGGGCGGGACATTGTCCGAGATCGCAGGTGCATTGGATCAGTCCCCCGCAACAGTCTACCGCGTACTGACAACGTTTCAGGGGCGTGGCTTTGCCGACTTTGACGAACAAAGCCAAATGTGGAGCATCGGTCCCGCTGCTTTTCTGACCGGATCGCACTTCTTGCGACGGACTTCACTTGTGGAGCGCGCACGTCCAATCATGCGCGAGCTCATGGAGGTGACAGGAGAGACCGCCAATCTTGGTATTGAGCGTGATGGCAAGGTGCTTTTTCTGGACCAAGTCGAGACCCATGCGACGATCCGTGCCTTTTTTCCACCCGGAACAGCCTCTGATATGCATTCCTCGGGCATCGGAAAGGCGCTGCTTTGCCGGATGGATGACAGACGTCAACGTGCTGTTCTTGCTGCCAGCAAACTGGTGCAATACACGCCCTTCACCCTGACCGATCCCGAAGCCATGATCGCCGACCTGCGCGCGGCGAAGGCGCGTGGCTACGCCATTGACGGCGAAGAGCGGAACATCGGTATGCGCTGCATTGCAGCCCCCGTCTACAATGTCTTTGGCGAAGCGGTCGCGGGGATCTCTGTTTCTGGTCCAACCTCGCGGATCACCGAAGACCGCATCGCGGACCTGGCCATACCTGTCATGGACGCCGCTGCGCGCCTGACGCGTGCAATTGGCGGCAATAACAGGCCCGCCGACTAGCGTTTGGTCGATCGGATAGCGCTGTTGCGATATTTCGGATCATCGCGATAGGGCGAACTCTTTGGCACGGGCCGCGTATCCTCTTCAACCTGCGCTGGGATGTCTATGAGCTTTTTCCAAAGCTTGCGTGCAAGGAACTGTGCGACAACCACCAGCACCATGAATGCCCCGAATGCAGTCAGGATTGACGGTGTGCTCAACGCTATGCAGGCCCCGTCCGCACCAAAGACAACAGCATAGAGAATACTGACTGTTTCTGTGCAATCGCCGAACATATTTATGCGCCCTCTGTTTTTGATCTCCACACTAGCGGTACGACACAAAAACGGCAAAGCTTTGGCAGTTCTGGAAAGTCTGACTGCCCGCTGATTTCTGCATGACATTTTGCGGGACGCTTCTTAGGGTTTCGTTCGGAAGATGCAGAACGGAGCCTGCAATGCAGTTTGGCCTCACCGATGAACAGCAGATGATCGTAGATACTGTACGCTCATTTGTTGAAAACGAAATTTACCCTCATGAAGACACTGTCGAGCGCAGTGGTGAGGTGCCAAAGGAAATCGCGGAAGAGATCAAGCGCAAGACGATCGAACTGGGTTTTTATGCATGCAACTTTCCCGAAGAAGTGGGCGGCGCAGGTTTGTCGCACGTTGATTTCGCGCTGGTCGAGCGCGAACTGGGCCGCGGATCCATGGCACTTACCCATTTCTTCGGGCGTCCACAGAACATCCTGATGGCTTGCAAGGGCGACCAACGCGAACGGTATTTGCTACCTGCCGTGCGCGGCGCGCGGATGGATGCGCTGGCCATGACCGAGCCCGAGGCAGGTTCGGATGTGCGCGGGATGAAATGTAGTGCCGTGCGTGAGGGCGGTGACTGGGTGCTCAACGGATCCAAGCATTTTATTTCCGGAGCGGATCACGCTGACTTCTTCATCGTCTTTGTCGCCACGGGCGTGGACGAGACACCACGCGGACCAAAGAAACGCATCACTACTTTTTTGGTGGATCGTGGCACGCCGGGCTTTGAAGTGCGCGACGGCTATGCCTCTGTCAGTCATCGCGGGTATAAAAACTGCATCCTCGATTTCGACAACTGTCGTCTGCCCGATGCGCAGGTGCTGGGCGAGGTCGACGGCGGCTTTGCGGTTATGAATGAATGGCTCTATGCGACGCGCATCACTGTCGCCACGATGTCGGTGGGGCGGGCGCGGCGCTGCTTTGACTATGCACTGAACTATGCGGCAGGGCGTGAACAGTTCGGCCAGCCTATTGGCAGGTTCCAGGGCGTCAGCTTTCAGATTGCCGATATGATCACCGAGATTGACGCGGCTGATATGCTGACCCTTTCAGCGGCATGGCGTCTGGACCAAGGGCTTCCTGCCAACCGCGAGATAGCCTCGGCCAAAGTCTATGCCACCGAGATGCTTGCCCGCGTGACCGATGCGACGCTTCAAATTTATGGTGGCATGGGTTTGATGAATGATTTCCCGATTGAACGGTTCTGGCGCGATGCGCGCGTCGAACGGATCTGGGACGGCACCTCGGAAATCCAGCGGCACATCATCAGTCGCGAATTGCTGCGCCCGCTGGGCGCCTGATGGAACGGCTGACACGAATATTCAATCCGCGCTCGATTGCTGTGATTGGTGGCGGTGCATGGGGGGGCGAGGTGATCCGGCAGTGCCGGAAGATCGGTTTTCCGGGCAGCATCTGGGTCGTGCATCCAACCAAGACGGATGTGGCGGGCCTCTTGCCTTACCGCGCCATTGAAGATCTGCCCGAACCGCCTGATGCGGTATTCATCGGGGTCAACAGGCATGCAACCATTGATGCCGTGCGGTCGCTGTCGCGTATTGGCGCAGGCGGGGCGATCTGCTTTGCGTCGGGTTTTCGCGAAGCGGTCCATGAAGTTGCAGACGGTGATGCGTTGCAGACGGCGTTGCTTGCTGCTGCAGGTGACATGCCGATCATCGGGCCTAATTGCTATGGCTTTCTGAACTATCTCGACGGTGTTGCGCTTTGGCCTGACCAGCATGGTGGCCTGCCCACGCAGAGTGGCGTCGCAATCATTGCCCAATCTTCGAATGTTGCGATCAACCTGACAATGCAGGCGCGTGGCCTGCCCTTGGCCTATGTCGCGACGGTCGGCAATCAGGCACAGACCGGACTATCAGAGATCGGCAGGACGCTGCTGGCCAATCCAAAGGTGACGGCACTTGGTCTTTACATTGAAGGCATTGACGATCTGGGGGCATTGACTGCGCTGGCGCAGACGGCGCGGGATCTTGGCAAGCCCATTGTGGCGCTAAAGACAGGCCGGTCTGCGCAGGCACGGCAGGCTGCAATCTCGCACACTGCATCGATCACGGGCAGTGATGCGGGGGCAACAGCCTTGTTCGAGCGGTTGGGAATCGGGCGTGTGACATCGCTTTCGGCGTTTCTGGAAACGCTAAAGCTGTTGCATGTGGTTGGACCGCTGGCGGCACCGCATATTGCCTCAATGTCTTGCTCTGGCGGCGAAGCAAGCCTGATGGCCGATACAGCGGACGGGAGCCAGATCGGCTTTCCGCCTTTGGCCCAAGAACAGAAGACTGCGCTGCGCGCAACGCTCGGCCCGATCGTGACACTTTCCAACCCATTGGATTACCATACTTTCATATGGGGAAATGAAGACGCGATGGCCGCGACATTTGCCGCCATGATGTCGCCCGCGGTCACGCTTGGCGTCGTGATCCTCGATTTTCCAAGGCCTGACCGCTGCACATCGCCGGATTGGGACTTGGTTCTGCGGGCTGTTGACAGGGCCCAGCGCGAGACCGGACAACCGATTGCCGTGCTCAGTTCGCTGGTGGAAAACATGCCGGAGGATGTCGCGCGGCGGCTGCTTGCACAAGGTATCCTGCCACTTTGTGGCATGGCCGAGGCGGTTCAGGCGATTGAGGTTGCCGCGCGGGTAGGAACGGGCGGGGAACCCGAGGTGTTCTTGCCGCCGTCGGTATCGCCGTCCGCGATCCTGACAGAGGCAGGCGCGAAGGCGGCCTTGGT
Source organism: uncultured Loktanella sp. (assembly GCA_964614205.1). Lineage (GTDB taxonomy): Bacteria > Pseudomonadota > Alphaproteobacteria > Rhodobacterales > Rhodobacteraceae > Yoonia. Next base: position 45,727 of record CAZTKF010000015.1, on the reverse strand, counting down.
TCAGTTCGGCTTGAATGTGCCGCGATCACAAAGGGTAACCGGCAAGGCCAGCTTGGGTGCTGCGGCCAAGACGGTCGGGTTTCCCTTGGTTCTAAAGGGCGAGGGTGTGGCCCACAAGACCGAAGCGGGGGCGGTGGTCGTTGGCCTGAGCAATGATGCAGCGTTGCAGGCTGCAGCCGATGCGATGCCTGCGGATTGCTTTCTGGTCGAAGAAATGGTCACCGATGCGACCGTTGAGCTCTTGATCGGCGTCGTTCTTGATCCGGCTCATGGCTATGTCCTGACCATTGCGGCCGGTGGGACAATGACGGAAATCATGCAAGACAGTGCAAGCGTCATCCTGCCCGTGCGGCGGCAGGATATACTCGGCGCGTTGGCATCCCTACGCATCGCGCACCTGCTTGACGGCTACAGGGGGCGCGCGCCTGTCAACAAGGACGCCATCATTGACGCGGTGCTTGCAGTGCAGTCCTATGTCATGGCGTACACGCCCTTCGAGGTCGAAATCAATCCGCTGATGTGTGGCCCTGAACGGGCCATTGCAGCTGATGCCCTTATCACTACAGGAGAACGCCATGACTGACGGCCCCATCAAGACCAAACGCAACGGGTATGTGCTGGAAGTCATGCTGGACCGCCCCAAGGCCAATGCGATCGATCTGGCGACCAGCCGGATCATGGGAGATGTGTTCGCGGGCTTCCGCGATGACCCGCAGTTGCGCGTTGCGATTGTGACCGGTGCGGGTCCAAAGTTCTTTTGTCCGGGCTGGGATCTCAAAGCGGCTGCCGAAGGAGACGCTGTTGACGGGGACTACGGTGTCGGCGGTTTTGGCGGTTTGCAGGAACTGCCACGCATGAACAAGCCGGTGATTATGGCGATCAACGGGATTTGCTGTGGGGGCGGGCTGGAACTGGCGTTGTCCGGGGATATTCTGCTGGCAGCGGATCACGCAACTTTTGCCTTGCCGGAGATCCGGTCGGGTACCGTGGCGGATGCGGCATCTGTGAAGCTGCCAAAGCGCATTCCATATCACATTGCCATGGAGATGTTGTTGACAGGGCGTTGGGTGGATGCAGAAGAGGCTGCGCGCTGGGGGCTGGTCAATCGGGTGGTCCCGGCGGATCAACTGATGGACGAGGCGCGCAAGATGGCGGCCCTGATCGCATCCGGTCCGCCTTTGGTCTACGCGGCGCTGAAAGAGGTGGTGCGCGAAGCCGAGGGCATGAAATTTCAAGACGCGATGAACCGGATTACAAAAAGCCAGTTTCCGACTGTCGAAACACTTTACAATTCGGAAGACCAGCTAGAGGGCGCGCGCGCCTTTGCTGAAAAGCGCGATCCTGTCTGGAAGGGCAGGTAGGCGATATTTCCATTTAAAATCAAGGATATAAAAAATCTGACAAAAAATATCAGGATACCTTGATTAATCCGATCTTTTTTGTCAGGTTCTGCGCATCACCTTAACCCTCGCAAGGAATCTGTTATGCGTAGACCACTCAGAACCTCACTTATCCTGATGACAGCAGTGTCATCCTTTGCCACGGCTGTTTATGCCGATAGCCACGCGGGTGAGGTGAACCTTTACTCTTCCCGTCACTATGACACCGACGAGCGTCTGTATTCCGACTTCACCGATCTCACCGGCATCACGATCAACCGGATCGAGGCGAACGCGGACGAATTGATCGCGCGCATGCAAGCCGAAGGCGTGAATTCACCTGCCGATATCCTGCTTACAGTCGATACATCGCGCTTGGAGCGCGCCAAACAAGCCGGTGTCCTGCAGTCGATCGAAAGCGATGTGCTGGAAGCGCGCATTCCGGCAAGCCTTCAAGACGCTGATAACCAGTGGTTCGGTTTCAGCCAGCGCGCGCGGATCATCTTTTACGACAAGACCGAAGTCGAAAATCCACCGTTGGATTACTTGTCGCTGGCTGATCCGGCCTATGAGGGAATGATCTGCCACCGTTCATCGACCAATGTCTATTCGCAGACCCTGATGGCCGCCATTATCGAAAATCACGGCGAAGAAGCAGCCACCGAATGGGCGCAGGGCTTTGTGAACAACTTTGCCCGCGATCCGCAGGGTGGCGACACTGACCAGCTTCGGGGCCTTGTCTCTGGCGAGTGCGATATCTCGATTTCGAACACCTACTATTTCGCCCGTGCCTTGCGCACAGACGTTGACGGCCTTGATGCCGAGGCAATTGCGAATATCGGTTGGATCTTCCCCGCGCAGAACGCCGAGGGTGCACATATGAACCTCTCGGGCGGCGGCGTGGCAGCGCATGCACCCAACCGGGAAAACGCCATCAAATTCCTCGAGTATCTCGCCTCGGATCAGGCCCAGCAGTATTTCAGTGCCGGCAATGATGAATATCCTGCCGTTGCGGGCGTTGGCCTGTCGCCATCGGTTGCTGCAATGGGGCTTTTCCGTCCCGACGCAGTTGATTTAAGCGCGGTTGCCCAGAATCTGCCTGTGGCGCAGCAAATCTTCAACAAGGTCGGCTGGGAATAAGTCAGACCGCAAAAGCAGACTTTGGGGGCGCCATCTTTGTGGCGCCCTTTTTCTTGCCCGTCAGGCCCGGCCCGTACCGATGCGTCGACATAGCAGGATAACCGGGATCAGCCCGATTGCAGCGATGACGAGGCTGGGCACAGCCGCACCCTCAAGCCGTTCGTCCGACGCCAGACGATAGGCTTGCACCGCGAGTGTGTCATAATTGAAAGGCCGCATGATCAGCGTCGCGGGCAGTTCTTTCATCACGTCCACAAAGACAATCAGCCCCGCTGTCAGTAAGCTTGTGCGCAACAACGGGATGTGCACGCGCCGCACCAGACCGGGCATGTCTTGCCCCAAGGTCCGTGCTGCAGCGTCCATATTCGGCGCGACAGAGGCAATGCCGCCTTCATAGGCACCGATCGCCGCCGCCAGAAAGCGGATCAGATAGGCCGAGATCAGCAGCCAGATCGACCCTGTGAATAAGAGGCCGGTCGAGATGTCGAAGGTCGCTCGCATCCAAGCATCCAGCGCGTTGTCGAAGGCAGCAAACGGGACGAGTAGGCCAACGGCAATCACACCCCCGGGTACGGCGTATCCGATCCGCGCGAGATACAGTGATGTCCCGGTCAGGCGGCTTGCACTGACCCTGTGCAGTGTGCCGAGGATCAAGGCCGCGAGAACGGTCAGAACGGCTGCAATGCTCGCAAGTGTCAGCGAATTCCGGATGAACCCGAGATAGCGGGGGCTGAGCAGGTCTTGCTCTGATCCCAATGCCATGACGCTGAGTGCAATGACAGGCAGCACAACGCCCAGCAGCACCGGTGTCAGGCAAAAGACCATTGCCCCTGTCTTTTGCCATTTGCTCAGGGTCAGCCTTTGCAGCGGCGCATTCCGTCGTCCGCTGGTGTATTTCGCATTGCCGCGGCTGTAGCGTTCCAGCATCACCAACAAGAGCGCAAAACTCAGTAGCCCCAGTGCCAGTTGCGCTGCCGCCGCGCGGTCTGCCAGCGTGAACCAGCTTGTGTAGATGCCAACCGCAAAGGTCTGAACGCCAAAATAGGCAACGGTGCCGAAATCGGCGATTGTTTCCATTGCAACCAGCATGACCCCCGATGCGATGGCAGGCCGCGCCATAGGCAACGAAACATGCAGGAATGCGGAAAAAGGAGAACGCCCCAAGACCCGTGCGGCCAGAAACGTGCTTGCCCCCTGCGCTGCGAATGCCGCCCGCGCGAGCAGATAAACATAAGGGTAGAGCACCAGCGTCAGCATTAGGGCCGCACCGCCCAGCGACCTGATCTCGGGGAACCAATAGTCGCGTGGGCCCCATCCTGTCAGATCGCGCAGCGTGGTCTGCACAATGCCGGGGTGGTCAAGCACATGGGTATAGCCATAGGCCAGCACATAGGCCGGGAAGGCCAGTGGCAGCGCCAAAGCGATTTCCATCCACCGCCGTCCGGGGAAATCGGTCATCGTGACCAGCCATGCCGCACCTGCCCCGATTACCGCAGTTCCTGCCATGACGAGGGATACCAGTATGACTGTCGTAGCCGTGTAGCGCCCAAGCACGGTCTCTGCCAGATGGCTCAACGTATCGAATGACCCCGTCAGTGCCGCTGCCAGCACGCCCAAATAGGGGACAACACAGACAACCATCACAAAAAGAGCAACGCCTTTGAAGCCCATACCGACAACGGACCTGTAAGACTTTCGATTTGCGACATGCTGTTCCATAGCGTGCACCTAATCGAAAGCGGGGGAAGGGGGCAAGCCGCAGGACCACGTCAATAACCTGTATGACGGTCTGCTTGTTGGTGTGTGCCGCCAGCCCGCGTCCTTGGGTCGCAGAAAAAACACAGATGTGTGTGGCCAATACCCGACCAAAGTGTTTGTATGGCGCCGATTTTGAACCCTGCCTGACGGAATGGACAACACATGCGCAAATTATTGGCTTTCGCCCTTATTCTTCTGCTGCCCTTCGGGGCTGCTGCGCAGACTTTGTCGGAAGATGACATCAAAGAGCTTGCGCTGGAGGCAATTCTTGAAAATCCGCAGATCATAATGGAAGCGATTGCCATTCTGGAAGAACGACGGAATGCAGCGCAGGCCGTGGCGCAAGCAGAAGTCTTGCAGCGCCAGCGTGATTTTCTTGAGAATGATCCGAATGCGCCTGTCCTCGGAAATGCTGATGGTGAAACGGTCGTTGTCGAGTTCTTTGACTACAACTGCCCGTATTGCAAACGCGCGGCGGCGGATGTGAAAGCGCTTTTGTCGACCGATCGTGATGTACGCGTTGTCTATCGGGAATGGCCGATACTCGGTGAAGGTTCCGTTTTTGCGGCGCGCGTGGCTCTGGCGGCGCGGGAACAGGGTAAATACGAAGAAATGCACTGGGCGCTGATGGAAATGCGTGGTCGGGCCGAAGAAGCCTCAGTGCTTGCCGTGGCGCGGTCTCTGGACCTCGATATGGATCAGCTGATGGCGGACATGCAAAGTGAAGACGTGAATAGCCACCTGGCCGCGTCGCAACAACTTGCCGAGAATCTCGGGTTCACTGGCACCCCCTCGTTCGTGATCGGTGATGCGCTGGTGCCGGGTGCCGTACCGCTGGCCGAGATGCAGAATTATATCGCCGCCGCGCGAGAGACGGAATAATTTCATCAGCACTTGACCTTCCAGTGAGTGGAAGGCCTATGTAGGGCGTGCAACAAAGGTAGCACGCTGATGAAACAGACATTTCTTACACTCCAAATTACCAAGCTTTCCTGTGGATCTTGTGTCGCACGGGCGGAAAAGGCGCTTCAGTCTGTCGATGGTGTCACCGAGGCTTCGGTGAACCTTGCCTCTGAAACGGCGACTGTGACATTGGAAAGTCCCGCAACGCCAGCCATGATCGCAGACGCATTGGAGGCAGCAGGCTATCCCGCTGCTGTCGATCAGGTCACGCTGGATATCGAAGGCATGAATTGCGGTTCTTGCGTGGGGCGCGTTGAAAAGGCGCTGCTGGCCGCGCCATCGGTGATCGCTGTGTCGGTCAACCTCGCAGGCGAATCGGCGATGGTGACCTACTTGACCGGTGCGACGACGCCGCAAGCGCTTGCCAAGATCGCGACCGAAGCGGGCTATCCGGCGCGTTTGCGGGATACGTCAGCGGCGAAGACAGACAATAAGGACGCTCATATTGCCGCATTGCGCCATCAATTGATGATTGCGGCGGTTTTGACGGCGCCGGTTTTTGTTTTGGAAATGGGCGGACATTTTGTGCCGGGGGTGCATGAATGGGTCCAGCAGAATGTCGGTATGCAGGCCAGTTGGGTCTTTCAGTTCATTGTCGTGACCCTTGTCTTGGCTTGGCCGGGGCGCTTCTTTTTTGCCCAAGGCCTGCCAGCTTTGTTCAAGGGCGCGCCCGATATGAACGCGCTGGTCGCAATGGGCACCGGGGCGGCGTGGGTCTTTTCGACGATTGCCACGTTCCTTCCCGCAGTCCTGCCAGCCGGAACGCGCGCGGTTTATTTCGAGGCTGCCGCCGTGATTGTCACCCTGATCCTGCTGGGCCGCTTTCTTGAGGCCCGCGCGAAAGGCAAGACCGGTGAGGCGATCCGCAGGTTGGTCGGGCTGCAACCGCAGACCGCCAGCTTGATGCGCGATGGCGAGGCGGTCGAGGTGCCGATCGCCGATATCGTGGTCGGTGATGTGCTGCGTGTGCGTCCGGGCGAAAAGATTGCCGTGGACGGCGAGCTGATCGACGGCAATTCATATGTTGATGAAAGCATGATCACTGGCGAACCGTTGCCAGTGGAAAAAACCGCTGGCGATCTGGTGACGGGCGGTACTGTCAACGGAACCGGTGCTTTCACATTTCGTGTCACGCAGGTGGGGGCAGACACGATGCTCGCGCAGATCATCCGCATGGTGGAAGATGCACAAGGCGCAAAGCTGCCTATTCAGGATCTCGTCAACAAGATCACGCTTTGGTTTGTGCCTGCTGTCTTGGTTCTTGCTGCGCTCACCGTCATTGCATGGCTGGTATTCGGCCCGGATCCCGCGCTGAGTTTCGCGCTGGTGGCAGGAGTATCGGTCCTGATTGTGGCCTGTCCTTGCGCGATGGGGTTGGCGACGCCGACGTCAATCATGGTGGGCACAGGGCGGGCCGCGGACCTTGGTGTGTTGTTCCGCAAGGGTGACGCTTTGCAGGCGTTGCAGTCGACTCAAATCGTCGCTTTCGACAAGACCGGCACGCTGACCGAAGGACGGCCGGAGGTGACCTCTGTCTTGCTTGTTGACACCATGGACGAGGCCGAGGTGCTGGGGTTGGTTGCAAGTGTCGAGGCGTTGTCGGAACACCCGATTGCCGAAGCGATCATGCGCAAGGCGCAGGCGCAAGGCTATGCCTTGCAGAATGCCACAGGGTTCAGCGCCGATGCCGGGTTTGGCGTCAGTGGCGTTGTTGGTGGGCGTCGTGTTCTTGTTGGTGCAGATCGGCTGATGCGGCGCGAGGGAATTGCGATCGATGCTTTCGCGGCACAAGCGTCAAGAATTGCAGCCGAAGGGCAGACACCATTCTTTGCCGCGATTGACGGCGAGCTTGCCGGATTGATCGGGATCTCGGACCCGATCAAGGCGGCAACCCCCGCCGCAGTGAAAGCCTTGCAGGGAATGGGTTTGCAGGTCGCGTTGATTACCGGCGACAACAAGCAGACCGCCAATGCGATTGCGGCAAAGCTGGGTATCGACACCGTGGTTGCCGAGGTTCTGCCGGACGGCAAAGTTGCTGCCCTGCGCGAACTTGCCGGATCCGGTGCAAAGGTTGCCTTTGTCGGCGACGGGATCAACGATGCGCCGGCATTGGCGGCTGCCGATGTCGGGATCGCGATTGGCACAGGCACCGATGTGGCTATCGAAAGCGCAGACGTAGTCTTGATGTCTGGTGATATTAACGGTGTGTGCAATGCATTTGATGTCAGCCAGCGCACGATGCGGAACATCAAGCAGAACCTGTTCTGGGCATTTGCCTATAACACCGCACTCATTCCCGTTGCTGCGGGGATGCTGCATATCTTTGGTGGTCCGCTTCTGTCGCCGATGCTGGCCGCTGGTGCCATGGCGTTGTCGAGTGTCTTTGTTCTAAGCAACGCATTGCGCCTTCGCTGGGTCGCCCCTCAACGCGGGCGATCGCAAAGCCGTCCGGACACCTCCTATCAGGAGGTTCCAGCATGAACATCGGAGAAGCCGCAGCACAAGCTGGTTTGCCTGCAAAGACAATCCGTTATTACGAGGATATCGGGCTGGTCAAACCCGGGCGCGACACCAATGGCTACCGTGCCTTTGCCGAGAAAGACATTCACAAGCTGACATTTCTGGCGCATGCGCGGGCCTTGGGGTTTTCCATCGAGGACTGTCGTGACCTGCTGGCGCTTTGGGAAGATACGGAAAGGGCTAGCGCCGATGTGCGCAGGATTGCGCAAGAGCATTTGCAGCGGATTGAAGCCAAAATCGCTGACTTGCAGGACATGCGCAACACGCTGAAGACCTTGGTGCGGGACTGCGCGGGTGATGATCGACCGGATTGTCCGATACTTAAGAAGCTTGGGGATCAGACGCCGGTCTGATCTGTGCACGAAAAACCCCCGCCTGAGTGATCAGTCGGGGGCTTCTTGATCGTAACGTCGATAGGTCGCTTAGAGCAGACCTTCGCGCTGGAGCTTCTTGCGCGCCAGTTTACGCTGACGGCGGATCGCTTCTGCTTTCTCGCGCGCCTTGCGGACGGAAGGCTTTTCGAAATGCTGCTTGAGCTTCATTTCACGAAAAACGCCCTCACGCTGGAGCTTTTTCTTCAGAGCACGCAACGCCTGATCGACGTTGTTATCACGAACACTAACCTGCATGTGGTTTACACCACCTTTCTAAGTTGGATTTGCAAAAATTGCAGGAGTTGGGCAGATAGCAAAGGCGGGCTAGTTTGTCTAGTGTGCACCGAAAGCAGGAGAAGCCCATGACAAATGCCCCCGTCGATCCGGTTCTGGACCAGCTTTTGGATGCGGCCCTGCCACATGTCGCTTTTGATGGATGGTCACCTGCCACGTTTGAGGCCGCAGTGGCGGATGCCGGTATTGACCCTGCAATTGCCAAGGCAACCTGCCCGCGGGGGGCTGTCGATCTGGCTGTCGCATACCACCACCGAGGTGATGCCGCGATGGTTGCAGCCCTTGCCGAGGCTGATCTGAGCGGCATGCGTTTTCGCGATAAGGTGGCACATGCCATCCGCCTGCGTCTGCAGGTCATTGATGACAAGGAAGCCGTGCGCCGTGGCGCGACACTTTTTGCATTGCCGCATATGGCGGCTGACGGGGCCAAGCTGGTTTGGGGCACTGCTGATGCGATATGGACCGCGCTGGGCGATACGTCACGCGATGTGAACTGGTACACCAAGCGGATGACACTTTCAGGGGTCTATAGTTCGGTTGTGCTTTACTGGTTGGGTGACGACAGCATTGATATGCAGGCGACCGATGCTTTCATCGACCGCCGTATCGACAACGTCATGCAGTTCGAAAAACTCAAGGCGCAGGCGAAGGCAAGTCCTCTGCTCAAGCCGTTGACTGGCCCGTTGGAGCGAATGATGGCGTCGGTCAAGGCACCAAAGGGGTCAGATGATCCCGATCTGCCTGGTATCTGGCGCGATCCGCAGTAAGGACACTTTTTATGAAAGTAATCGAGATTTCCAAACCGGGAGGACCGGAGGTCTTGTCCCTGACAGATCGGCCCATGCCGACGCCAGACTATGACCAGGTTGTGATCAAGGTGGCCTATGCGGGCGTCAACCGCCCCGACGCCTTGCAACGCGCCGGTCTCTACAATCCGCCAAAAGGTGCGAGTGATCTTCCCGGTCTGGAGGCTTCGGGTGAGGTTGTTTCATGTGGTGCGGGTGTCTCCACCCTCAAGCCCGGGAATCAGGTTTGTGCGCTGTTGCCCGGTGGCGGATATGCCCAGTACGTTGCAACACCGGCCGCCCACTGCCTGCCGATCCCCGGCGGGCTGACGCTGAAGCAGGCGGCGTGTTTGCCGGAAACTTTTTTCACGGTGTGGTCAAATGTCTTTATGCGAGGCGGCTTACGGGCGGGGCAACGTTTTCTGGTGCATGGTGGCAGTTCGGGGATTGGCACCACTGCAATTCAGTTGGCCAAAGCCTTTGGCGCCCGCGCCTTTGCAACCGCAGGATCGGATGACAAATGCGCCGCCTGTGTCGCATTGGGCGCGGATGCGGCATTCAATTACCGCGAGGTCGATTTCGTTGACGAAATGCGTGCGCTGGGCGGGGCGGACCTGATACTTGATATGGTTGGCGGGTCGTACATACAGCGCAATCTCAAAGCACTTGCCGATGACGGGTCACTGGTGCAGATCGCATTCCTGCAAGGACCAAAGGCGGATCTGAACCTGGTCCAGCTGATGACACGGCGCCTTACGATCACCGGTTCGACTTTGCGCCCGCAATCGGATCTGGCCAAGGCCCGTATTGCCGATGAACTGCGTCAACATGTCTGGCCGCTGATCGCCTCAGGCAAAGTCGCGCCGGTGATGGATCAGGAATTCGCATTGGAAGATGCGGCGGCGGCCCATGCGCGCATGGAAAGCAGTGCGCATATCGGCAAGATCGTTCTGAACGTCGGCTAGTGGCGCGCAGCCGTTATGGTTTGAACGGCTCCATGCCGGCGCGCGCGAGTTCGTCTGCCTTTTCGTTCTCGGGGTGTCCGGCATGCCCCTTTACCCATTCCCACGTCACGTCATGGCGTGCTGTTGCAGCGTCAAGACGCCGCCACAGGTCTTCGTTTTTCACGGGTTTCTTTGCGGCGGTTTTCCACCCCCGGGCTTTCCAACCGTGAATCCATTTTGTGATCCCGTCTTTCACATAGGCGCTGTCCGTGACAATCGTGATCGCTGTTGACCTGTCGAGCGTTTCCAATGCGGTAATGGCAGCAAGCAATTCCATGCGGTTGTTTGTTGTCTCGGCCTCACCGCCGGAAAGTTCGCGCTGCTTCAGAACAGTGTTCCCGTCGCGCGCGACAAGCAATGCCCCCCAGCCACCGGGGCCGGGATTGCCCGAACAGGCACCGTCGGTATAGGCAAAAAGTTGTGGCATTTTCAGGTCTTCTTTCCGCGCATGATGACGAACGGATCGACGGTTCCGGCAAGCCCGGCCTCTGCGCCTTCTTTGACGTAAATGACCTGATAGCCCACTGCTGTGATCATGGCTTTCAGCTCATCGACCGTGACATAGGTATAAAGCCGACCGATCTTGTCACGTGCTGATCCTGCGCCGGTTTTCATCCCGATATGCAGGATGCCTCCCGGTTTGGTTGCCATGAAAAGCGCTGCGATATGATGCGGAAGGTCATCACTCGAAGCGTGCAAGAGGCTGAAGTTTGCCCATACGCCATCGTAGGCTGCAACTGCGTCGATGTCTTCGAAACGGCCAAGCCGCGCGTCCAGTCCATACTTCTCTCGGGCGATCGCAATCATTCCTTGGGATGCATCAACAGGATCAGGGACAAGCCCGGCGCTACGTATATGGGCAGAGGCAGTTCCCGGTCCGCACCCCAGATCCAGCACATGGCCCCCTACAGGCAACAGATCAATGAAGCTTTGCAATGTCGCGTCCGGACGATCCGTTCCCGTCAAGTCAGCATAGGCCGATGCCTTTGCATCATAGGTTGCAATTGTGCGCGCGTCGGCCATCAGACAACCAAAGGCAAGAGGGTGATGATCACGATCGCTGTCAGAAGGGTGCGCAGTCGCATCCACCAAGGCGGCGCGAGGCCAAGACGCCAGAAATGCCAATCCAGCAAGAGCAACCCAAGAAAGCCCGCGATCAGGTTAAGCGCTGCCGTGGTCGGCCCGCCGCCGGTCATAAAGAACGCCCAGAGCGCGGGGATAACCGACAAGACATAACTTGCTGTCGCGATCTGGCCTGTCGCCTTGGTTGCAAACCCCCAAAGGACACCGGACATGAATGACAGGATGACGGCGCCGTAGAATAGCTGCACATATGGCCCGATAAACCGCCCTCCAAGGTTCATCTGCCCCCACAGCGCCAGATCAGGTAGCAACACTGTGGCGCCACCCCAAAGAAACGGGATCAGGCCAGCAAGTCCGAGGATCAAAGCAGAGCGCGGGATTGTGTTCATCGTGAGACGGCTCTTATCAGGCGGGTTCTCTTAGAACACGTGGAACCTTGAATTCGACGTTTTCTTCTGCGGTCACCACCATTTCGACTGTTGTGTCATAACGTTCTTTGAAAGCGTCGATCACTTCGGCAATCAGCACTTCGGGCGCCGAAGCCCCTGCCGTGATCCCCATGGATGTGATCCCGTCCAGTGCGCGCCAGTCGATATCGGACGCCCGCTGGACCAGTTGCGCGTAGGTGCATCCTGCGCGTGCGCCGACTTCGACCAGACGCTTGGAATTCGAAGAATTGGGCGCACCCACGACCAGCATGGCATCGCACCTGGGCGCCATCGCCTTGACCGCTTCCTGACGGTTTGTCGTTGCGTAACAGATGTCTTCCTTGTGAGGGCCGACGATCTTGGGGAAACGATCATAAAGCGCGGCGACGATATCGGCCGTGTCATCCACCGACAGAGTTGTCTGCGTCACAAATGCCAGCCTTTCGGGGTCGCGGACGGCTACCGTGGCCACATCGGCGACAGTTTCAACCAAAAGCACCTCGCCCTCGGGCAGTTGGCCCATGGTGCCGACCGTTTCAGGGTGCCCCTTGTGGCCGATCATGATCATCTGCAATCCATTGTCGGCGTGGCGTTGGGCCTCGATATGCACCTTGCTGACAAGTGGACACGTGGCGTCTACATAGACCATATTGCGCCTTGCGGCGGCGGCGGGGACAGATTTTGGCACCCCATGCGCAGAAAAGATAACGGGGCGGTCGTCGGGGCAATCATCCAGTTCCTCGACAAAGACCGCACCTTGATCGCGCAGCGCATCGACGACGAATTTGTTGTGGACGATTTCGTGGCGCACGTAGACAGGTGCACCCCATTTTTCCAAAGCCATCTCGACAATCTTGATCGCACGATCGACACCGGCGCAAAACCCGCGCGGGGCGGCCAGATAAAGCGTAAGGGGTGGTTTTGTCATCTTGTGCTCCGGTTTGTCTACCAGAGGTAAGGGTTTGACGCTGGCAGGTCCAGCGTCACTTGCTGCGACGCATTGAGGCGCGTTTGCCTGCGCCTCAATGAATCGGTGTCCTAGGCTTCCTGTGTTGCTTCTTCGCGTTCCATTTCCGGACGCGGGTCGCGGGCAGGGCGGCCGATCACATCGCGCAGTTCATCAAGCTCGATGAAATTGTCGGCCTGGCGACGCAGCTCATCTGCAATCATAGGGGGCTGGCTGCGAATCGTTGAGACCACAGAGACACGGACACCCTTGCGCTGAAGCGCTTCAACCAACGGCCGGAAATCGCCATCACCTGAGAACAAAACAACATGATCCACATAAGGGGCGAGTTCCATCGCATCGACGGTCAATTCGATGTCCATGTTGCCCTTGACCTTCCGGCGGCCCATGCTGTCTGTGTATTCCTTGGCGGGCTTGGTCACCATGGTGAAGCCGTTGTAGTTCAGCCAGTCGACAAGCGGACGAATTGGCGAATACTCGTCATTTTCGAGCAGGGCAGTGTAGTAGAATGCCCGAAGCAACTTTCCGCGGCGCATGAATTCCTGTCGCAGGAGTTTGTAGTCGATGTCAAAGCCGAGCGATTTCGCTGCGGCGTACAAGTTTGAACCATCGATGAAGAGCGCCAAGCGCTCGTCTCGATAAAACATGGGATCGTCCTTCCAAAAATCGAACTTGCGCTATTATGGTGCCGTGAGTGTTTTGGGCTACGCAAGAATTTCATAAACGTAATATATTTGACGACAGTGACAAGGCACTCAAATGACTAATGTAAGCCGAAATGTGCTAATTGCCCTTGGTAGCAACGAAAATTCTGCATGGGGTGACGCAAAGGAGACTATACAAAAAGCTATGTTTCTGGTGTCCCGCATGTCGGATGCGCCGCCGAAACTTGGTGGATTATTTGCGACCCCTGCATTTCCCGCGGGCGCAGGACCTGATTTCGTGAATGCCGGAATGGCGATTTCCTCGTCCTGGTCTGCCCCGGAAATTCTGGCCGGATTGCACGAAATAGAAGCTGAAGCCGGCCGGCAACGCACGAGCCGCTGGGGCCAGCGCACGCTTGATCTTGATCTGATTGCCGTTGGCGATCTCGTTTTACCGGATCAGGACACGCATCAAGAGTGGCGTGGCCTGTCACTGGATGCACAACAAAGGATCGCGCCCGATGAATTGATTCTGCCCCATCCGCGTTTGCAAGACCGGGCCTTTGTGCTTGTGCCGTTGATGGATGTCGCGCCCGAATGGCAGCATCCATTGCTTGGTTTGACGATCGCGCAAATGTGCGCTGATCTACCCAATGCTATGCGCAGCGAAGTCACACGTCTGACGACGCCGCAAGTGTCATAGAAATCTGGGTGCGCAGTTGTGTCAGGCCCTTGTCAATCTGGCGCGAAGCCACTAAGTAAGCGACTTCCAAAGTCCCTTATGACCCCACTGGAGTACGCCCATGGCCCGCGTCACCGTAGAAGATTGCGTCGACAAAGTTCCTAACCGTTTCGAGCTTGTGATGCTTGCAGCACATCGTGCACGCGAAATTTCCGCCGGTGCGCCTATCACTGTGAGCCGCGACAACGACAAGAACCCGGTCGTATCCCTGCGTGAGATCGCGGAAGAAACGCAACAGGCTGCTGACCTGCGCGAGCGCATGATCGAAGCGAACCAGACCCAGATCGAAGTGGACGAACCAGAAGAGGACAGCATGTCCCTTTTGATGGGCGCAGAAACTGACAAACCTGCCGAAGATGATATGTCAGAAGAGAAGCTGTTGCGCGCATTGATGGATGCGCAGGCGCAGCGCTAAGGCCGCTACACCGGCCTTGTATGGATAGGCACGGGACCAGATGACAACTGCAGACGATCTGATTGCTCTGGTCCGTACCTATAACCCCAATTCCAATCAGGCGTTGTTGCGCGATGCATTTGCCTTTGGTGCAGAAATGCACGAGGGGCAGTACCGTCATTCCGGCGAGCCGTATTTCACCCACCCTGTGGCTGTTGCAACTATTCTGGCAGAGCAGCAGATGGATGATGCGACGCTTGTAACGGCTTTGCTGCATGACACTATCGAAGATACGAAAGCGTCCTTTGCCGAGGTGGAAAAACGGTTTGGCCGCGAGATTGCCGAACTGGTGGACGGTGTCACCAAGCTGACCAATTTGCAGCTGACCTCGACCCAGACCAAACAGGCCGAGAATTTCCGCAAGCTTTTCATGGCGACGTCCCGCGATCTGCGGGTGACCTTGGTCAAACTGGCCGACCGATTGCACAATATGCGCACGATCAAATCCATGCGCCCCGAAAAACAGGCCCAAAAGGCGCGAGAGACGATGGATATCTTTGCGCCTCTGGCGGGCCGCATGGGTATGCAGTGGATGCGCGAAGAGTTGGAAGACCTGTCTTTCCGCGTACTCAACCCCGAGGGCCGTAATTCGATTATCCGCCGCTTTATTACACTGCAGCGCGAAACGGGCGACGTGATCCAGAAGATTACCGCAGACATGCGGGTCGAGATGGAAAAAGCCAACATCACCGCGGATGTCGTTGGGCGCGCCAAGAAGCCCTATTCGATCTGGCGCAAGATGCAGGAAAAGGATCAGGGTTTCAGTCGCCTGTCCGACATCTACGGTTTCCGCGTGATCGTCGCGACCGAGGCCGACTGTTACCGTGTACTGGGGGCCATCCACCAGCGCTGGCGGGCGGTGCCGGGCCGTTTCAAGGATTATATCAGCCAGCCAAAATCCAACGGCTATCGCTCGATCCATACCACAGTGTCCGGTCGCGATGGCAAGCGGGTCGAGGTTCAGATTCGCACACGCGAAATGCACGAGGTCGCTGAAACCGGGGTTGCGGCCCATTGGTCCTACAAGAACGGTGAGCGGGTCGAGAACCGCTTTGCCGTTGATCCGGTGCACTGGATATCGTCGCTGACGGAACGTCTGGATGAAGATCAGGATCACGACGAATTTCTCGAAGCTGTGAAGCTTGAGATGTATCAGGATCAGGTATTCTGCTTCACGCCCAAAGGCGATGTGATCAAGCTGCCGCGCGGGGCAACACCGATTGACTTCGCCTATGCGATCCATACGCGTATCGGGTCTGCCTGCGTCGGGGCGAAGGTGGATGGGCTTCGCGTCCCCCTGTGGACACGTCTCAAGAATGGACAGTCTGTCGAAGTGATCACCGCTGAAGGTCAGACGCCCCAAGCGACCTGGATCGATATCGCAGTGACGGGGCGGGCAAAGACGGCGATCCGTCGCTCGCTGCGCGAAGAAGATCGCGAACGCTTTGTGCGTCTGGGCCGTGAACTGGCGCGTGTGGCCTTCGAAAATGTCGGCAAGAAAAGCACTGAAAAGGCTCTCAAGACTGCGGCCAAGGCGCTGGCGATCGATGGTGTGGAGGAACTGCTGGCGCGTCTGGGAAGCGCCGAGATCACCGGACGCAAGGTCGTCACCGCGATCTACCCCGAATTGGAACATACCCAGGGCGAGGAGATTGACCAAGGCCGTGCCGTTGTCGGTCTGTCACCGGATCAGGTACAGCAACGCGGTGCCTGTTGTCAGCCCGTGCCGGGTGAACGCATCCTTGGCATCACGTTCCGTGGGCACGGTGTGGTCGTACACGCCATTGATTGCGCGGCCTTGGCCGACTACGAAGACCAGCCTGAACGCTGGATTGACCTGAATTGGCAGGAAGGCACGCATGGTGCTGTCAATACCGTCACCTTTGACATCACGATTGCCAATGATTCCGGTGTGTTGGGTCGCATTTGCACGTTGATTGGAGAACAGAACGCCAATATTTCTGACCTCAAGTTCATTGACCGCAAACCAGACTATTTTAGGTTATTGATCGACGTTGATTTGCGTGACGCAGAGCATCTGCACCGCATTCAGACTGCCCTTGAGGCGGAAAGCAACGTGTCGTCCATCGCACGGCACAAGGATCCGGGGCTTGCAGCGCCGGGGGCGGGGCCGCTCCGCAGAGAAGGATGACGAGTATTGGTTTTCAAACGCAGGGATAGACGTGCGGTCTGGCAGATCGTGCTGGATTTCTTCTATCCCCGAGGCGGTTGGACCCGTGCATTCGAATATGTGAAACATCGTGTCCGCCGATTGCCGGATACGCCGCAAAAGATCAGCCGAGGGATATGGGCTGGCGTATTTGTCTGTTTCACGCCGCTCTTCGGGTTGCATTTCGTCTGTGCCGCGATCATCGCGCGTTTGCTGCGCGGGAATATATTTGCGGCCATCATGGCGACGTTCTTTGGTAATCCCCTGACATTTCCACCCATTGGCATTCTGTCGATCTCTTTGGGATCCTGGATGCTGGGGCTGCCGCCAGGCCACAATGACCACCTTGGTCAGAAGTTCGCGGATGCCAGCTATGATCTTTGGAACAATATTGTTGCGATCTTCACGCCTGACCGGATCAACTGGCACGGGTTGCGGGTTTTCTACGACGATGTGTTCTTTCCTTACCTCGTGGGCGGCATACTTCCCGGGGTGGTGACCGCGACCATGTTTTACTATCTGTCGGTGCCCTTGATCAGCGCCTATCAAACGCGCCGGAAGAAGGCGTTGTTGGCAAAACTTGACCAGTTGAAGAAAAAGACATCAGCTAGCGATGACGCCAACCGCTAGGGTTCGGACGACAAAGGAATGCCGACTATGAGCAAGAGACTACGCCTTGGTGTGAACATTGACCACGTGGCCACCGTGCGTAATGCGCGTGGCGGGACCGTGCCTGATCCTGTACGGGCAGCCATCATGGCCGAAGAGGCTGGTGCCGACGGCATCACGGCGCATCTGCGCGAGGATCGCCGTCATATTTCGGATGCCGACATCGAGGGGTTGATGGCCGCGCTCAAGGGCCCGCTGAACTTTGAAATGGCGGCAACCCAAGAGATGCAGGCGATCGCGCTGCGTCATAAGCCGCATGCTGTGTGTATCGTGCCAGAGAAGCGCGAGGAGCGGACAACCGAAGGCGGGCTGGAGGTCGCGCGCGACGAGAATGCGCTGGCACACTACATCGCGCCCTTGCGCGGCGCTGGCTGTCGTGTGTCGATCTTCATTGCCGCTGATCAGCGCCAGATCGAAGCGGCGCACCGGATCGGCGCGCAAGTGATCGAGCTTCACACCGGTGCCTATTGCGATGCACATGCCGAAGGACGTTTTGATGAGCGTGACGCGGAACTGCGCAGGCTCACAGAAATGGCCGCTTTTGCCGACAGTCTTGGGTTAGAGGTTCATGCAGGCCACGGGTTGACCTATGATACAGTTGCACCGATTGCCGCACTTCCGCAGGTGGTTGAACTCAACATCGGGCATTTCATTATTGGCGAAGCCATTTTCCGTGGCCTGCCGCTGGCGATTGCTGAAATGCGCCGCATCATGGATCAGGCCCGCCCGTGATCAGGCATATTGTCCTCCTCGATCTGCCGCAGGACCATGATCCAGCAGAACTGTCCGGCGTGATGACCGGACTGAACGCCCTGCGTGCGCGGATTCCGGGGTTTGCGTCTTTCGCGCATGGACCGAACAGGGACTTTGAACAGATGTCGCCTGACTGCAAATATGCTTTCATCTGCCAGTTCGATGACGAGGCTTCGGCGCGGGCCTATCTGGTGCACCCCGATCATCAGGTCTTGGGAAAAAGGCTTGTCGCCCTTTGCCACGGGGGTGTCGCCGGTATCCGCGTGATTGATATGGACGTCAGCGCATGATTCTCGGTATCGGAACGGACTTGGCAAACATCGACCGCATTGCGGGCACGCTTGATCGTTTCGGCGACAGGTTCCGCAACCGTGTCTTCACCGAGACCGAACAGCGCAAGGCAGAGCGGCGCAAGGATGTAGCGGGGACCTATGCCAAGCGCTGGGCCGCAAAGGAAGCCTGTTCAAAGGCGCTGGGTACAGGCCTGCGGATGGGAATTTCATGGAAAGATATGGCCGTTTCCAACCTGCGCACAGGACAACCCGTCATGGCCGTAAGCGGCTGGGCAAAAGAGCGGCTGGATCAGATGACCCCGGACGGGCATGAGGCCATCATTCACGTGACTTTGACCGACGATCACCCTTGGGCGCAGGCCTTTGTCGTGATCGAGGCGCGGCCCATCGCTTGACACTACAGGCCAGCGCCCTCATGTAGCCTCAAACCACAGCAAGGATCAGGCAATGGCCGAGAACACAGGATTTCTTCCCTGGCTCAAAGAGACAGTCAAAACGGTGTTTTGGGCACTGCTCATTGCGGGTATTTTCCGTACAGTATTCTTTCAACCATTCTGGATTCCGTCAGGATCAATGAAAGATACGCTACTGATTGGTGATTTCCTTTTTGTGAACAAGATGGCCTACGGTTATTCGTACGCCTCCTGCCCGTCGATCCGCATTCCGCAGGTTGGTATCGATCTTGGAGCCGATGATTTTTGCGGCTTTATCGAAGATCGCGAAGACCGGATTTTCGGGTCGGACCCCGAACGTGGAGATATCGTGGTCTTTCGCCATCCAGTCGATGGGCGTGACTTTATCAAACGCTTGATCGGTATTCCCGGTGACCGCATCCAGATGATCGACGGCCTTTTGCATATCAACGATGTACCCGTCGAGATCGAAGAAGCCGGCACCTTTACCGAAATCATGGAACCCCAAGGGCCATTGCGGCTGCGGCCACAGTGCGCCAATGGTGCGGTTGGTCTTGGCGCGGTTTGTGAAAAACGACGTTACATCGAAACGCTTCCAAATGGCGTGAGCCATGCAATCCTGGATATTGCGCCACGGCCCACGGATAACACAGGTGTATTCACCGTACCCGAGGGGCAGTTTTTCTTCATGGGTGACAACCGTGACAATTCGACCGATAGCCGTGTTGCGCAGGCCGCGCGTGGCGTTGGATTTGTCGAGCGCAAGGATATCGTCGGTCGTGCGGACCGTGTGATGTTCTCGTCCGCAGGCCGGTCCATGCTGGCATTCTGGACGTGGCGCTCTGATCGCTTCTTCAAGGCGCTCGATTGAAGCTCTCTGCCGAACTTAAAGCCTTTTCAGAAAGGCTTGGGCATCATTTTGCCAAACCAGAGATCCTGATCCGCGCGGTCACACACTCATCGATTGTAAGTCCGCACCGAGATGACAACCAAAGATTGGAGTTTCTGGGCGACCGGGTGTTGGGGTTGGTGATGGCCGAGGCATTGTTGCAGGCTGACCCTTCAGCACCCGAGGGGCTGCTCGCGCCACGCTACAATGCGTTGGTCCGCCGCGAGGCCTGTGCGGATGTTGCGCGCCAGATTGATCTTGGTGCGGTGCTGAAATTGGGGCGATCCGAGATGAAATCAGGCGGACGCCGCAAAGAGGCGCTCTTGGCTGATGCGATGGAGGCTGTGATAGCGGCGATCTATCAGGACGGTGGATTTGACGCTGCACGCGCGGCGATCCTGCGCCTTTGGGGTAGTCGCATAAACAACGTCGCAGCGGATGCGCGCGACGCCAAAACATCCTTGCAGGAATGGGCGCAAGCCCGTGGCGAGGTTCCACCGCAATATCTCGAGGTGTCCCGCACTGGACCGGACCACCAGCCCCAGTTTACGATTGAGGTGCGATTGGCCTCTGGTCTGTCCGAGAAGGCGACGGCGGGGTCCAAGCGTCAGGCCGAACAGGCAGCTGCAAGCGCCCTTTTGAAGAAAGTCGACAGATGACTGACGCCCCTACCAAAGCTGGCTTCATCGCCCTGATCGGTGAACCGAATGCCGGGAAATCGACGCTATTGAACCGGATGGTCGGTGCGAAAGTATCGATTGTAACCCATAAGGTGCAGACAACGCGCGCCCGCATCCGGGGCGTTGCGATGGCAAAGAATGCGCAATTAATCTTTATTGACACGCCGGGCCTTTTCAAGCCGCGCCGCCGCCTTGACCGTGCAATGGTCGCTGCCGCTTGGGGCGGGGCTGCAGATGCTGATGTTGTTGTCTTGATGATCGAAGCCCACCGCGGGATTACAGAGGGCGTGAAAGCGATCTTGGAGACGCTGTCGGACAGGGCAGGGACGTCACCGGTGGCCTTGGCAATCAACAAGATCGACAAGGTGAAATCGGAAGTGTTGCTTGCTCTTACAAAAGAGATGAACGACGCCTACCCCTTTGTGGAAACATTTATGATCTCGGCAGAACGCGGGCACGGGTGTGATGCATTGCGTGACTGGCTTGTCACGCAGGTGCCCGAGGGCCCTTTCCTCTATCCCGAGGATCAGATTGCCGATTTGCCGCTCCGGATGATCGCCGCTGAAATCACGCGTGAGAAACTGACACTGCGTTTGCATCAGGAACTGCCATACGAGTTGACGGTAGAAACCGAGAATTGGGAAGAGCGCCCCGATGGCTCCGCAAGGATTGACCAGTTGATCTATGTCGCCCGCGACGGTCACAAGGGTATCGTTCTGGGTAAAGGTGGCGAAACGGTCAAGGCAATCAGTCAGGCCGCGCGGATGGAACTGGAAGAATTCCTTGGCCGCCGCGTGCATTTGTTCGTGAAGGTCAAGGTCCGGCCGAACTGGCTGGAGGAATCAGAGCGCTATTCCGAGATGGGCCTTGATTTCAAAGACGGCAACGCTTGAGGTTGACCGCAGACATCTGGGTTTCGGCCTATCTGGCGCGGCTGCGCCTTTTGGAAATACCTGCTTTTGTTGTGCAGCGCGGCGATAGCACCGCCGGGGCTGTTCTGATCAAACTCAATACACTTGACGGGCAGGCCTGCTGTTATCAGCGCAGTTTTGACCTGCTGACAGGCGCCCGCAAGTGGGTGGTTCTGGCCGAGGGTGCAGAGGCGGATGTTGATCAATCAATTACCAAGCAGTGCAGCTTTGATCCTGATCTCTGGGTGATTGAGGTCGAGGACAAAGCGGGCCGCCATCTCTTGGATGAACCTGGGCTTGAATGACTCTCTTGCCGGAGGCACCCGTCGTTGCCTTGCAGACCACAGCTTGCAAGTGGGGCGCATCCGGTCTGTTATCGGCCCTATGTGGTGGAGTGTCCAAAATGATTGAATGGCGTTCAGAAGCGGCATTGCTTGCGGTCCGCCCCTTTGGCGAATCCTCGGTCATCATCGAGGTGTTCAGCGAAACCCAAGGTCGCCATTCCGGTGTTGTGCGTGGCGGGGCCAGCCGCAAGATTGCCCCCATTCTGCAACCCGGCGCACAGCTGTCTGTTGCGTGGAAGGCGCGGCTGGACAGCCATCTGGGCAGCTTCACAGTCGAGCCGATCCGCAGTCGCGCGGCCGCCGCCATGGGCGACCGGCTCGCTCTGGCGGGTCTGAATGCCGTGTGCAGTTTGCTTGCGATCGTACTGCCAGAGCGTGAACCACATCCGCCACTGTATGATCGCACGATTGCTTTGTTGGATTTGCTGGGCCAGTCGGATCTCTGGCCTCTGGCCTATCTGCGTTGGGAACAGGTCCTTCTTGAAGAGATGGGTTTTGGTCTGGATCTGTCGGCCTGTGCGGTCCGGGGCATCAATGAAGATCTGATCTACGTTTCGCCAAAATCAGGTCGCGCCGTCAGCCGCGAAGGGGCAGGCGAATGGGCAGATCGTATGCTGCCACTGCCACAGGTTCTGGCAGGCATGGGTGATGCATCGCATGCCGAGATAGGCAGAGCCCTAGGAACCACCGGTTATTTCATCGAACACCGTCTGATCAAGAGTTTGGGGGACCGCCCTATGCCCGCCGCGCGGGCGCGCCTGCTTGACGCGATCCGGCGGGCAGAAGCTGATTAAACCAACTTGTTGTCTATCAAATAGGCCGCAGAGGAAACGGCTGCCTTTTGGGCCTGCCGCATGCCACGCCCTAGAGTTGCCATGGCGCGCGCATTGTCCACCTTGTCGACGCGGCCAAGGCCCGGAATGATCGATTTGATCGCAGGGTCAAACAGTCCCAGCAATCTGATGACGAAATCCGGCGCGACGAGTGTTACGATTTTGCGGTGAGGGTAGGCTGATTTGATCGCCTGCGCGATCTCTGTGAATGTCATGAAACGATCGACTGTCATGATCCGTTGTCCATGGCTCTGCTCTTGGTCGATGACTGCCACATGCATAGCAGCGACATCCTGCACATCGACTGTCGCAAACCCGATGGCTGGCAGCATAGGATCCTTTGCACGCAACAAGCGTTCGATAACCGATATTGAAGTGCCAAAATGGGCGTCGAGGGGGGCACCCAGCACAAAGCCCGGGTTGATCACAGTCAGTTGCATCTCCGTGGCCTCATTGCGCACAAAGTCCCACGCTGCCTGCTCGGCTAACGTCTTGGATCGGACATAGGCGGTGGTGTCTGGGTCGCTGGGGTCCGTCCAATTCGTTTCATCGAAGGCACGATCACCGGGAGGAAGTGCAGAACCGCTGATGGCCGCTGTTGATGACGTCAGAACGACGCGGGAAATCCCGGCCCGATGCGCGGCGCGAAGGGCGCGCAGAGCGCCGTCTACGGCAGGGCGGATCAGATCTTGGTCATCCTTTGGTTGTGCAAGGGGAAAGGGTGAGGCGGTATGCATCAGGACATCAATGCCCGCCATTGCGTCGTCCCAACCATCATCAGATGTAAGATCGACAGCGGCGAATGTCAGCCTGTCTGCAAGGTCTGCATCATCCGAAAGATGCGCGCGGACAGCTTGGGTGACCTCTTCGCTGCGCGCAAGATTTCTGACAGTCCCCCGCACCTTATATCCTGCCTCAAGAAGCTGGAGCGCGATATGCTTTGCGATATAGCCGGAGGCTCCGGTCAATAGGACGGTTTTGGTCATTGTATCCCCCAAAACAATGCTGATCCAAAGGACCTAGCCGCTTTGGAGGGGAAAGCAACCTAATCCAGAAGGCGACGGGCGATCACTTGTGCCTGAATTTCTGCCGCGCCTTCGAAGATATTGAGGATCCGCGCATCACACAGGATACGGCTGACTTTATATTCAAGGGCAAAGCCGTTTCCGCCGTGAATTTGCAACGCATTGTCCGCACACGCCCATGCAATCCGTGCACCCAGCAGTTTTGCCATGCCTGCCTCAAGATCACAGCGGCGGTCATTGTCTTTCTCGGTGGCGCTAAAGTAGGTCAACTGTCGCGCGACCATGATCTCGACGGCCATCATGGCCAGCTTGCCTGCAACGCGCGGGAAATTGATCAAGGATTTGCCGAATTGCTTGCGCTCCTGGGCATATTGCATGCCGACATCCAGTGCCGACTGGGCCACGCCAACCGCGCGTGCCGCTGTCTGAATGCGTGCAGACTCGAAGGTTTGCATGAGTTGCTTGAAGCCTTTGCCGGTTTCGCCGCCCAGAAGGTTCTCGCTCTTGATAACAAAACCATCGAATGCCAGCTCGTATTCCTTCATGCCACGATAGCCAAGAACCTCGATTTCGCCACCCGTCATGCCGGGGGTCGGGAAGGGGTTCTCTTCTGTGCCGGGCGTTTTTTCGGCAAGGAACATTGAAAGGCCGCGATAGTCTGTCGTTTCTGGGTCAGTGCGCGCCAGCATCGTCATGACATGGGTGCGTGTTGCGTGGGTAATCCAGGTCTTGTTGCCTGTGACTTCCCAGTCGTCGCCCTTCTTGACCGCGCGAGTCCGCAGGCTGCCAAGGTCAGAGCCGGTGTTCGGTTCGGTAAAGACCGCCGTTGGCAGGATCTCGGCAGAGGCCAGACCGGGGAGCCATTTCTGTTTCTGCTCTTCGGTACCGCCGCAGAGGATCAGTTCGGCCGCGATCTCGGATCGTGTGCCAAGAGAACCGACACCGATATACCCGCGCGACAGTTCCTCAGAGACAACACACATCGATGCCTTGGATAGACCAAAGCCGCCGTACTCTTCGGGGATCGTCAGGCCGAAAACCCCCATCTCGGCCATCTCATTGATGATGTCGAGGGGGATCAATTCGTCCTTGAGATGCCACTCATGCGCGTCAGGTTCGATCCGCTCGATACTGAAACGCCGGAACTGTTCGCGGATCATCTCCAGTTCGTCATCAAGGCCAGAGGCGCCAACTGTAATGTTGGCGGATTGCTCTTGCATGAGGGTGACAAGCCGCATGCGAGCAGCTTGGGTATTGCCGGACTGAGTCAGCGACATCACAGCGGGCTGCATCAGCGCATGCATGTCGTCTTGTGTCAGGCCGATGTCCTGAAGGCGCAGGATTTCACCCTGACTCATCGGGATGCCGCCATAGATCTGCCAGAGGTATTCGCCGAAAGCGATCTGGTGGATCAGTTGCTCGACTTCGCCAAATTTGCCATCCGCGTGCAGACGTTCGGCCCAATGCTGCATCTGCTGCAATGACTGTGCATATGTCGCCAACCATGCAAGACCATGGGCCGCTGTCTGGTTTTCCTCGATCAGCTTGCCAGAAATGCGCCCGTTGTCTTCGACAGTCGCGCGGACAGCATCCTTTGCCCGGATCAGAACATTCTCGACAGCCGGAAGCGCAGAGGCGGTAAGCGACAGCAAATCAGAGAGAATCGGGTTTTGTTTCAATGTCATGTCCTGACCATCATGCGGCATTTTGCGACTCCTATCAATTTGCAGGCGCAGAGATAATCTGTTTGCAGGTGCAGCGCAATAATTATTCGTCATATGGTTTTGCAGCGCACTAAAATGTCGCAATAGATTTTACTCTGGCATGTGCGGTGCAATGTCGTAAGACACGGATATGCCCGAGATAACACCTTATCTTACACCTGCACTTTTTGTCTTTGCCTGTGCCGTGACGCTCTTGGGCGGGTTCGTCAAAGGCGCTATCGGGTTCGCGATGCCGCTGATCATGGTGTCTGGCATGGGCATTCTCATTCCGCCGGAACTGGTCGTGGCGGGCATCGTCATACCGATTGTCGTCAGCAACGGTCTGCAAGTGGCGCGATCTGGCGTCGGTCATGCCAAGATGGCGCTGAAAGACCATTGGCGATACGTGCTGGTCGTCTGCGTGATGATCCTTGTCGCGGCACAATTTGTGCGCAGCATTCCCAGCGACGTGATGTTTGTTGTCCTTGGAGTCCCGGTTGTCGGGCTGTGCGTGATCCAGTTGATCGGATGGCGCCCGCGGATATCGCAGCGGTGGCGGCGACCTTTTGAATGGGTTGCGGGCGGACTTGCGGGCATCCTCGGTGGACTGACAGGGACATGGGGGCCGCCGACGGTCCTCTATCTGCTTGCACTGAACACACCGCGAGACAGGCAGATGTCGGTGCAGGGTGTGATCTACGGGCTTGGCTCTGTCATGCTGTTGTTGGGGCATTTACAGTCTGGCATCCTGAATGCGCAAACCCTTGTTTTTTCCGCAGCGTTGGCTCCGCCTGCCTTGTTGGGGATGTGGATCGGGTTCCGACTGGGAGACCGGTTCGATCAGGAGCGCTTCCGCAGGGTGACGCTCTGGGTTCTGATCATAGCCGGTGTCAACCTGATCCGGCGTGGCTTCATGGGCTAGTCTGGCGGGCCAATCGCCTTTGGGTGCCTGCGACTGTCGCTTCCCGATCAGCCAGTATCATGGTGGGCGCCTTCCCGCGCCACACCATCATCTTGCCGGATTGATAAGGTGGATTGTGATCCACCCTACGCAAAATCACCCGATAGCAGCCGCTTTGACGTCATCATCGATGTAGGGGACGTATTTTTCAAAGTTGTCGCTGAACATGCCCACAAGCTTTTCGGCCTGTGCATCATATGCAGCCTTATCCGCCCAGGTATCGCGCGGGTTCAAGAGCCCGTCATCGACACCATCGACCGAGATAGGAACCTCGAAACCGAAGTGCACGTCCTTGCGGAAAGTGCTTTCGATCAGGGTGCCATCCAGCGCCGCAGACAGGAGCGCCCGCGTTGCCTTGATTGGCATCCGCGACCCTGTGCCGTAGGCGCCACCGGTCCAACCGGTGTTCACCAGCCAGCAGGTTGCGCCGTGGCTTGCGATCTTGGTGCGCAGCAGATTGCCATAGACCTCTGGGCGGCGCGGCATGAACGGTGCGCCAAAGCATGTGCTGAATGTCGGTTCCGGCTCCGTAACGCCGCGCTCGGTTCCCGCGACTTTTGAAGTGAAGCCGGACAGGAAATGGTACATTGCCTGAGCGGGGGTCAGGCGCGCGATGGGGGGTAGAACCCCGAATGCATCACAGGTCAGCATAATGATGTTCTTGGGGTGCCCCCCCAAGGCCGTATCCGACGCGTTGGAAATGTATTCCAGCGGATAGGCGCAGCGCATATTCGCGGTCAGGCTGTCGTCTTCGAAATCCAGCTCAAGTGTCTCGGGGTCAAACACCATGTTTTCAATGACAGTATGCGGCATCGCGCAGGTGGCATAGATTTCGGGTTCTGCCTCGGGGTCCAGACCGATGGTCTTGGCGTAGCAGCCGCCCTCAAAGTTGAAAGTGCCGCGATCCGACCAGCCATGTTCGTCGTCTCCAATCAGGACCCGTGTCGGATCTGCCGACAGCGTTGTTTTGCCTGTACCTGACAAGCCGAAAAAGACGGCCGTATCAACCGGGTTGCCCGGTGCGTGGTTGGCCGAGCAGTGCATCGGCATGATGCCCTTTTCAGGCAGAATATAATTCAGCAGCGTGAAGACGGATTTCTTGTTCTCGCCCGCGTATTCGGTGCCGCCGATTAGGATCAGCTTCTTTTCAAAGTTTAGTGCGATCACAGTGTCGGACCGGCAACCGTGCTTTTCGGGATCAGCCTTGAATGTCGGACAGTTGATAACAGTAAAGTCCGGCACGAATGTTTCGAGCTCGGATGCCTCGGGACGGCGCAGCAGGTGACGGATGAACAGGCCATGCCAAGCCAGTTCGGTTACAACACGCACGTCCAAACGATGTGCCGGGTCTGCACCGCCAAAAAGATCCTGCACGTTATATGTGCCGCCTTTCATGTGCTCCAGCATGTCGGCATAGAGAACATCGAACTTGGCAGGGTCCATTGGCGGATTATTTTCCCACCAGATTGTATCCTTCACGCTGTCGGTTCTGACGACAAATTTGTCTTTCGGTGAACGGCCCGTGTGCTTGCCGGTTGTGACAAGAAGGGTGCCGCCCTTTCCGGTCACACCTTCGCCTGCAGCGACGGCGGCATCATGTAGTTCTTCCTCAGAGCGGTTGTAATACACATAACCCAGCCCTGTGATGCCTTGATCTTCAAGTTTCATCGATGGGTTGACCTTACCTTGGTCCATGGGTTCGCTCCTTTATGAAATGGCCGAGATAGCCAGCGATGGTCTTCCATAGCACCAAGTTTTCCGGGGTCGATACCCCAGTTTTGCATCGTTAGCGCAACCATTTTCATGTTAGCGCAACCAACGCGAGATGCTGCTGGAACAGTGCCGCGCCAGACGCGGGATTTCGGCAAAATTAACGCAAATAAGGCAAATCTGTGACGTTCAGAGAGTTAAGTATTGATTCGCTTAGGTAAAACGTTGAAAAGTCTAATCCAGCGCCATCAAGAGCGCCCAGCATTTCCAACGAAGGGGTTCCACCATGTCGAGAATTGCACTTGTAGATGATGACAGGAACATCCTCACGTCTGTTTCCATGACACTTGAGGCTGAAGGTTTCGAGGTTGAGACCTATAATGACGGACTTTCCGCGCTTGAGGCGTTTAACAAGCGCATGCCGGATATGGCCGTTTTGGACATCAAAATGCCACGGATGGACGGGATGGATTTGTTGCAACGACTGCGACAAAAGACGTCGATGCCCGTTATTTTCCTGACTTCCAAGGACGATGAGATCGACGAAGTCCTCGGTTTGCGCATGGGTGCGGATGATTACGTAAAAAAGCCATTTTCTCAGCGTTTACTTGTGGAACGAATCCGGGCGCTCTTGCGCAGGCAAGACGCGATTGCCGGTGAAGAGATTGAGGAGACCGAGGACACAAAGGTCATGGTCCGCGGTGAGTTGGTGATGGATCCGCTCCGTCACGCAGTGAAATGGAAAGGGAAAGACGTATCCCTTACGGTAACGGAATTTTTGTTGTTGCAGGCACTTGCCCAGCGACCTGGCTTTGTCAAAAGCCGCGATCAGCTGATGGATGTTGCCTATGATGACCAAGTCTACGTGGACGATCGTACGATCGACAGCCACATCAAACGGCTGCGCAAAAAGATGCGTAACACAGATAACGAGTTCTCTGCGATCGAGACCCTTTATGGAATCGGGTACCGCTACAACGAAGAGTAAGTCATGACGGCCGCGCCGAAAATCGACGTACGCGACCTGAAGTCGGTGCGCGCGGCGGCGCGTACGCCTGATCTTGTTTTGGGTGACGATTGGGTTGATCCCGATCTTGTCACCGAGGACATTGAAGTCGAAGAAATCCCCGGCGGTCGTCTTTTTGCTCTGCGCCGTTCTCCGATTGCACGCAAAATCATTACATTCAATCTGATTGCGTTGATCCTGCTGATATCGGGGGTGCTTTACCTCAGCCCGTCGCGGGACAGTCTTGCATTCCAACGAGCAAACGGCCTGATCAATGAAGCACAGCTGATTGCGGATGTCTTTGAAGGACAACTGCCTTCTGTCGCTCCGGTCAATCTGGTGACTGCCGATGGTATCAATCCTACGGCAACCTTGGAGGGACTGAACCTGCGTGGCGGTGTCGAGGTTTCGGTCTTTGCGCCTGATACAACACTGGTCGCCCGTGCAAGCGGCAGTCTGAACCCTGCGCAGATCGCCGAGCTTGAGCGGCAGACCGGGGGCACTTTTGTCTTGGATTTTCTGGTGTCTATCTGGGATGGGCTGGTCAGTCTGGGATCATTTGGCGAAGAGGAACTGAGTGAAGAACAGGCTTTCGTCCAGTTGACGCAGGAGAATGTCCGTCAAGCCATTGCGAACGGGACGCAGTTGGAAGCATCTGAAATCGACGGTGCAAAGAGCTTTGTCGTTACCACGCCAATTATGCGCAACGGCGTAGCAGTCGGTGTGATTGCCGTCACAACCGCTGCTGGCGAGGTGGACAGCCTTGTGCGCCGAGAGCGCGAGCAGTTCTTGCGGCTCTTCTTTGTGGGTGTGCTTGTCAGTATCGGTTTGAGCCTTGTGCTTGCTTCGACGATTGCCAACCCATTGGCGCAACTGGCGACAGCGGCAGAGGCGAGCCAGGAAAAGAATGCACGAAAGATGTCGCCGGGGCGCGTGCGGATTCCTGATCTGGGCGGTCGGCCCGACGAGATCGGCCGTTTGTCAACCGCGCTGCGCAGCATGGTGTCAGCACTTTATGAACGCATCGAGGGCAACGAACAGTTTGCGGCAGATGTGGCGCATGAGATCAAGAATCCACTTGCCTCATTGCGGTCTGCCGTCGGCACCATGCGGGTCGCCAAGCGCGATGACCAGCGCGAGCGCCTACTTGAAGTGATCGAACACGATGTAAAGCGCCTTGATCGGCTTGTAAGTGATATCTCAAACGCATCGCGACTGGATAGCGAGTTGGTCAAAGAAGAAGAAGAGGCCTTTGACCTGATAAAGATGCTCGGCAATATTTCAGAGTTCTTGGGCAAGGATGCTAAGCTGCATGGCGTTGACTTTGTCACGGACCTGCCGGAAGGCGAGATCATGGTGCAAGGCCTTGAAGGGCGATTGGCACAGGTCTTTGTGAACCTGATCACCAACGCCATTTCGTTCTGTGACAAGGGCGATGCTATTCGCGTTTGGGCGCGGACCCGCCAGAACCGTGTCCTGATCGTCGTCGAAGATACCGGCCCGGGTATTCCTGACGATGCTTTGACCAAGATCTTCCAGCGTTTCTATTCAGAACGCCCCGAAGGCCAGTTCGGGAATAACTCCGGATTGGGTCTGGCGATTTCAAAGCAGATCGTCGAAGCCCACGGAGGGGCGATCTGGGCCGAGAACATTCGTCCGACCGATGCAGATCCGACCTCGGAGCCACTGGGCGCGCGCTTTGTTGTTGGTCTGCCCATCTAGGAACAGTCGTCATGACGTCACCTGACACATTGCACGCGACCTGTGTGGCGTGGAATGGGCGGGCCGTTCTGCTCAGGGGGGGATCAGGTTCCGGAAAATCCTCTCTGGCTTTGACGCTTATGGCGCTTGGTTGTCGCCTTGTCGCAGATGATCGTGTCCGCCTGGAGGTGCGCGATCATGTGGTCTATGCCAGTTGTCCGCAGGGCATTGCTGGACTGATAGAAGCAAGGGGCATAGGCATTCTGAATGCAGAGCATGTAGCGGAAGCGGAAGTCGCTTTCATCGTCGATTTGGATCAGACCGAAACAGAGCGGCTCCCAAAGCGTCGCAGTTTTCCGCTTTTTGGGTGTGATCTGCCCTTGATCTACCGCAGTGATGCGCCACACTTTGCCCCAGCAATTCTGCAAGCCCTCAAAGCGGGTTGGAGCGACCGATGACCACAGAAGGACCGGACCCTACAACTGCGGCACCAAATGTCGTGCTGGTGACAGGGCCGTCCGGCGCTGGGCGTACAACGGCCATCAATGCGCTTGAGGACCTCGGATATGAGGTCATCGACAATCTGCCACTTTCGCTTTTGCCGCGTTTGCTGGATGGACCGGCCCCGTCAAGACCGGTGGCGTTGGGCGTCGATGTGCGAAATCGTGACTTCAGTACAAATGCGCTGATCGACATCATCGATGGCCTGACCAGCAAAGGCGAGATAGCGACGCAGGTTCTCTATATGGATGCTGCAGAAGAGGAACTGGTCCGCAGGTATTCAGAGACCCGTCGCAGGCATCCGCTTGCCCCCGCAGGCCCGCCGATCGAAGGTATTTCCGAGGAACGTGAACTTCTTATTCCGATCCGGGCGCGCGCAGATGTCCTTATCGATACAACCGGCCTGTCACCGCATGATGCCAAAGCCGAAGTCGAACGCTGGTTTGGAACAGGTGACGGGCACAAACTGGGCGTTACACTGCACTCTTTTTCTTACAAGCGAGGATTGCCGCGCGGGATGGACATTGTCATCGATTGCCGCTTTCTGCGTAATCCGCACTGGGAAGAAGACTTGCGAAAACTGGATGGCCGTGATCCCGCGGTGGCTGCCTATGTCTTTGCCGACGCGCGCTTTCCGGATTTTTTTCAACAGGTGAAGGGGCTCGCGGATTTGCTTCTGCCTGCGCATAAGGATGAAGGAAAAGCGCATCTGTCCATAGGCTTTGGTTGCACAGGCGGCAAACACCGCTCGGTTGCGATGACAGAACATTTGGCAGAAGCCCTTGCACAAGACGGTTGGCATGTGTCTAAACGACATCGCGAACTTGAGCGACGCACGGCGCAAAGTGGTAAGGAAAACGCAAGTTGATCGGGATTGTCATCGTCGCTCATGGGGGGCTGGCACGTGAATATCACGCGGCTGTCGAACATGTCGTCGGCCCGCAACCCGGCATGGTCAGCATTGCGATTGGCGCTGAGGATGACCGCGCGGCCAAACAGGCCGAGATTTGTGACGCTGCCGACGAGGTAGATACCGGTGACGGCGTTGTCATCGTCACCGATATGTTCGGAGGATCGCCGACAAACCTGTCGCTACGGGCCTGCAGCCCCGAGAACCGCCGCATTCTTTACGGTGCGAACCTGCCAATGCTGATTAAATTGGCCAAGTCGCGCAATGCCAGCGTACCGGATGCGGTCGAGGCTGCGATTGCAGCCGCCCACAAGTACATCAACAGCCACAACGGCGGGTTCTCTCAATGACACAGATGCGGCTAGAAATCCAGAACATCAAAGGATTGCATGCGCGGGCCTCGGCCAAACTTGTCGAGGTGGTCGAAAGCTTTGACGCAGAGGCCAAAGTCAGCAAAGACGGTGAAACGACGAGCGGCGATAGCATCATGGGCCTTTTGATGTTGGCAGCTTCAATCGGAACATTTATTGACGTGGAAACAAGCGGGCCGCAGGCCGAAGAGCTGGCGGCGGCGATCAAGAATCTTGTTAACGATAAATTTGGTGAAGGTGACTGACGCGCATGCAGAGCAAATAGGACAAGCGCTTTGACCGATCCTTGCCCGAAATCATCTGCCCGGCCGGTCATGCCTGACCCTGAACCCGCCACTTATGACCGCGGTGTTCTGACCTATTCGAATACTTTCGACAGCCCGGTGAAACGCACCATTATCAAGACGATTGAGTGGGGTACCGGAAAGATCCAGATCATTCGGATGATCCGAGAATTCGAAAAACTTGGCAAACTCAGCGGGCAGGCGTTCTACCGTGGTGCATTGGACGTGATGGGCATTGACGTTGTCACCCCGCAAGAGCAGCTAGACCGCATTCCCCGAACCGGTCCGGTTGTGATTGTCGCAAACCATCCGCACGGCCTCGTCGACGGTATGATCCTTGCCGATCTCATCGGGCGTGTACGCAGCGACTATCGCATTCTGACCCGCGCGTTTCTGACCGACCTGGACGAAGGCGCGGGCCGCTTCCTGATCCCTGTGCCTTTCCCGCATGAGGCCGACGCTCAGGCAAAGATGGTAGAAATGCGCAGGCAAGCCATGGCCCACCTGAAAGACGGGGGCGTCATTGCAGTTTTCCCTTCAGGTGTTGTTGCGTCTTCCAACACGATGTTCGGACCAATGGTCGAGGACGAATGGAACCTCTTTACTGCAAAGATGATCCGCTTGTCGGGGGCGCGCGTTGTGCCGCTCTTCTTTCCGGGTGCCAATTCCCGCTGGTACCAGATCGCCAACCGGATTTCGCCGACGCTACGCCAGAGCCTGCTTCTGCATGAAATCGTGAAAGCCTGCGGCAGGCCGCAGAAGCCCGTCATAGGACATCCTTTCGACGCGCAAGAGGTAAAAGAACGTTTGCAGGATCAACGCGCTTGTATGGATTGGATGCGCGAGCAGACACTGAACCTGAAGGACTAGCGCGTCGGGACAGGAACGTCGCCGCGGTAGTCGTAAAAGCCGCGCTGCGATTTGCGGCCCAACCAACCGGCTTCGACGTATTTGGTTAGCAGCGGACAGGGGCGGTATTTGGTATCTGCAAGGCCGTCGTGCAAGACGTTCATGATCGCAAGGCAGGTATCAAGCCCGATAAAGTCGGCCAGTTCCAGAGGGCCCATCGGGTGGTTTGCCCCCAGTTTGAGGGAAGTATCGATTGATTGAACCGAGCCGACACCTTCATAAAGTGTATAGATGGCCTCGTTGATCATCGGCATCAGGATGCGGTTCACGATAAAGGCAGGAAAATCCTCGGCTGTGGCCGACGTTTTGCCAAGCCGTTCGACGACGCCGTGACAGGCTTTGAACGTCGCTTCATCCGTTGCGATACCGCGGATAAGTTCGACCAACTGCATGATGGGAACAGGGTTCATAAAGTGGAAACCCATGAATTTCTCAGGCCGGTCGGTGCGCGAAGCGAGACGGGTAATTGAAATAGACGATGTGTTCGAGGTCAGGATCGTATCGGGCTTCAGGTGCGGAACAAGATCCTCGAAAATGGCGGTCTTGATGGTTTCGCGTTCAGTCGCGGCCTCGATAATCAGGTCAGTCTTGCCAAGATCGGTCAGCGTTTGCGTCGTGCCGATGCGCTTCATCGCGTCGGCTTTCTGATCTGCCGTGATCAGGTCTTTGCTGACCTGCCGGTCCATGTTGCGGTCAATCAGGGCGATTGCAGCGGTCAGCGCCTCTTCACTGATATCTGTCAGCAAGACCTCGTAATTGGCCAAAGCAAAAACATGCGCAATGCCATTACCCATCTGACCCGCGCCAACGATGCCTACCTGTTCAATTGCCATGATCAATCCTTCATCGGTTGGCGGCACCATAGGCCCGCGCATGGGGCAGCATCAAGACAAGAGACTGCGGAAAAGTTTCATCGAATGCCTCCGTTAGCAAATTCGCAAAGGATTTGAGCGATTCTGCCGTTTGGGTGATGAAGAAAAAAGGGCAGGAGCTATGAAACAGGAGAAAATCGAAAACGGTGAATTGTCTTATTCACCGTGCCGCTACGGGGGGTCCCGTATGCTGTTCAGGGGGCCGCGCAAACGGCTGGATCTGCCTTATCTTGCCTTTATTGGGGGAACGGAAACCTATGGTAAATTTATAGAAAAGCCGTTTCCCTCTTTGGTTGAAAAGGCAATGCGCCAGACCTGTGTGAACTTCGGTTGTGTGAATGGCGGAATAGATGCGTTTGTGAATGATCCGACAGTGATGGGGATCTGCGCCGAAGCTGATCTGACCGTCGTGCAGATCATGGGTGCAAACTATCTTTCAAACCGGTTCTATTCCGTCCACCCCCGCCGCAATGATCGTTTCTTGCGGGCGTCGACAGTGCTGCAAGCGATCTATCAGGATGTCGACTTTTCAGAGTTTTCCTTTACCCGACATATGCTGGGCACACTTCATACTAAGTCGGTTGAACGGTTCGATACGGTTGTGAGTGAACTTCGCGAGGCATGGCTGGCGCGGATGCGCAATATGCTTGGGCAGATCGGGAACAGGGTTATCCTGCTCTGGTTTTCTGAGGATTTGTTGACAGATGAACATTGGGCTGATCGCCCGGGCCAATTACAGGTTGATCCGCTTTTCATCACGGCCTCGATGATCGATGAACTGCGGCCTTTGGTCAAAGACGTAGTGGTCGCAAACCCGACAGAGCGGGCGGTGTCGCAAGGCTCAAGGGGCATGTACTTTCCCGCTTCTCAGGCAAAGGCGGCATCAGAAATGCTGGGGGTGGATTGCCATGTCGAGGCATGTGCCGCCTTGATCCCGAAGATCCGCGACCAGCTATACACCATATAAAAAGGGCCCGCGCGACAGTGCGCGAGCCCTTTCAATGCGATTACAAAACGTCTCAGAGCTTGCTTGTCAGCTCTGGTACCGCGTCAAAGAGATCTGCCACCAGACCGTAGTCGGCAACCTGGAAAATCGGGGCCTCTTCGTCTTTATTGATTGCGACGATGATCTTGCTGTCTTTCATACCGGCAAGGTGCTGAATGGCGCCCGAAATGCCGACAGCGACGTAGAGGTCAGGTGCCACTACCTTACCGGTCTGACCGACCTGCCAATCGTTCGGCGCATAACCACTATCGACTGCGGCACGGGATGCACCCACCGCCGCGTTCAATTTGTCAGCAAGTGTTTCAATCAGGGCGAAGTCTTCTTCAGAGCCAACGCCACGACCGCCAGAGACAACAACACCCGCAGATGTCAACTCGGGACGGTCAGAGGCGGCAACTTTGTCCTCAACCCATTCGGACAGGCCGGGGTTGCCAGCAGCACCAATGCTTTCGACAGGGGCGGAGCCGCCCATCGCAGCGGCATCAAAGCCGGCTGTCCGGATTGTCAGGACCTTTTTTTCATCTGACGATTTGACCGTCTGGATCGCGTTGCCTGCATAGATCGGGCGTTCGAATGTGTCGCCGTCAACAATCGCGGTCACTTCCGAAATCACCATCGCGTCAAGCAAAGCTGCCACGCGTGGCATGACATTCTTGGCGTCCGTGGTGCCGGGGGCCGCAATGTGTGTATAGTCGCCAGCCAACGAAACGATCAGATCTGCCGTCGGCTCGGCCAAGCGGTGCCCCAGTGCAGCATCCTCGGCACAAAGCACCTTTGAGACGCCTTCAATTGTTGCTGCTTCGTCTGCGGCAGCCTTTGCCGCCGCGCCGGCACACAGAACCGTCACGTCCCCTAGCGCTTTTGCTGCTGTGACAGCCTTTGCCGTTGCGTCAACGGCCAAAGCGCCGTCGGTTACTTCACCAATCAGAAGAACAGCCATTATACCGCCCCCGCTTCTTTGAGTTTCTCGACAAGTTCATCGACAGAACCAACCATGATGCCCGCTTTGCGCGCTTCGGGCTCTGTCGTGCTGACGATGCTCAGGCGCGGTGTGACATCAACGCCATAGTCGGCGGGTGTTTTCTCATCCAACGGTTTTTTCTTGGCCTTCATGATGTTGGGCAGCGAGGCATAGCGCGGCTCGTTCAGGCGCAGGTCCACGGTGACGATTGTCGGCATTTTGACCTTGATGGTTTGCAGACCGCCGTCGACCTCGCGTGTGACAGTGGCGCTGTCGCCGTCCACATCCACTTCGGATGCAAAAGTCGCTTGCGACCAGCCGAGCAGGGCAGACAGCATCTGGCCTGTGGCATTCATGTCATTGTCGATGGCCTGTTTGCCGCACAGGACCAGTCCCGGCTCTTCTTCCTTCACGATCGCCGCAAGGATCTTTGCGACGGCCAATGGCTCGATGTCGGTGTGCACGTCGTCAGCAGCCACAACGAGGATCGCACGGTCGGCACCCATGGCAAGCGCGGTGCGCAACGTTTCCTGGCTTTGCTTAACGCCGATGGAAACCGCGACAACTTCCTCTGCCTTGCCAGCTTCGCGCAGGCGGATGGCCTCTTCGACAGCGATTTCGTCGAAGGGGTTCATCGACATCTTGACGTTAGCGAGATCAACACCGGAACCATCCGCTTTGACGCGAACCTTCACGTTGTAGTCAATCACGCGCTTGACGGGTACGAGGACCTTCATCTGCGTTACTCTCCTAAGAATCTGATCAATTATTATCTCGGGATGTTGTTATCGTGCGCGTCGCCGGGAAAACAGTGCAAAATCGACGCGCTGCGGCACACGGACGCCACGTTCTTGACGTGCGCGTCAGTTCTTGGGGCGGGTTGATTGCGGCGCGGTCAACCTAGCGGTTCGCCCCCGGCACCCAAAGGACATCATCATTACCGTTGTTATTTGCGATCCGCGCCGCCTGAAAGAACCAGTCGGACAAACGGTTGAGGTATTTCACCGCTGCCGGATTCACCGATTCCATCGTCGCCAATTCAACAGTCAGACGCTCGGCCCGTCGTGACACGGTACGACAAAGGTGCATATGGGCGGCAAGCGCTGATCCTCCGGGCAGAATGAAGCTGCGCAAAGGCTCGACTTCTTTGGTCATCGCGTCAATCTGGTCTTCCAGCCGTGCAACCTGCGCGTCCGTCATGCGCAAGACTGGGTATTCCGCCTCGCCATCTTTTTCCATGTCGGGGCGGCAAAGGTCTGCGCCCAGATCAAAAAGATCGTTTTGGATCATCGCCAGTTGCGCATCCATTTCACCGGTTGCGTGCAATCGGGCAAGGCCGACCGTCGCGTTTGTTTCATCAACGGTCCCATAGGATGTGACGCGCAATGAATGCTTTGCCACCCGGCTTCCGTTGCCAAGTGCCGTTTCGCCGGCATCGCCAGTTTTGGTGTAGATCTTGTTAAGAACAACCATGGACTAGTTACCTCCACCGCGCAGATAGACAAAAAGGACAATCAGAACGACCGCGACCAATTGGGCCCCAATCCGCCAGCGCATGATCTTGTTGGCATTCTTGCGATTGTAGTCACCGCCTTTTCCAAAGCTGCCCATGCCCCACATCAAGATGCCGAGCACAACCAGCACAGAAAGTGACATCACCCAGAAAAGCGGATCATTTGCCATTATTGAATTCCTTCATTCGTGTCTTTGGCGATGTAGCAGGCGGTGCGGGGAAAGAAACCCTCATCCGCGCAAAATCACAGCATCCAGCAGTCGCGTCGGCAGAATTCGCCGCAGGAATCCCGCCAGATAGGTGGGCGTGGTCACGTAATAGCGCGGCTTGGGTCGAGAGGCGGTGAGGGCGTGCAGGATCTTCTTTGTAACCGCTGAGGGCGGCAACTCGAAACGATCTGGACCGTTGTCGTCATAGAGCCGGGATCTGAGTTCCGCATATTGGGCGGCCCGTGCTGAAGACTGCCAGTCAATCCATTTTTCGAAATGTGGAATCGCATTCTCTCGGATTTTTGCCGTAATCGGACCCGGCTCGATGGTGATAACATCAATCGGTGTGTCGCTCATCTCCAGACGCAGAACATCTGTCAAACCCTCAAGCGCGTATTTCGTGGCAACATAGGCCCCGCGCCAACGCAGCGGTACAAGGCCAAGCACCGATGAACAATTGATGATCCGCCCATATCCTTGCGCGCGCATCACCGGAATGACCAGTCGCGTCAGTTCGTGCCAGCCGAAGAGATTTGTCTCGAAGATTGCGCGCAGGGCGTCTGTCGGTAAATCCTCGACCGCACCGGGGCAGGCATAGGCGCCATTGTTGTAGAGCGCGTCCAGTGTTCCGCCCGTCGCTTCAAGCGTTTCGGCCAGACCGTTCACAATGGTCTCGGCATCGGTATAGTCGATCTGCGGGCTTTCGAAACCTTCAGCACGCAGGCGCGCGCAGTCTTCTGGCTTGCGGCAACTGGCAAAGACACGCCAGCCCGCGTCGCGCAAGCCGTGTGCGACATCAAGGCCGATGCCGGATGACGAGCCGGTAATGAGGATGGATTTCTGTGTCATGCCGCCTGTTTGGACCGCTAGCGCAGGCATGACAAGGCAACCAATGTTGAAACGGCGCCTGCCCGCCAACAGATAGCGGCTTTACGCCAGAATCGCGGCCCGCTAAACCAGTCTGCATGAGTGATGACGGTGATATCGGGCTGGGCCCAAACGACGTAACAGAATCGCTGCGGCGGGCGATTGGCGACCGGTATCTGACCTATGCACTGTCAACGATCATGCACCGCGCGCTGCCTGATGCGCGCGACGGTCTAAAACCCGTTCATCGCCGTATTCTTTATGCCATGTCGCGCCTGCGATTGTCCCCGACAGGCGGATTTCTGAAATCTGCCAAGATCAGTGGCGACACGATGGGTGATTTCCACCCGCACGGGGATGCCGCGATCTATGATGCGATGGCGCGTTTGGCGCAGGATTTCAACGTTCGCTATCCGCTGGTGGACGGGCAGGGCAACTTTGGCAACATCGACGGCGATAACCCTGCCGCATCCCGCTATACCGAAGCACGGATGACAGCGGCGGCCGAGGCGCTGCTGGAAGGCCTGTCAGAGGATAGCGTTGATTTTCGTGATAACTATGACGGGCGGCTGACCGAGCCTGCGGTCTTGCCAGCTACATTCCCCAACCTTCTTGCCAATGGATCCAGCGGCATCGCGGTAGGGATGGCGACGAACATCCCACCACATAATCTGCATGAGTTGATCGATGCCTGCTTGCATCTGATCAAGACGCCCGACGCGCGGGACGACACCTTGCTGAACTACATCCCCGGTCCCGATTTCCCGACGGGCGGTGTGATCGTCGAGCCGAAAGAGAATATCGCCGAGGCCTATCGGACCGGGCGCGGCGCCTTCCGCCTGCGCGCCAAATGGGAGGTCGAGGATCTGGGCCGCGGTCAGTGGCAGGTCGTTGTTACCGAAATTCCGTATCAGGTGCAGAAATCCAAACTGATCGAAAAGCTGGCCGAGGTGATCCAGACCAAAAAGGTCCCGCTGTTGGCCGATGTCCGCGACGAAAGCGCCGATGATATCCGCGTTGTGTTGGAACCCCGCGCCAAAACCGTCGACCCAGAGGTCATGATGGGCATGCTGTTCCGCAATTCCGATCTGGAAACGCGCTTTAGTCTGAATATGAACGTGCTGATTGACGGGCTGACACCCAAGGTGTGTTCGCTGAAAGAAGTCTTGCGCGCCTTCCTTGATCATCGCCGCGATGTTCTGATCCGCCGCAGCAAATATCGCTTGGAAAAGATCGACCACCGGCTTGAGGTACTGGAAGGCTTTATCATTGCCTTCCTTCATCTAGACCGTGTGATCGACATCATCCGCTATGACGATGATCCCAAACTGGCGCTGATGGTCGAGGACTGGGCGCAGGAACATGTACGCGCGACATCCGAGGCTGACTATCGCTCACCTATCGTGCCAGGCGCTGATCCCGCGGTTTCGCTGTCTGAAATACAGGCCGAAGCGATCCTGAACATG
The DNA here is from genome assembly GCA_964614205.1 of uncultured Loktanella sp. Lineage (GTDB taxonomy): Bacteria > Pseudomonadota > Alphaproteobacteria > Rhodobacterales > Rhodobacteraceae > Yoonia. The sequence goes on along the minus strand of CAZTKF010000015.1, from coordinate 5,262 downwards.
CGTTTGCGCAGCTTGCGTCGTCTTGAAGAACTGGAACTGGTCGCCGAGCGCGATGCGCTGATGGAAGAACGCGCAGGCATTGAAGACTTGCTGGAAAGCGATGACCTGCAATGGGCGCAGATCGCCGAGCAACTCCGAGAGACACGCAAGGTCTTTGGACGTGACAGCGAAGGCGGTGCGCGGCGGACCCAGTTTGCGGAAGCCGCCGAAGTCGTGGATGTCCCGCTTGAGGCCATGATCGAGCGCGAGCCGATCACGGTTGTCTGTTCTAAAATGGGTTGGGTCCGGGCCATGACCGGGCATATCGATCTCACGCGTGAACTGAAGTTCAAGGATGGCGATGGCCCGCGTTTCATTTTCCACGCCGAGACGACAGACAAGCTTCTTGTGTTTGGGGCGAATGGCCGTTTCTACACTGTCAGCGCAACGAACCTGCCCGGCGGGCGCGGCATGGGTGAACCGCTACGGCTGATGATTGATCTGCCAAATGACGTGGAAATCGTGGATATCCTGATCCATAAGCCGGGGGAAAAGCTGCTGGTCGCCAGCGCCGAGGGCAATGGCTTTATCGTGCCAGAGGACGATGTGGTCGCACAGACCCGCGCAGGCAAGCAGGTCCTGAACGTCAAGGATACGGTTGCCAAGGTCTGCCGTCGTGTGGCTGGCGATCATGTGGCGGCCGTGTCCGAAAACGCCAAGCTGCTGGTGTTTGAAGTTGGCGAGTTGCCTGAAATGGGTCGCGGCAAAGGCGTCCGCATCCAGAAGTACAAAAAGGCGTCTGGCCGACAGGGTATGCTTGAACTGGACGGTGGTTTGTCAGACATCACGACATTTTCTTGGGATGAGGGCCTGTCTTGGCCCATGGGCGGCGGCAAGACCCGCACAGAACCGGATATGACAGACTGGAAAGGCGCCCGTGCCGGTGTCGGCAAGCGGCCGCCTTATGGTTTCCCAAAGAACAACCGCTTCAGTTAGTGGCGGTTGTTCCAAGGTAGGTTCATCAGGCTGCCTTGCCCATTTCAAGGATCACATTTCCACGTTTGTGTCCGGTATCGACATAAGCATGGGCCTCTGCCACACGATCCAGATTGAAACGACGGTCGATGACCATCTTCAGGTCGCCGTTCGCGATCCGTGCCAGCAAGTCCTGCAAGAGTGGCCGTTGCTGGTCGACGGGCAACATGCCGGTGGCCGAGAACTTGGCTTTTTTCCCGCCAAAGAGGTTTCCGATCAGCATCTGTCCCAGCACACGCAGACCCAAGACGGGTGTAATGTATAGACCGTGTGGTTTCAGCGCGGGTTTGGCGGCAACAAAGCTGCTTTTGCCGACTGTGTCATAGACGACATCATAGGTCGCAGTGCGCTTGGTGAAGTCTTCCTTATTGTAGTCGATCACATGGTCGGCACCGAGTGATTTTACAAAGGCGGCATTGCGCGTGCTGCACACACCGGTCACTTCTGCGCCAAAGCCTTTGGCCAGTTGCACTGCTGCCGTGCCCAGTGATCCGGATGCCCCATTGATCAGGATGTGCTGACCAGGCTTCAGTTGGGCCAGATTGGTCAGGAAGTTCATATCTGTCAGCGGGCCATCACACAGCGGTGCGGCCTCTTCGTACGACATGTTCTCAGGAATATGGGCAAGAAGCCCGTCCTGATCGACAAAGACATACTCGGCATGAGCGCCAAAGCTGAGACCGGTTTCGCCAAAGACACGATCACCGACAGCGAACTTCGAGACATCGGCCCCGACCTTGATCACCTCACCGGCGAACTGGGTGCCCATGGCTGTCACCTTGGGTCCGCGCAAGCCCAGAAACAGCCGGCCAAAGCGCGGCACGCCTTGGCGGATCATGCTGTCGGCGGCCGTGACGGCACTTGCATGCAGGCGGACAAGGACCCCGCCCGACTTGATTTCTGGGACGGGAATGTCTGCAAGTTTAATGACATTCGCGCCACCGTAACGGTTATAGATTGCGGCTTTCATAGCGGTCTCCTGAACTTTCGCGTTGTGATGCAGGCTTTCTACGGTTCGAAAATTGTCTTGAATATTGACCCAAAAGCCCCACAGTGGATCAAAAATGAACCACACGGGCTGACACGATGCAGGACTGGGAACAGATGCCGTTCTTCTTGGCGGTTGCACGCACAGGAAGTCTGCGCAGCGCAGCAGAGCAACTTGGCGCGACCCACGCCACGGTCCGCCGCCATGTCGAAGCGCTGGAATCCACGTATGGCGTCCAGCTGTTCCGCCGTACGAGACAGGGGCTGACCCTGACTGCGGCAGGGGAAACCCTGTTACCTGAAGCAGAAGAGGCGGAGTTGCTTTTGACCCGTGCCCGAAACGGCTTGCAGGGTCTTGACCGCGAAACATCCGGAAAAATCCGTATCTCGGTCGATCCGATGACCGGACACTTCTTGCTTGCGCCTGTATTTGCCGAGTTTTGCCGCATCTACCCCCAAGTCGATCTGGAAATCAGCCTGACCTTCAACATCGAAGCGATCAGCAGACTTGAAACAGATATCGCAATCCGGCACGCCGCCGAAATCACGGACGATGTGGTGGCACGCAAATTGCAGCCCCTGCCGATCGGTATCTATGCGAGCAAGGATTATATCGAGGCGAAGTTTCCCCCAAAGGGCAAGCAAGGGCAGGGCTTGGATTTTATCGGCTACGGACCTGTGCCGGAACTCTTGGACTGGATCGCGCGATCGCCGTTTCCACTGGCGCATATCCGTCACGAGGTCCTTGATCCCGAGATGCACCTTCATCTTGTGCGCGCAGGCGCCGGGATGAGTTTTCTGCCTACATGGTGCGCACAGGTTTTTCCCGAACTGCAACGCGTTCCCGGTGGGCTGCTGGATGAAACACGCAAGACTTGGGTTGTCTTTCACGAGGATTTGCGCCGTATCAAACGGGTCCGCGTCTTTGTCGACTTCCTTGCCCAATCCCTGATCGCGGCAGCGCGGAATGCACGCTAGCGATGCTGATCGACAAGGATAGGATTCCCGTCAGGGTCCGAGATGACAAAGCAGGCCGGGCCCGTCGTGGCTTCGTCGGCCTCGCTGATGAATGTCACCCCCTGCGCCTTGAGACGTTTTTGCAGGTCACGCACATCGTCGAAGTCATCAAGTTCCTGCGCATTCCGGTCCCAACCCGGGTTGAAGGTCAGCGTGTTGGCGTCGATGAAGCCACCAAAAAGGCCGATAACAGTCTCGCCATTCCGCAACATCAACCACCCCTGTGCCTCGTCACCTGCGAAAGGCTCGAAGCCGAGTTTGCTGTAAAATTCCTTGGAAGCCGTGACGTCTTTGACGTTCAGACTGATCGAAAATGCGCCTAGTTTCATATTCATCTCCATTGAGTATCAAACCAGACTATCACAAACATTTCCCGGTCAGGAAATCTTGCTGCGCTGAAGCTCCAGAAAGCAGCGCTCGGCAGGGTCAACAGTGAGCTCAATTGCTTTGGCATAGGAATGCGTGGCGCGCTCTCGTTCCCCATTGCGGGCAAAGAGCGCCGCACAAGCTGCATGATACGGCTGGTAGCGCGTGAATTTCGGCATTTCGGCCAATGGGGACAAGAGCGCGATACCCTCTTTAGCGGTATGTGCATAGGACACGGCAACAGCATGGTTGACCTGAACCACGGGCGAAGGCTGAATCCGTAAGAGCAAAGCATAGAGCGCGGCAATCTGTGCCCAATCCGTTTCTTCCCAAGTTGGACTGCCTGCATGTATGCCACTGATCGCCGCCTGAAGCTGGTACGGTCCAACAGCGCCTCTTGGCAGGGTCTTGCGCAGCAAAGCATCGCCTTCTGTAATCTTCGCGCGATCCCAACGTCTGCGATTCTGGTCTTCCAACGGGATTAAGGCGCCCGCGGTGTTGCGCCTGCTGTGGTAGCGCGCGTCATGCAAGAGCATCAGCGCGAGCAGGCCCGTGACCTCTGGTTCGTCGGGGAGCAGGTAAGACAAGATGCGCCCCAGCCGAATGGCTTCACCGGTCAGTTGCTGTGACCGCGAATTGAGCGTGGAATAACCTTGATTGAAGATCAGGTAGATCACAGCCAATACCGCCGAAATGCGTTTAGGCAGGTCGGCTTGTTGCGGGATCACATAGGGGATGCCTGCACCGGTGATCTTCTGTTTGGCGCGGACAAGGCGCTGCGCCATTGTTGCGGGCTTGTCCAGAAAGGAAGCCGCGATTTCATCGGTGCTGAGGCCGCCAAGAGTGCGCAGGGTCAGGGCCACTTGTGTCTTTTGGTCGAGTGCAGGGTGACAGCAGGTAAAGATCATCTCAAGACGTTTGTCCGGGATCACCTCTTGCGCGATTTCGGCTTCTGGCTGGTGGAGGTTCGCCAGCAGGTGCGACAACTCTGCCTTGCGTGCGGCAAAACCTGCGTCCTTGCGGATCAGATCGATTGCCTTGCGCCGTGCGGTAGTAATCAGCCACGCTGCTGGCGCATCTGGCAGTCCGCTGTTGCTCCAGTCCTCCAGAGCGCGGGCAACAGCTTCCTGTAGGCAATCCTCGGCCAGTTGGAAATCACCCAGTGATTTCACAAGTGCCGCAAGAATGCGCCCCCACTCTTCGCGCACGGTACGCTCTATGGCCAGCGCGGGCGTTTGTGGGGGCATCATCGGCATTTAATTGTCCCAGACAATGAGTGGGCGTACCTCTATCCGGCCGTAGGTTGCGGTCGGAATTTTGGCTGCATGGGCGATCGCCTCGTCGAGGTCTTTGCATTCCAGCAGGTAGTAGCCGCCCAGTTGTTCCTTTGTCTCGGCAAAAGGGCCGTCTGTTGTAATGGTTTTGCCATTCTCAACCGTTACCGTTGTTGCCGTGGCTACTGGCTGGAGCGCATCCCCAGCGACCAAGGCACCGCATTCGCGCATTTCGGCGGTAAAGTCAGTGTAGGCCTTCATAAAGGGCGCAAATTCTGGCGTGCCGGGTTGCGGGCCAGATCCCTCGGCTGAATAGATGAGGCACATATATTGCATTGTTTCGTCTCCTGTTTTTTGGAACGGCTGCATTGCCGTCCTGCTTACCAGACGTTCGGGGAATGGCGAAATCGACATTGCAAGTGAAAAAAAGTTCTGCGGCGGGGTGGATCGCCACCGGTGAGGCTTGATTTCCATGTCGTTTCCAAATACATCGCCCGCGATGTTGGACCGGGCCGCTTTTGGCCCCTCAGAAATTAAGGGCCCTGCGATATGGCTAAGGAAAAGTTTGAACGTAACAAGCCGCACGTGAACATTGGCACGATTG
>CAZTKF010000014.1:0-54278 GCA_964614205.1 uncultured Loktanella sp. | reverse complement strand
ACCCCGCCCGGCATGGCCGGGCAGCGCCCGACCTCCCCCCGGAGGGCGCTTTTGCGACGGTGGGGGGGCAGGATCGTATTTCGATTTGAGAGGGTCAACTGCCCCAGAGAGGGAGCAAACACCCTCCAGGTCGGGCGCTCCCCTTGTGTTTGGTGGTGTCTAGTATTTGACTGTTCGAGGTGAAGTAGAGAGCACGTGAAAGTGCACCCTACGGTGAGCGGGCAGTTCAATGCTTGAATTTCAACTTAAGCCTGAGTTGTTCTAAATTTGATGGATCCGATTGTTTATGGATGACACGATGACAGGTCGGGCAGAGCACGAGGAAATCCTCCGGTATCTTGTATCGACGCGTTTCACCCTCTGCCATTCCCGAGAGTGGCTTGATGTGATGAATGTCTAACGGTGTGTTTTTGAGGGGGCCGTGAAAACTATATTGCTGCTTTGGGTCCAAACTACACCCCTCGCATATTGCGCCGCGTTTCTTAAGAACAGGTAGTCGGACATTTGGGGCACGTTCTATCCTACGGGAAAGAACATACTTACGACTTTCAACAACATCATTACACTCAGCTTCTTCCATCATGATGTCGCCGGGCGTCGTCCCACCCAAATCAACGAGTGTTTCATATGCTGCCAACATTGTCTCAAGATCAGTATAAAACTGATCCTTATTGATCATACTGGCGTCATATTTTCGACCAAAGGCATGACCAGCCATGTAGCCTAGTGGTAGAGCGTCTTCAGAGCCTAGGTCTATAGGTGCTGCGCTGAATTGATCTGCGAAACTTTGCACTCTTGCTGTCATTTCGACGGCATTTCGTCGGAGGTGGTTGCGGCCTTCTTTTTCACCAAAGCTCTGGTACGCGGCAGTGGTACCTTGGTTCATTGAAAGAAAGATTTCCTGGGTCTGTGCGTTGATCAAATAGACAACGTAGAACCCTTTTGTGGCAGTCTCTGTAATAATGGGATCGAAGAAGCCGAGCCAAGGCACGGCTGCCCAATTTCCAGCACCTACGCTTGCCTTGACCTTCAGGTCATACGGCAAAAATATTAGGCGCTTTTTGGCCTCGATAGCAATGTCATGTCTAACGAATTTACCAAATTCACTACCGGAAAAGTTCTTGCCTCTCTCGTAGACATACTCAGTAGCAAGTCGTACTAGCATCTCATGCAGCAATGGAGCGCTCCGCTACTCTAAACATCCAACTCCTCCACAAACCGTGCGTTCTCCTGAATATACTGGAACCGCAACTCCGGCTTTTTCCCCATCAGACGCTCCACCAGATCGGCGGTATCCCCCGGCACATCATCATGCACGGTGACGCGGATCAGTTTGCGGGTGGCGGGGTCCATGGTGGTTTCTTTCAAATCCTTGGCGTCCATTTCGCCCAAGCCTTTGAACCGCTGCACGTCGATTTTGCCTTTGCCGCCCAGACCGCGGGCCAGCACCGCCTCTTTTTCCGCGTCGTCGGCCACATAGACCCGTTTCGCCCCTTGTGTCAGGCGATAGAGCGGCGGGCAGGCAAGGTAGAGATGCCCCTGGTCGATCAGCGGGCGCATCTGCGTGAAGAAGAAGGTCATCAGCAGCGACGCGATATGCGCGCCGTCCACATCCGCGTCGGTCATGATGATGATCTTGTCATAGCGCAGGTCATCGACGTTGAATTTGGTGCCCATGCCGACGCCCAATGCCTCGCACAGGTCATTGATCTCGGCATTTGACGACAGCTTGTTCGAGGCCGCCCCCAGTACGTTCAGGATCTTGCCTTTGAGCGGCAAGAGCGCCTGATATTCGCGGTTGCGTGCGCCTTTGCCAGAGCCGCCTGCGCTATCGCCCTCGACGATAAAAAGCTCGGTGCCGGTGCGGTCTTTGGACGTGCAATCGGTCAGCTTGCCGGGAAGGCGCAGTTTCTTGGTGGCGGATTTGCGGGCAGTCTCTTTTTCCTGCTTGCGCCGCAGCCGTTCTTCCGCCCGCAGCACAAGGAAATCAAGGATCGCACCGGCGGATTTCGTGTCATTGGCCAGCCAGTTGTCAAAGTGGTCGCGCACCGCGCCTTCGGTCATCTTGGCCGCCGCTTCGGTCGATAACCGGTCTTTGGTCTGCCCCACGAAAGCGGGGTCGCGGATAAAGCAGGAGACCAGCGCGCAGCCGCCCGACATCAGGTCATCGCGGGTGATCTGGCCCGCCTTTTTGTTGCCGGCCAATTCGCCGTAGGCCTTGATCCCCTGGAGGATCGCCGCCCAGAAACCGCTGACATGTGTGCCGCCCTCGGGTGTCGGCACGGTGTTGCAATAGGATTGGATGAACCCGTCGCGCACGGGCGTCCAGTTGATCGCCCATTCGACCTTGCCCGGTTCGCCGAATTTTTCATTGAAGTCCACGGTCCCTGCAAAGGGTTTATCGGCATAGGTGGTCGCGGTCCCCAGCGTTTCCTTGAGGTAGTCCGACAGGCCGCCGGGGAAGTGGAACGTGGCCTCAAGCGGGGTTTCCTTATCGTCGATTTCGGATTTCCAGCGGATTTCGACCCCGGAGAACAGATAGGCCTTGGACCGGATGGATTTGAACAGACGGGCCGGTTTGAACCGATGCGCGCCAAAGATTTCAGGGTCCGCATGGAAGGTCACGGTGGTGCCGCGCCGGTTTGGGGCGGTGCCGACTTTTTCGACCTTGCCGAGCGGGATGCCGCGCGAAAACCGCTGTTCAAAGATTTCCTTGTTGCGCGCGACCTGCACGACCATGCTGTCGGACAGCGCGTTGACCACCGAAGCGCCGACGCCGTGCAGACCACCCGATGTCTGATAAGCCTTGCCCGAGAATTTGCCCCCCGCATGTAGCGTACAAAGGATCACTTCGAGCGCGGATTTGTCAGGGAACTTGGGGTGGGGATCAATCGGGATGCCCCGCCCGTTGTCTTTGATGGTGATCGAATAGTCGGCATGCAGTTCAACCTCGATCCGGTTGGCATGGCCCGCGACAGCCTCGTCCATGGAGTTGTCCAGAACCTCGGCCACGAGGTGATGCAGCGCGCGTTCATCGGTGCCACCGATATACATGCCGGGCCGTTTGCGGACGGGTTCCAGCCCTTCCAGCACCTCGATGCTGTCGGCGTTATAGTCGTCGGGGCCTGTATTGGACAAAAGATCGCCTGTCATGGGTTCGAACCTCATTCTTGTTGGGGCTTTTATGACAGAGCAAGCAGGGCGGGGGAAGGCTGCAATAGGGTGCAACTGTGCGCGGGCGCAGCTGATAGGCTGGCCCTCGGCCAATGGTCCATGCGGCGGGCTGGTGGTATCTCTTGCAGGCGTATTGCGCGCTTTGCCGCGTCCGGTCTTCGGGTGCCCCTGAGGCTGTATCCGGACCCATCAGTGCCCTGTCCCGGATGCGAACAACAGGGCTCTGGGGGCCAATATGGTTATCCGCCCCCAGCCGTCTGTGCAAAGGCCTGTCGCGTGGCTATTCTGCAAGCCCTGCTTTGAAGGCAAGAAACGAGCTTTTGGGTGTCCGTTCGAGAGTGTCGAAATCGACATGGACGATGCCAAACCGCTTTTCATAGCCAAAGGACCATTCATAGTTGTCCAACAGCGACCAATAGAAGAAACCTTGCAGGTTCACGCCGTTGTCGATGGCCTCTTTGGCGGCGCCAAGATGGCCTTTGATGTAGGCGACCCGCTGGCTGTCGTCGACCTGACCATCGACGAGCTGATCGTCCCAGGCCATGCCGTTCTCGGTGACGAAGACAGGCATATCCCCCACATAATCCCGCGACATCCGTGTCAGCAGGTTGCGCAGCCCGTCGGCATAAATTTCCCAACCCATCTGGGTTTTCGGCAAGGGGCCTTCATGCCCTTGCGTTGAGGGCCAGGGCGCATCAGGTTTGGCGGACACAAGGTTGCGGGAATAGTAGTTGACGCCGAGCCAATCGATTGGCGTTGCGATGGTGTCCATATCGTCTTGCCAGTTGTCCGGCATATGTGGGGCAAGGCCTGCAAGGGCGGCTTGCGGATATGTGCCTTGGCTGATCGACTGGATGAACCATGTGTTGCCAAGTGCGTCAGCCGTTGCAACCGCTGCATCTTCTGCTTCGGCAAAAGGTTGAATGTCGCTGAAATTCAACACGATCCCGAGGTTGTCGTGGCCTGCGGCGCGCAGTCTCTCGACGGCCAGCCCGTGCGCCAGTTGGACGTGATGCATGGCCCGTGCTGTGGCGCGGATATCGCGCAAACCCGGTGCATGTTGCCCTTCGAAGTGGGACAGCCAGCTGACACACCAAGGTTCATTGATTGTCGCGGTCCGCGTGATCCGGTCACCCAGCCGCGCCATCACAACCTCGGTGAAGTCCGCAAAGTGCCGCGCCGTGTCACGATTGGTCCAGCCGCCTTTGTCCGCTAGGGCCGCGGGCAGGTCCCAGTGGTATAGCGTTAACACCGGATCAAGCCCGCGAGCGATCATGCCGTCAACGAGGCGATCATAGAAATCAAGGCCTTCGGGGTTCAGTGTCACCCCGTCGGGCATCACACGCGCCCAGCTTGTCGAAAAGCGGTAGGCATCAAAGCCGCCGTCTTTGAGAAGGTCCAGATCGGCTTCCCAGCGGTGATAATGATCGCAGGCAACGGCCCCGTCCTCGCAGCGGACGACATTGCCGGGGGTTGCGGCGAATGTGTCCCAGTGGCTGGGTCCTGCCCCCCCGAATTTCGCGCCTTCGATCTGGTAGGCGGCAGTGGCGGCACCAAATGTGAACCCTTGGGGAAAATCTGAACGTTTGAACATCAGCTTGTCCGTTTCAGTAGAGGTGGCATCTAACATAGTGATCTTCTTCCAATTGCTTGACTGGGGGCATGTCCGTTTTGCAGTGGTCCATGGCCTGAAGGCAGCGGTCCGCGAAAGGACAGCCGCGGCTTTGCGGTGTGCGCAGGGGGACGTCGGCCTTTCTGGCCATTTCCTTGCGTTCTTTGCGGATGCCAGGTTCGGGTACCGCGCTGATCAGGAGTTGTGTGTAGGGGTGGCGTGGCGTTTGCGTGACGCTGTCGCTTTCGCCCCATTCCACCATATGCCCGACATACATGACGGCGGTCCGCTCGGCAAAATAGCGGGCTGTTGCGATGTCATGCGTTATGTACATAAAGCCGATGCCATCCTTCTTCATGTCATCCATAAGGTTCAGGATGCCAAGGCGGATCGAAACGTCGAGCATCGAGATGGGTTCATCAGCGAGGATGAATTGTGCGCCCACAGCCACCGCACGGGCGATCGCGACACGCTGGCGCTGGCCGCCTGACAATTCGTAAGGAAACTTGTCGGCGGTCTGTTTTGCCGGTGACAGTCCGACCCGTTCAAGGGTTGAGATAATCAACGCTTCAACCGCATCCGCGCTCAGGTCCGGATTGTGGATACGGATCGGGCGCGCCAGATGATGGCGGATGGTATGGACAGGGTTGAGCGAGCCGAACGGGTCCTGAAAGATCATCTGTACCTTTGCGGCGTATTCTCTTTGGGTCCACTTGAAGTCCGGTGATGTGATCTCGACCCCGTCGACGACGATCTTGCCTTTCGTCGGAGGATAGATCCGGCAAATCGCCCGCGCACAGGTGCTTTTGCCGCTGCCGGATTCCCCCACGATTGCCAAGGCTTCGCCAGCTCGCAAAGTCAGGCTGACTTCATTGGCTGCGCGCAGATAGCTTTTCTTGAAGAGGCTCCCGCCCACCGGAAAGTCGATGACCATGTCCTGCACTGTGATTTCTGCCATCTTGGTCATGTCGCAGTCTCCGCTGGGTGATCGTGCAAGTGGCACGCCGCGAAATGCAGCGGCTCTGCGCCGACCTGTTGCAGTTGCGGGTCAGTCAGTTTGCAGGGCGCAAAGCATCTGGTACAGCGGTCCTGAAAGTTGCAGCCCTGCGGCAGGTTCAGCAGGTTGACCGGATTTCCGGGAATACCAAATAGCCGTTCTTTTGGTCCGTGGATCGTGGGAAAAGAGCTGACGAGCCCTGCGGTATAGGGGTGTTGCGGGTTCTCAAGAATTTCCCTTGCGTCACTGAGTTCCACCAGATTGCCTGCGTACATGATGCCGATCCTGTCGCAAATCTCGCCCATAAGACCCAAGTCGTGACTGATGAAAAGGATGGCGAAACCGTAGTCCTCTTTCAGCTGGTAAAGCTCGTCCATGATCTCGCGTTCCACAACCACATCGAGCGCGGTCGTCGGTTCGTCCATGACAATCAGTTTCGGGCGCAGGATCAGCGCGATAGCGATGACCACACGCTGCCGCATTCCCCCCGAAAGCTGATGCGGATAAGAGGTCATGCGGGACCTGCTGATGCCGACGACTTCCAGCAACTCCTCGCCGCGGGCATAGGCCTCGGAGGCGGTGACATTCTCATGGGCAAGGATCACATCGGTCAGTTGGGCGCCAATTGTAATCACCGGGTTCAGCGCGTTCATGGCAGATTGAAAGACCATCGCGGTTTCGTTCCAACGGAACCGGCGCAGCGCCTCTTCGTCCATTTTCAGCACGTCACGACCCTCGAACAGGATTTCACCTTCCGAGATCAGTGCAGGCGCGTTGTGCATGCGTGTGATCGCAAAGGCGAGAGTGGATTTGCCGCAACCGGATTCACCCGCCAGTCCGACGGTTTCGCCCGGGTGGATATCAAGTGTCATCTGATTGCAGGCGCGCGCGTTGCCTGCGGCCGTGACATAGTCGACCGAGACACCTTTGCAGGACAAAAGCGGTTCGGACTTGGGGATTTGGGTTCCGTCCATGGATCAGCCTCTCTGCCGCTTGGCTTCAACCTCGGCGTTCTGGATGCGCCATTGCTTGAGGAAAGAGCCGGTTTTCAGTTTCGGGTTGGACACCTGGTCGATCGAGATGTTGATCAAGGCAAGCCCGCCCCCCACGATAGCGATAAATGTGCCCGGCACGATGAAATCCCACCATGCGCCGACATAGAACGCCGCCGAGGATTGCGCCCAATAAAGCATGGTCCCCCAACTGGTCACGGTCGGGTCACCCAGCCCCAGAAACTCAAGGCCTGCCTGTGCGCCGATCGCATAAAGTGCGGTGCCGACAAACATGCCTGCCGCAAGACTGATGAGGTTCGGCATGATCTCGACCACGATGATGCGCAGCTTGCTTTCGCCCATGATCTCGGCTGCGGTGATGAATTCTTTCTTGCGGATCGCAAGTGTCTGTGAGCGCATGACCCGCGCGCCCCAAGGCCATGATGTGAGCCCCAGAATAATGGCGATAATGAACGGGCCGACATTCCCTAGAAACGCCGCCAGAATGATCAAGAGGGGGAGTTGCGGGAATACCAGCATGACATTGGTCACGGCCATCATAATTTCGTCCGTGCGGCCGCCAAAGTAACCTGCCGAAACGCCAACGGCGAGCGCGATAATGGATGTGACTGTCGCAGCGGCAAAGGCCACCATCAGCGACACACGCCCGCCATAGAGCGCTTGCGACCAGACATCCTTGCCCGCGCGGGTTGAACCCATGATGTGTTCGGCGCTGGGCGCTTCATGGCCGCGCGCGACGCGTTTGTTGGGGTCATATTCGGTGAGCGCGGGCGCTGCGAGGCACATCACCAGCACAAGCGCGACAATCGAAGAACCGACAATGCCCGCCGTGTTCCCACGGTAGAAACCTGCCAGACCAGAGAGAAGGGAGCGCAGTTTTTTCATATCATCCTCACGCACGCAAACGGGGGTCGAGCCAGACATACAGGACGTCGGCAATGAAATTTGCGATCAGGACGCAAAGCACGATCAACAGGAAACAGGCCTGCATCAGGGGATAGTCGCGTGCGGCGACCGCCTTGATGATCAGCTGGCCAATGCCCGGATAGTTGAAGACAGTCTCGATGAAGACCTGCCCAGCCACAGCAAAGCCAAGTGCCATGGACACGGCTGTTACCACCGGCAAGATCGCGTTGCGGGCTGCGTAGTGGGTCATGATCCGGCGCGAGGACAGGCCCTTGGCCTTTGCCATCGCGATATAGTCTTCACCCAACACATTGACCATCGCATTGCGCATGGTGAAGACCCATGTCGCGATCATCGACAGCATCAGCGTTACCATCGGAAGCACCGCATGATAGGCCACATTAGCAAGGAATGAGGGATGCCAGCTGGGCTCGAGATCGGGGTTGAACCCGAACCCCAGCGGGAACCATGACAGTGTCAGCGCAAAGACAAAAAAGATCAGCAGTGCTGTGACTGCCTGTGGCATTGACGCAATGAACTGCCAGAAAACGGGGACATATCTGTCCACGAAACCGCCACGGTTGTAGCTGGCATATAGGCCGATGAAGCAGCCGATGAAGATTGACAGGATTGTTGCAATGCCTGCCAGCAACACCGTCCACGGCAGTGTATTCGACAAGACCTCGGTCACCGGTGTCGGGAATAACATGATTGACGGGCCCAGATCGAAGGTGACCACGCTCTTGAGGTATTGCAGGTATTGCTGCCACAAAGGCGCATCCACAAAACCCAGCATCTCTTGATAGGCCGCGATGGTTTCGGGGGGCAGTTTCCCCCCTGCTGCGGCAAACATCGCATCAACCGGATCACCGGGCATCAGCCGTGGCATCAGGAAGTTGAAGGTGATCGCAACAAAGATGGCGACCAGATAAAAGAAAAGCCGTCTGACGATAAAGGCCATGGGAAATCTCCGGTGCGGGTGCGGACCTGTGCCGCACTTTGAGACAGGCCGGTCAGAAACCCGGCGCGGCCTGTCTCATCGGGAGGGGCGGCACCCGCAAACGGGGCGACGCGGGAGGCGTTACTTGGCGTAGAGCCGCTCGAACATGATGAGTTTGCGACCGATAGAATAGAACACCGGTTGGACATAGGGATCAGCCTCGGAGGGCCAGCCACCAATGCGCGCGGTATTGTACTGATACCAGGTCGGGTTCGAGAACAATGGCACGAAAGGCATGTTTTCACCCGTATAGGTCATCAGCGTGGCAAGAATTTCTTCGCGCCGCGTGGCATCCGTGGTCTGTCCGTATTCATCAATCAGCGCGCCCATTTCCTCGGATGCATAGCCGTGGTTGGCGTGCCAGCTCTGGCCGACCTGACCGGGGTGGTAGTAGGCGTTATAGGCCTGAATGGGGTCTACGTTCACAACTGACCAGTTCATCGACACGTCATAAGTGCCTTCTTTCAGCGCGGCATCATAGACAGACCAGTCTACGGTTTTGACGTTGCCGCGTATGCCGATTTCGGCAAGATATTCACTGACCATCTGGACGCTCTGCACCCAGTCGGTCCAGCCGTTCACGACGTGGATATCAAATGCAATCTCAGACCCGTCGGGGTTGTCGCGGAAACCGTCGCCATCTGCGTCGACGTAGCCTGCGCTATCCAGCAGGGCAACTGCGGTCTCTGGGTTGTACTGGACGTACTGGTCAAACTGCGCATTGACTTCGTCATTGAAACTGGCTGCGTAATAGGCGCCGATCCCCGTGGCGTGTTGGGCGACGGTCGGATAGCCGTAGGCAGCCAGATCAACAATTGCCTCGCGGTCCAGTGCCATCGATACGGCGCGCCGGAAGTCGATGTTGTCGAAAGGGGCTTTGCGTGTATTGAGATATAGGCTGATCAGGTCATTGGCCGGATACCAGAAGCCATGGTTCTCGGGGTCGCGCGCGACGTAGGTGCGTTCGATGTCAGCGATGAAATTTGATCCCCAGTCGATCTCGCCAGCCATCAATGCGGGCTGGATCTGCGAGTTGTCGGAATACTGGCGGAATTTGATGCAATCGAGATAGGGCAGGCCCTCGTCTGCCTTGTAGTAATGCGGGTTGCGGCAAATCTCGACCTGATTGTCACGCATTGTGACGACTTCGGTGATCGGGCCAGAGCCAACCGGATTGGCGTTCTTGAATGTAATCTTGTCTTCTACGTCCTGCCAGATGTGCTGCGGGACGATGTAGGCTTGCTCAAGGTACCAGTCGAGCGTGGTGTCAGGGCGGTTGAAGTTGATCTTGACAGTGGTTGCATCCACAGCCTCGACCGAGGCGATCAGCCCGTCAGACCATTTGCCCGTCTTGTCAAGCGTCGGGTTGTCGCCGCCCAGATTGAGCGAAAACACAACATCATCTGCATCGAGAACCTCTCCGTCAGACCATGTCAGGTCATCGCGCAGTGTGATGGTCATCGACATCATGTCGTCGGCATATTCAAAGCCTGTGGCAAGGCGGTATTCGATATCGCCTTGCATGACGTTATGCGTCAGCAACGGTTCAAACATCGTGCCGCGCACAAGGTCTTCCTGCGCGTTCGAGAACGGGTTGAAGTCCTCCACAAAGGTGGCGGTGATGATTGGTACAGTCAGGGTGCCGCCCTGTTCCTGAGCGAAAGCCGGTAGTGCTGCGGCAAGCGCCAGCGCTGATAGTGAAAATGTCCTCATTTGATCCTCCCTGATCAATCTGTAACGTTACAGTCAGACCTACAACGTTACAGATTTTCAATCAAGCCTCTTGATTTTGGTGTACAAGTGCCTTGTGTCTCAATAGAAAACCAAGATATGACATCGACTGACGCTCCTCCTGCCAAGCGCGAAAAGCGCCCGACGCTCAAGACGATTGCGCGAATCAGCGGCCTTGCGATGACAACGGTTTCGCGGGCATTGGGTGATGCGCCGGACATCAGCAGTGATACCAAAGAGCGCGTCCGCAAGATCGCGCAGGACGTTGGCTATGTCCCCAATCGGGCAGGTGTGCGCCTGCGGACCGGCAAGACCAACGTCATCAGCCTTGTTCTGACGACAGAACACGGGACGCTGAACATGACATCTGACCTCATATCGGCGATCTCGCACGGTCTTGAAGGGACGCGCTATCATCTGGTGATGATACCGGAGCCTAATGATCAGGACCCGCTGCGCGCGATCCGGAATATTGTGGAAACGCGCTCTGCCGATGCCGTCATCTTCAATCAGGTTACCCCCGAGGACCCGCGCGTCGTATACCTGCGTGATCAGAGTTTTCCTTTCGTCACCCATGGGCGCAGCAAATGGGCCAAGGATCATGCCTATTATGATTACGACAATACAGCCTTCGGGCGTGTCGCGGTCGAACGGCTGGTGGCGCGCAACCGCAAACGCATTCTGCTTTTGGCACCGCCCCCAGCGCAAAGCTATGCGCGCGACATAATCGAAGGCACCACATCGACTGCCGAAAAACTCGGTGTCTCGCTGACACTCGCGCAGTCGATATCAAGTGACAGCGAGAAAGCCGCGCTTTTGGCAGGGATGCAGGACTATCTGCGCCAAGCGCCGGTTTTTGATGCTGTGATCTGCGCGTCGCCTAACGCGGCGATGGTGGCGACCAAGGCGATCGAGGAGGCCGGGTTGGTCCTTGGCAAGGACTGCGATGTTTTCGCCAAAGAAACCTTTCCCGTGCTTGATCTGTTCCGATCCGAGATATTGTCCGTGCATGAAGACATGCAAAGGGCAGGCCGTTTTCTGGCAAAGGCCGCAATCCACGAGATTACCAAGAAGGATGGCAGCCATATGCAGGAAATCGAACAGCCGTAGATGGTTCCTCCGGGGCAGGGCGCACAGGCTTCAGGCGCGGCCTTGGGGCTGACGTGATCCGCATGCTTTATTCGCCTGCCGTCTTGGTCTCGAACCGTAGTCCCGCTGCCGTCCGGTTGGGAAACCCAGTCCAGTAGCTGTGCTCGTCTGTCTGCTGGCCGTCGGCATCGACCGACCAGACCCCGTCTGTTGCCAGTGGCGTAAGATCAAAAAAGACCGCCTTGTCACTGTCCCCCTTGAGATGCAGGTCCAGATAGCCCGTGATGAAATGCTGGCTGATATTGTTCATCCGCACCGTATCCCAGACGGGGTCGGCATAGTGGTCAAAGGGCGCATAGCCCAGCACATCTGAGACGGCATAGCTTTCCGCAGGGGCGGGCATAGGCGCGCCGGCATTGTGGTTGGCTTGGGCAAATGTCAGCAGATGCCGTGTGCTGTTGATCGTAGCGTCAAAGATGCCGCGCATGGCAGAATACTGCGATACGTCATCGACTTCACCTGCGATCAGCATCAACGGCTTTTCGATGCCAGCCCAGCTTTCGGCGTCCCAGAATCCGGTATTGTTGCCCCAAGGGCCGAAGGCGACCACGGCTTTCACGCGGTCGTCGGCCAACGCGGCGTGGCTTTCGGTGCCCATCAGGTTGCGCTCCAGCAGGCCTTGTGGCGCTCCCCATTCATATGTGGTGCTCAGCAATGTCACGCCGGCACCAGCATAGATGAGTGCGCCGTACCCCCCCATCGAGTAGCCAATGATGGCGATATTGTCGTCTTGGATGATCGCGCCCAGCGGTCCATCCAGTGCGGTAACGCTGTCGATGACAAAGCGTTGATCCCAAGGGCGGTTGACCAAGGTCGATCCAAATGCGGTCTGATCATCATATGTGCTGTCAGGGTGATCGATCGCGGCGACGACATAGCCCTTGGAGGCAAGATTCTCGGCAAGCGGGGACAAAAGAAACCGGTTGCCGGGGTAGCCATGAGAGACAATGACCAATGGAAAGGTTTGCGCGGTATCGGGAGTGGCATCGCGGGCTGCTTGTCCCGCGAGTATTGCCTCGGTCATGCCATCGCGGATCAGGGCCGTGTAAGTGCCGCCCGGCGTGGTGTCGTCTGTGGCAGGATACCAGATTTCCACGGTAATATCGCGGTCATAACGAGGGGGCTCGCCCGTATCGCCGGTGTTCACGATGTCGATTTGATCGGGGTTGGTAAAAGTCATCGTGGTCACGCCGATCTTGCGATCACCGAATGCAGCAAGCGCGGGCGCATCGGGACGCACCAGATCAATGCGGTTTTCCGCGTGACCTGCGGTTGCGGCCATAATGCCAAGGGCGGCAGTCATCTTGCGCATATCGTGCTCCTGCGATGCTGGATGCGGCGTATGGCCAACCTATAACCCGGACAGACAAATGAATAGCCATTGCGGTCACCACGTGGCGGATTAGTCTGCACCAAACAGGAGGATCATCATGCGCGTCTTTTTCACGGGTGGCAGCGGCAAGGCTGGCAAACACGCAATCACGTATCTGCAAGGCCAGGGGCATACGATAGTGAATGCGGACCGGGTACCTTCGGGCTTGGATGTGTCGGAGTTGCTGATTGATCTTTGCGACGCGGGTCAGGTCATCGGCGCCATGTCACAATATGCCGATTTTCACGAACTCGAACCGGGGACCGGCGTGCCAAAGTATGATGCTGTCGTGCATTTTGCCGCAGTCCCGCGGGTCATGATCGGCACGGATGGTGAGTGTTTTCGTCAGAACACACTCAGCACCTACAATGTGATCGAGGCCGCGGTAAAGCTCGGGATCCCCAAGGTGATATTCGCCAGTTCGGAAACGACCTATGCGATCTGCTTTGCCGACGGCGAACTGAAACCGGCATATGTGCCGATTGATGAAGAGCACCCCATCGTGCCCCATGACAGCTATGCGATGTCCAAGGTCTGCAACGAAGTCACGGCGCGTTCGTTTCAGGCGCGCACGGGCATGGATATTTACGGGCTGCGCATCAATAATGTGATCGAGCCGCATGAGTATGCCGAACAGTTCCCCGCCTACATGGATGATCCCGCACTGCGCCGCCGCAATATCTTTGGCTATATCGATGCCCGCGATCTGGGGCATATGGTGGATTGCTGCCTGAAGACGGATGGGCTGGGATACGAGGTCTTTAACGTGTCCAATGACGATATGTCGGTGGGGATTACCAGCGACGAGGTGATTGCGCGGTTCTATCAGGGCGTACCGGTCAAGCGCGCCATGCGCCCTGATGAGACATTCTATGCCAACGACAAAGCCAAGCAGATGGTCGGCTTTGCGCCCAAACACTCATGGCGCGAGGTGCTGCGCTGATGTTTCCCCGCTTTGATCTGGCTGCGTTCGAGGGTGCGGATCCCACGGAGCGTCAAGATATCGCGCGGGAACTGGACCGGATTTGCCGCGACACAGGGTTTCTTGTCTTGGAAGGGCATGGCGTTGCGCCGGGGGTTATTGCCGATGTCTGGGAGGCAGCCAGGGCTTTCTTTGCGCAGGATGCCGCAGCCAAGCATTCGGTCGCGCCGCCCTATCAGGGCTATCCCTACGGCTACTTGGGGCCCGATGCCGAGGCGCTGGCCCGCTCCAAGGGCGAGGACACGCCGCCCGACCTGAAAGAGAGCTTCAACGGCGGCCCTTTGCGCGTGCCCGCAGGTGCCAGCCCCGCCGCGATGGATTTCTGCTACCAGCCGACACTGTGGCCCGATGTTCCGGGATTTCGTGCAGCATGGGAAACCTACTATGCCGCGATGGAGAATCTGGCCGCCCGCATTATGCGGGCCTTTGCGGTTGCGCTGGACCTGCCTGAAGACCATTTCGAGCGTTTTATCGCGCATCCGATCTCGGCGTTGCGTGCGCTGCACTACCCCGCAACCGTCGATGTGCCGTTGGACAGGCAGCAGCGGGCCGGGGCGCATACGGACTATGGGTCGCTGACTATCCTTTTGCCACAGCCGGACAGTCAGGGTTTGCAGGTGCAGCAGGGTGTGGCTTGGGTGGATGTACCCGCGCCTGAAGGCGCCTTCGTCATCAATATCGGCGATCTGATGGAACGGTGGACCGCAGACCGCTGGGTCAGCACATTACACCGCGTCGTGGCCCGTCCGGGGCAGCCCGCCCGCCAGTCGCTTGCATTCTTTCATCAGCCGGACTGGGATGCCGAGATCACGCCGCTTGACGGATCGGATGCCTATCCGCCGGTGCGCTCCGGTCCCTACCTGATGCAGAAATTCCAAGCTACGGGGGTGTAGAATGACCCGTTGGCCCCGCGCGGCGACAGGCCTTGGGTGCGCTGAAGTGCCCAAGATTTTTTGGCAAAAAATCTTGGGCTAGGGATCAATTTTTGGAAAAAATTGATCGCACGGGGTGATCGCTTTCCATCGGCATTGTCCCCTTTGACAAGCGGCCCTAAATAGGGCCCATGCGTCTGACATTGCCCTTTCTGGCTGCCATGGCCCTACCTCACGCCGCCACAGCACATCCCCATGTGTTCGTAGAAGCGCAGGTCACCGTTGTGTTTGGTGACAGTGGCGAACTGGCGGTGAAACTCGACTGGTTTTATGACGACCTGTTTTCGCTTTTGGTGACAACCGATCTGGGCATCGATATGGATGGTGACCTGATCCTGACCGCAGAAGAGCAACAGCTTCTGGATCAACAGATTACAGCGTGGCCGCCCGACTATGCCGGTGATCTGGAGGTCGCGCAGGCCGATGTCGTGCTGGTGCTTGCTGACAAGCAGGATCATCGTATGACCTACGAGGGCGGGCTTTTCCACGAGACGCATCTGCGCCCTGTGACACAGATTTCGGATCCGGACGCACCGATCCGCATTCGCGTCTATGATCCGTCGTTCTATACAGCCTATGATCTACGCCGTCCGGTCCTCATCGAAGGCCGCAATGACTGCACAACAGAGATCGTTCCCGCCGATCTGGATGCAGCCTATGCACTGGCCGAGAGCTTGCTTGACGGGCAGCAGCCGGCAGCGGTGGGACCTGACGAATACTTTCCCGAAATTGGCGACGCCTTTGCTGATACGATTGTTGTGACATGCGCTGGCCCGTTCTGATCCTGACGACATTCGGTGCGATTGCCGTCTGGCTTTGGGGCTTCGGAGGAGCAGACCAGGTTCTGCGTTTTGCCACCGTGATGCAGCGTGATGTTCAAAATGCGATGGCCGCAGCTTTGCGTGGCTTGCGCATCGGTGAACCGCGGGCTTTGGCAACCCTATGGGGGTTGTGCTTTGCCTACGGGTTTGTTCATGCCGCAGGACCCGGCCATGGCAAGCTGGTGATTGGCGGCTATGGCGCAGGGACCCGTGTACCTGCCAGACGTCTGGCAGGCCTTGCCCTTGGCGCATCGCTGGCGCAGGCGCTCAGTGCGATCGCACTGGTTTACGCAGCGGTGTTCCTGTTCGGCTGGGGGCGACAGCAGATGACCGGCCTTGCGGATGATGTGCTTGCGCCCCTCAGCTATGCCTTGATCGGCGCGGTGGGATTGTGGTTGCTGATCCGTGGCTTGCGGCATTTGCAAACTGCAAAGGGCCATCGTCATGAAGCAGAAGGCACTATCTGCGCCACCTGCGGTCATGCGCATGGCCCGACGCTTGAACAGGCTTCAACCGTGCGCACGTGGCGCGATGCTTTGGTCATAATTGGCACGATTGCGATCCGCCCCTGCACCGGAGCGCTGTTTCTCTTGATCCTCACATGGCGGTTGGGGATCGACTGGGCCGGGATCGTGGGGGCATTCGTCATGGGACTCGGGACAGCAAGCGTCACGGTGCTTGTGGCCTTTGCCGCTGTTGGTTTTCGCGAAAGCGCCTTGCAACTGGTCCAGCATGGCACCATTGCCCGCACACTGGCATGGGCGGAAATTCTTGCAGGTGGGATTGTGCTCATCCTTGCCAGCCAATTGGTTTTGCGCAGTCTGTGATTGTGCTTTACCGGTGCGCGTATCGGGCCTAAGGCTGGGCCATGGAACGCGTCGCACAAACATATCAAGACCACGCCCGTGCGATCTGGACCTTGGGGATGCCCCTGATCCTGAGCAATCTTGCCCAGTTCGCAATCCACATCACTGATACGGTCATGCTGGGCTGGTACGATGTCACAGCCCTCGCTGCATCGACCATTGCGGGCACGCTCTTTTTTGTCATTTTCATTGTGGGTGCAGGTTTTGCGCAAGCGGTCACGCCATTGGTCGCAGCCGCGGCCGAGGAAGACGACGAGGTACAGGTCCGCCGCGTCACCCGTATGGGGCTCTGGCTGTCGATCTTTTACGGGCTGGCGGTGACGATCCCGTTCTTTTGGGCCGAGGATATTCTGATTGCCATTGGCCAAGAGGCCGAGGTCGCGCGCCTTGCCCATATCTATCTTCAGATTGTGATCTGGCAAATGATCCCGGCGCTGATTGTCATGACACTCAAGGCGTTTCTGGCCGCAATGGAGCATACTGCGATCATCCTTTGGGCGACAATCGGGACAGCCGTGCTGAACGGCTTTATCAACTACGCCCTGATTTTCGGCAACTGGGGCATGCCTGCCTTGGGCATCGAGGGGGCTGCGATTGCATCGCTGTCGGTCAATCTGGTCACGGTTCTTATTCTTGTCGTCTACATCCAGCGTGTCTTGCCGCAGTTCGCGCTGTTCAAGAATTTCTGGCGCAGTGATAGCGAAATCCTCAAACGGGTCTTCGTTCTCGGCTGGCCAATCGGCCTGACCTCTTTGGCAGAAGGTGGGCTCTTCAGTGCCTCTGCGGTGATGATGGGCTGGATCGGAGCGATTGAACTGGCCGCCCACGGGATCGCCATCCAGTTGGCGAGCCTGACTTTTATGGTGCATATCGGTTTCAGTCAGGCAGCAACGGTGCGGGCAGGGCGGGCCTTGGGGCGGCGCGACGAACTGCTTTTGCGGCGCGGCGGGATCACGGCAATCGGCATGTCGGCGCTCTATGCGGTGGTCACATCACTGGTCTTTCTGACACTTCCCGAAACGCTTGTTTCGCTCTTCATTGATCCAAACGAACCTGAACGCGCCAATCTGCTGCGGATCGGGGCTAGCCTGCTTATGGTTGCGGCGTTGTTCCAGCTTGTTGACGGGTTGCAGGTGCTTGCGCTTGGGCTTTTGCGCGGCGTGCAGGATACGACGGTGCCGATGGTCATGGCCACGATCAGCTATTGGGTGATTGGGCTGCCTGTCAGCTATCTGCTTGCATTCACTTTTGGGTTTGGTGCTGTCGGTCTCTGGCTTGGCCTTGTGATCGGACTGGCCATTGCGGCAGTCCTGCTTTTGTGGCGGTTCTGGGGGCGATCCGTCAGGATCACCCCGCAGGTCCTAGCAGAGCAAGTCTAGGTCGCGCATCCGCAGACGCGGGTGGTTCATGATGCCAAAGTCCTCGAACCCGCGCTTGTGCGGGAAAAGCGACAGATATTCGCGCAATGCATCACCGCGCAGGCCAAGGTTGAAGGCCGACCCGGGATGGAGCGTTTCGACCTCAAGCCCGTTCACCATCAAAGAGCGCTGGCCGTCAAAGCCGAATTGGAAGACACTTATCGGAGTGGACGATTGCAGGCTCAGAACATTGTTGCCATCAACAAAGTCTGCGGCTGGGATATAGGCAGCATCAGAGCCGGCCACCTTGCGAATACCGTTGGCGCGGTGCAGCAAACGAGCTGCGGGGCCAAGCACAAGATCCTGCGAGGGGCGGTTAAAGCCGAGCGCATCGCCGGTGATGCGCGTCAACATCGGTTGTTTGGCATTGGCGGCATTGAGCGACGGGCCAAGCGTGATCCGGCCGCGCCATTGCAGCGTTTCATAGCTGCCATCGGCAAGTCTTACTTCGTCGCCGGGCAGCACGTCTTCGACAGACATAAAGCCGTTCTGGGTCTGGACGATTGCGTTGTGGCCGAGCGCTGCAAAGGCATCTTCAAAAGCGGGGTGCGCCCGTGCGATCGTGTTGAATTCGTGGAAGCGGCCAAAGGTATCGAGATACATGACCTCGTACTTGCGCTGGGCGACTTCGATGCTTTGGGTTCTGGCGTGCTGGCGCTGGGCGGGCGTCTGCCTGATCTGGGGGCTGAAGATGTCAATTGGCTGGGCGGCTGTTGCTGTTTGAGACTGGTCCATACGAAAGCCTTCTTGGGTCTGACGTCATTTGCTGTCCCACCAACAACAACTGAGCAATAGTTACGGTTACTGTAGTTTGCATGGTTCGAAAGCCACGCAATGTGGTGCGCCCAGTCACTGATCCGACACAGGGATCAGGTTTCACGAATGGAAACACCTGCTTTGATCATGAGGGTCCGGCACAAGGGTGCAGGACGGTGCAGCCGCCTGATCAGGCGGTGCGTGCGATCACTCGGCGAGGTTGCACCGTGCTGTTGGCCTTCAGCTCACGACGCGCGATCATTGCTTTGCGCAAATCGCCCCGTGCCCAAGGCATTGGCGTGTCATAGGCCTCAACGGCTGCTTCAAGGGATTTCTGCCAGCGGCTTTTCATGGTGATACCTCTTTTTTCAGTGCAGCCATTCTGAGCTGCGATTGAAAACAGATTGCTGGACCATACTGGCGAGATTTTGGCGATTTCAAAAAAACTTTGGGCCAATTCAATTAATTGGCGAGAAATCTTCTAATGTGCTGAAAAGAATATGAAAAAAGTTGCCCAAAGGGGGGTGCTGTGAGCGGTTGTTTAACAAACCTAGGCAGCTTATGCCTCATTTCGTTAAACATCGGGTATTCAGAGCCTGATTGCGGCAATCAACCTGCCATAATCAGCCAGTTTTTCATGGACTGACCTGCGATAGCTGAAGAATCGCTTCGGGTCGGCGTAGGTGCAATGATGCGTCCAGGACGCCGCCTTGATCCCGCATTGCTTGAGCTGAAAGAGCCCAAAGCCCGGCAAATCGAACTGAAAGCGGTCACCTTGGCCCTGCAGAAAAAACCGCTCGAAGTTGGGGTCGGCGGAAATGAATGTATCACGGAAATCGGGGCCGACTTCGTAATTGGGCTGACTGATGGATGGTCCGATGACCGCAACCGTGTTTGCGCGGGTTGCCCCCAGCGTTTCCATCTGCGCGACTGTCGCTTCCAGAACACCTTGCAGCGCGCCTTTCCAGCCGGCATGAGCTGCACCAATGACGCGTGCCTTTGTGTCGGCAAATAGCACGGGCTGGCAGTCTGCCGTAAGGACAGAAAGCGCGATCCCATCGGTTGCTGTTACCAGTGCGTCGGCTTTCGGAGCGGGGTTATGCGGTTCCTCGACCGTGACAGCATCCGCTGAATGAACCTGATGGACGCCGACAAGGGCGTCGGTCGCGACCCCCAGTTCCCCCGCGACGCGTGATCGGTTGATGGTCACGATATCTTTCTGGTCAGAACTGCCATAACCGCAGTTCAGCCCCCTGAAGACACCAGAGGATGCGCCACCCTGTCGGGTGAAAAACCCGTGCGGGACCCCTTCCAAGAGCGGATCTGTGATGATGTCGAGTGTCATGGCTCCAATCCCGGCGGGGGTGTAGCGGTCGGTGGGTAGATACTGATCACCTTAAAGAGTTCACCCATTTCTGCCGGATGGGTCAAGCGCCGATGTGCTGCAACATGGGATCTGAGCGCGTCGCCCGAAAGCTTTGTTGCAAGCGACTGTGCGCGTGCGGTGATACCGAGCCGTTCGAGAAAGACACCCTGTGGTGTCAGACGGCTGAACTTGGCGGGATGTGTGTGCGCGGCAATCGCGGCAAAATCGACATGTGCAGTAAGGTCTGCCGCGCCAGGTGTGGCAAGCGGATCGACATGGTGTTGCGCCTTGAGCGCCTGGAGCGTGTCCCCCAATGACAACCAGTCGCCATAGTCAATGATCAGTGCGGCACCGCCGAAGGCTGCAATCTTGGTGCTGATGGATGTTGTGTTCGCGGCTAGGCCGACACAGTGTTCGACCAGATCGCCGTCTCTGGTATCGTCCAGCCGGTCAGCAAGCAGGGCCATCGGCGCAGCAGCGGACAACCCGAACGAAAGCTTGCCATCGCTGACCCCGACCATTTTTTCCCGCCACCCGTCGCCGTCGCGCACGAATTGGCGGACAGGCAATGCGTCAAAGAATTCATTGGCGATCAAAAAGAGCGGGGCATCCGGCAGCGTGTCGACGTCATCATGCCATGTCGCATCGGGGATCAGCCTGGCCTGTGCCTTGCGCAACGTCGGTGAGGTTTCCACCAGATGCACTGACGCAGCATCGTGAAAGCCCGCCACACCCTTCGTGGCACGCAACGCGTCGGCCATCAGTGTCCCGCGGCCGGGGCCTAGCTCGGCCAATGTGAATGGGCTGGGTTGCCCCTGATCCACCCATGCCTGCGCGAGTGAAAGCCCGATCAATTCGCCGAACATCTGGGTGATTTCCGGCGCTGTTGTAAAATCGCCTTCCGCGCCGAACGGATCGCGCGTGGCGTAGTACCCATGGTCAGGATTCATCAAACACTCGGCCATGTATTCCGCCACACTCAGCGGACCGGTCCGGGCAATCCGGGCGATCAGCAGATCACCCAAGGCGGTCATCGGCGTGCGGCCAGGATGACAACGGTCAGGCCAATCAGGATCATCGGCAGGGTCAGGGTCTGCCCCATCGTCAGGCCATAGCCGCCGACATGGAAGGCAAGGCCCAGTTCATTCCCCGCACTGACGAATTGCGCATCTGGCTGGCGCACGAATTCCACAACGAAACGGGCAAATCCGTATCCCATGAAAAACACACCCGACAAAAGCCACGGTTTCTTGAGCGCCCCGAACCGGAAGGCCAGAAGCAAAAGGATTGTCCCCAATAGCAGCCCTTCAAGGCCCGCTTCGTAGAGCTGCGAAGGGTGGCGCACGCAAGGCTCTAGCGCCGTCGCACAGGCCTGCGCGGCCTGACCGGGAAATATCACGCCCCATGGCAGGTCTGTCTGCCGCCCCCAAAGCTCGGCATTGATGAAATTTGCGATGCGTACCAGCAGAATGGCCGGGGTGGCAGAGACAGCGATGATGTCGGCCAGATCGGGCAGGGGGACGTTATGACGGCGGCTGAACAGAAAGACAGCAAGGACAACACCAAGGAACCCGCCGTGAAACGACAGGCCACCTTCCCAGATCTTGATGATATCGACCGGATTGGCCAGAAATTCGGCAGGTTTGTAGAAAAGTACATAGCCCATACGTCCGCCGCCGATGACCCCCACAACGATATAGGTCAGCAGGTCTTCAAGCTGGGCCACCTTCATGGGCGGCTCGCCCCGCCACAGATGCGGGCGGTTCAGCGCCATCTTGATGATCTGCCACCCGATCGCGATCCCGACAATATAGGCCATGGCGTACCAGCGCAGTGCAATATCGCGTCCGAAAACGGTGAAAGAGAAAATCTCGGGCGAGATATCGGGGAAAGGAATGGCGCCAAACATGCGGCTATTCCTTGTCTGCGGCTGCGGCAAAGTCAACCGCAACTGTCGGGTTGTCGTGCTGCCCGCAAAGCCCCATATAGAGAGGCAAGCGATTGGAGAGCCCCATGCAGAGCAATAACAAGATTTTCGATGACCTGAGCCAGTTGATGACGAACGCCATGGGCGTCGCGCAAGGGGCCAAGGACGAGGCGAACACAGCGATGAAATCGCTGATGGACCGCTGGCTGGCTGACCGCGATCTTGTCACGCGCGAAGAATTTGATGCTGTGCGCGCCATGGCGCAGAAAGCACGTGAAGAAAACGAGGCACTGGCGGCACGGATCGCCGCATTGGAAGCCAAGAAGTAGGGCGGCTTTCCTCAGGAATCTCTTTTTCATCGGGGGAATCCCGCCCCGTTTCGGTGGATTTCCAATGTCCTATGGTGTGACTGTGCCACCCAGTGCGTCGAAGGAGGAACACGTCATACTGTCACAGCGAATAACCGCGAGGGTATTCTTGGCAGCAACAGACGCATTTCGGACTGAACGATGAAGCGATGCGCCCCAAGTTCCTGCAAAAGGGAACGCAAGACGCTGTCAGTGGAATCGACATTGACCAATGTCAACGAGCCGACTGTGGCAGCCGCAGCAAGGAGGTCTTCCAAAGCCGAGGCGTCGCTGGCGGCCAATTGATGCACGAGGCCGCCCGCGCCGACGATCACTCCGCCTTTTTCATGCAGGAAGGATGTCAACTGCAGGCCAGAAATGGTTTCTGTGGCGTTCTGCCAGGTCGGCTCCCAATGCGAATACCTTTGAATGGTATGCGCAACAGTGTCGATATCTGCCACCTTGCATGAGGACGCATCGGGAGATGGGTGATCAAACCGATAGCAGTCAAGCTTTCTGGTCACGTCAAATCCCATCGTTTTATAGAGACGTTCAGCGCCTGCGTTTCCCTCAATCACCTCGAGCCAGAAACTTTCGATCCCTTCATGTTCTGCCGCAGTTATCGCCGCCATGCCCACTCTTGACGCCAATCCTTTGCGTCGATGGCGAATCCTTGTGCCGCTGCCTATCAGATACCGTTTGGTGTTCCGCGTCGCGACGTTCCAAAATCCGATCACTTCATTATCGTCGACGGCAACATAGGATGCCTCGGGGTCAAAACCTCTTGATTCCAGCGCCGCGTGAAACGTGTCTGCATCTGGTTGCAAAGGAACAATATAATCCGAAAACGAGTCGAGCATGGCGCGATGAAGAGCACTCGTGTCAAAGCCTGACATGGCAAACGAAACAATGCGTGTCATACTCGTGCTCTCATGAATCCAAGATGCGTGCAGAAGCAAAGAACGGGTTTTTGCGCGACGCGCAAGGTGTCGGGGTCTTTTCCCTATCTATCAAGACAGTCCGGGTCCCGGGGTCCTGACCGGGTTGTTTCAGGTAGAGATTGGCCGCCGTACGCGCAGACGGCCACTTCATGCGCATGCCGGACCTCCGACTGTCGCGCGATCCCGCGATCGCAGCGAATGTCTCCTATTATGTGCCGGAACGCAGTTACTGAAACGATGTGTTGAGGTTCGGTATGGGCCGTTCGTGTCGATGAAAGCCGCGTCCAGGTTTTGTGTGGGATGGCGAATGATGATCACTTTGATCGCGGACCAGCCTCAAGAAACCTAAAATTTTTCTCACATTTGGCTCACCTTTGCCACATGCCAGCGCCAGACCGCGCACAACCATTCACTACAATCTAAAGGATATACGATGAAATCGGTAATGACTGCGACGAAAACCATTCTACTCACTACTGCCACGGCTATGATTTCCACTGCGAGCTTCGCAGGAAGCTTGGGAGCAACACAGGAATCTCCGGCAGTTGTTGTCCCTATGTCCGCCTCTGGAGCAGACTGGTCGGGAGCATACATCGGGGGATTTCTTGGTGCCGGAATTTTTGCCGGAACAGCTCAGGATTTGGGGGGCGATGCTCTGGATGCAGATGGAATTGTAAGCCGTCTACATGACCCCGCCGCTGAGTTTGGTATTCGCGCCGGCTACAATCTGCAACGAGATAACTTTGTTTATGGTGGTGAAATTGATCTGTCAGGGACGACATTCGACGTAGAAGCCCAATATGATGATGATTACCGTCAAGAGGCGTCTACTACTGCCATGCTGGGTATCACTGGTCGGGCGGGTCTGGCCATGGGAGATACGCTTGCCTTTGTTCGCGGCGGGGTTGGCTTTGCGAAAATCGGGGCGTGTGTTTCCGACGATGAAGACTCATGCGAATTTGATGACGACGAAATTCTCGATGTCTCTGAGACCGTGACAGGCGTGATTCTCGGAGCAGGCATCGAGCACCAGTTCTCAGACACTCTTTCAATGACTGTCGAAGTCATGCAATTCGAGAGCGGTTACACTGACGTGATAAGCTATGATAGCGGGACTGAGGATGATGTTGCGCGTTTCTCAGCGGATAGCAAGTCTCTGCGTCTGGGCGTCAATTATCGCTTCTGAAGACGTGAACTGAAGACTTGCTCTCAAAGAGTGCAGAACACAGCGCGCCAGACAATCTGGCGCGCTTTTCTGATCGTATGCCAACAGGACGAAACGGGTCTTGCGTTGCTGACTGCCTTTCCTGACCTCTCGATTGAAACCGGAGCTATGTGAGGCTGACGAGCCTCTGCGCGCAGACGGCCACTTCATGCGCATGCCGGACCTCCGACTGTCGCGCGATCCCGCGATCGCAGCGAATGTCTCCTATTATGTGCCGGAACGCAGTTACTGAAACGATGTGTTGAGGTTCGGTATGGGCCGTTCGTGTCGATGAAAGCCGCGTCCAAGTCGGCGGTGCTGCGCCGCATTTGCGGTCCGGTTCGAGGCCACAGTGACGGACGCAGCGCTTTAGACGAATGTCCGCACTGAAGGTTGGTCACGTAGGTGCTCGTAGCGCCGTCGCGATCTTGTCGACATGAACAAAGTCCGTACCGCAGCATCCGCCAAAGACGTTCATCATTGGAAAGCGCCTGCGAATATCCGCATATTGCGCGGCGAGTTCGTCCGGATTGCCTTCCTCGAGGTGCCCAAGCTGGCAGAGTGTGCCATGATCCAAGGTTGATGCGTTCGCGCGCAATCCCCGAATGCGATCCGACCAGGCCCCACGCGTCAGCGCCGGGCCGAAATCGACAGGGTGCGCGCAGTTGATCATGTAGTAGGCAGGGGCACCGTCGGTCAGCGAATCTACGGTCTCAATCGCTTGCTGCAGACTCTCCCCACTTCGCAAGCAGCGGTTCTTTTCCAAAGTGAACGAAATGACAGACGGCAGTTCCGCCGACTGCGCTGCACGTGCGATCCCGACAGCCTCTGCCGTCGTATTGAGCGTCAAGGCGGTGACGATATGCGCCCCACCAGCCTTGAAGGTCGCGATCTGTTCGCTGTGATACGACTCTGCGCCTTCAGCTGTCAGCGCCTGATCGAGTCTGTAGGCGTCGCCTTTTGGCCCGATACACCCGCTGATCACCGTCTTTGACGCAGGCAAACCGGCGGCACGGGCCGCCTCTCGATAGAGTTCGAAGCATGCGTGGTTCATCTCTGCCAAGCGGGCATCATCATAACCGAGCAGCCGCCCCCAGTCTCGGCTGGCGCGGTAGGTCAGGCTGTCGAAGATGAAGCTTGCGTCATGCCGCACCGCGACCTCGGTAAAGGCGCGGTAATATTCATGCAGGGCCGCTTTAGCTTTTGGATTGTGCAGTAGGTGGAAGGCAGCGAATTCTTCTAGCTCAAATCCGCGCTTGTACATAAGCCAGGTTTCGGTGCCGCCGTCAGTCAGAAACAGATCGGTGGTTTGATACGGTAGGGCCGGGATCGCCATGGGCCTCTCCTCTGTCAAAGTATGGATCGATACAGGCAGGCTAGGTGGCGCTGGCTATTTTGCACAAACGATCATACTTTGCGGTATAGATTATATTTTCTACGGTGTATTGAGGCCATGTCCCGGCGCTTACCTTCTCTTAATCAGATTCGCGCGTTTGAGGCTGCTGCGAGGCATCAAAGCATCAAGGATGGTGCCGATGAGTTGTGCGTGACACCCGCCGCCGTGGGTCATCAGATCCGTGCGCTCGAAAGCTTTCTTGAGGTTGCACTTTTTCACCGCGGTGTGCGGCAAATCACACTGACCGACGAGGGGCGGCGGTTAGCTGAAGATATCGGAGAAGCTTTGGATCGGATCGAGGCGGCCGTTGCCCCAGCCTTGAACAACAGCCTGTCAGGGACACTCAAAGTCTCAATCGCCCCCTTCTTCGGAAACAGATGGCTGTTGCCCCGGTTAGAAAAGTTCAGCGCGTTGTATCCTGAGATCGACGTGCA
Source organism: uncultured Loktanella sp. (assembly GCA_964614205.1). Classification (GTDB taxonomy): domain Bacteria; phylum Pseudomonadota; class Alphaproteobacteria; order Rhodobacterales; family Rhodobacteraceae; genus Yoonia. The sequence continues at coordinate 27,934 of CAZTKF010000014.1, read as the reverse complement.
GCCAGTCTTGTCGTTCGACTATGTCGATTTGGCGAAGGACGGATTTGACGCTGCGGTCCGGTATGGGAATGGGGCGTGGGACGGCACAACGGCCGAGCTTGTTTTCCATGACACGCTTCGGCCGGTTTGCGCACCGCAACTGGTCGAAGGGCGCACCCTACCGCTTGCACCCGATGACATCCTGAGCCTTCCGTTAGCCTCTGCCAAGAACTGGCCGGATGATTGGAGTGTTTGGGCAGACGCAACTGGAAGCGCATCGGCGCAGGAGCTAGCCCCCCATCAATTTGAAAGCCGTGCATTCATGTTTGATAGCGCTCTTTCTGGTCAGGCAGTCATCCTTGCCGATCCGCGCATGACCAGTGCGGACGAAAGCGCCGGTCGTCTCATTTGCCTGACGGAACGCAGCGTGCAACGCTCGCAAGGTATCCATATCGTCACGGCAGCATCAGCGATGGGACGCAAGGTGCAGGCCTTTGCAGAGTGGATGAAGGCAGAAGCACACGCCATTCAATCATAGCCGCTATTCGCGCAGCCGCAGCGAATTGGTCCTTTGTCCCGCACAGCAGTAACCCTGCTAGAAATCCCCTAGATAGGCCACCAGAATATCCAGCGCCGCTTGCAGGTCGTCTTTCTCGACCATTTCGGTCACCGTGTGGATATAGCGCGTTCCCACTGTGATCCCGACCGCCCGCGCGCCAGCCGCTGCCTGCTGGGCTGCCGCGCCGTCTTGCCCGCCCGACGCCAGCATTGTTCGCTGGTAGGGAATCTTTTTCTTTTTCGCGAGCGCTTCGATTTCGCTCACCAAGGCCTTGTCCGCGATGAAGGAACTGTCGCGCACATGCAGGCCAAAGCCCTTGCCCTGAATGGTCGTCGCGTCCTTTTCGGGGATGCCGGGGGTGTCGCAGGACAGGGTCACGTCGATGCCCAGCCCGATGTCGGGTTTGATCGCATAGGCTGATGTGCGTGCACCGCGCAGCCCGACTTCTTCCTGACAGGTAAAGGCGACGTGGATCTCTGCGCCGCGCCCTTTCTTTCCCAAGGCCCTGAGCGCCTCGATCCCCAGCCAGCAGGCGATACGGTTGTCCAGCGCCTTGGAAACGAACTTGTTTCCCATCTCGAGGAACGGTTCGTCCATCACCACATAATCGCCCACCTTGACGATATCCTTGGCTGCCTTGCCGAGCCCGAGGTCGATAAAGAATTCGCCTACCTCGGGGATTTTCTTGCGGTCTTCGGGTGAGGATATATGCACCGGCTTGCCACCGGGGTTCATTACGCCTTTGAAATCCCCGTCATCGGTGCAGACCAGCACGCGGCGGGAAAACAGGTTGCGGGGGTCGAAACCGCCGACGGGCAGCACGTATATGAAACCGTCTTTGTCGATATGGCTGACCAGAAAGCCGATCTCGTCCATGTGGCAGAGCAGCATGATCTTGGGCGGGTCTTTCTTTTTTGCATCGCGACGGCAGAGCAGGGTGCCCATCGGGTCGGTTTCGACATGGTCGAAAAGGCCTTCCACCTCTGATTTGATAAGGTCGCGGACGCGGTCTTCGTGGCCGGGCACGCCGGGCATTTCGCACAATCGTTTGAGAAGGTCGGTGTTCATGAGGGGGTGCTCCTTTGTTGGGCACAGCTTGGGCCGCGTTGCGGCGGATGGCAATTATCCACATGAAATTTTTGCAACCATCCGGTTATCCCCAAGAAATCACTTTACAGGTGCGCCTTGTTCGGGCCACGATATCTAGTAGGGGAGAACGGTGAACAACACCGCCCCTAGAGCAGGCACCTAGCGCTTGGGCACTGCCATGACCCATGCGCCAAAGCAGTGAGGCCGAGCATATGGCATTGTCCGAACATTACCTTGAGGCTGATGATCTTCACCCGATCGATCTGGTGGAGCACATCGCAGAACACCACGAATGGGAATTTGACCGCATCCACGATGACCAGATCGCGATGGCGGTTGAAGGCCAGTGGCGCACCTATTCGATTACGCTGGCCTGGTCCGCCTATGATGAGACTTTGCGCCTGATCTGCACCTTTGAGATGGAACCGCCCGCAGATCGGATGCCAGCCCTTTTCGAGACACTGAATGTCATCAATGACCGCTGCTGGGCAGGCGCATTTACATGGTGGGACGAGCAGCAACTGATGGTCTACCGCTACGGGCTGATGCTCGCGGGTGATCAGGTCGCAGGTCCGGACCAGATCGATACAATGATTGGCGCTGCCGTTGCTGCATGTGAGCAATATTATCCGGCAATCCAGTTGGTGACTTGGGCAGAACGGACGGCCGAAGAGGCCGTACAGGTGGCGATTGGCGGGGCCTACGGGCGCGCCTGAACCGCGACTTCCTGGGGGTGTTTGTTCCGCCCCCGTTCAGTCTTGCGTTCGCCTGTCTGACGACTGGACCATGGCCTGTCGTCCATAGTCGTCGGCATCAAACCAGCCGCGTGAAGATTTCAGTTTGAGGTTTTCACCTACCTCCCATTCTTCCCAGCCACGCGTGTTAAGAGGACTTCCACTGCCTGCATCGTGTCCTGAGGCTCTTTTTTGTGCGGCTCCGTGCATACCTCCAAAAACACATCTTTCCCCGCATTCTTCCTTTGGCTAACTTATTGAAAGTTAATCAAGAGGTGGCTTTCGATGAATATGACCGATGTAGCAGAGCGCGGGCTTGTCTTGCTGGGATGTGGCAAGATGGGGTCTGCCATGTTGGAAGGGTGGCTGCGCACAGGCCTGCCGCCACTGTCCGTGTCGGTGATTGACCCCAACCCCTCTGACTGGCTGAAAGAACAGGGTGTGCAGATCGGGGGCAAACTGCCAAAGGCCCCTGCCGTCGCCATCATAGCCGTCAAGCCGCAAATGATGGAAACCGCATTGCCTGACGTGAAGGCACTGGGCAATGGCGAGACACTTGTGATCTCGATCGCCGCGGGAACCCCCATCAGCACATTTGAAAATGTGCTCGGAAAGGACACCCCCATCGTGCGGGCCATGCCGAATACGCCTGCCGCGATCGGGCGCGGTATCACGGCGATTGTGGGCAATAGCAAAGTCGCCAGCGATCAGATGGATCTGGCAGAGGCTTTGCTTTTGTCCGTCGGTGATGTGGTGCGTCTGGAGGATGAAAGCCAGATGGATGTTGTCACGGCCGTTTCGGGGTCTGGCCCGGCCTATGTCTTTCACCTGATTGAAACCCTAGCCGCGGCAGGTATGGCTGAAGGTCTGCCGGCCGATCTGGCCATGCATCTGGCGAAAGCGACTGTGGCAGGTGCCGGTGATCTGGCCGAGAACGACGACGTGAACCCGGCCCAGTTGCGTGCCAACGTGACCTCGCCCAACGGGACAACTGAAGCCGCCCTGAAAGTGCTGATGGATTTCGAGACAGGTTTCCCGCCGCTAATGCGCCGCGCTGTCGCCGCTGCCGCCAAACGTTCGCGCGAGCTGGCCAATGAGTGAGATCAGCTTTGATGATTTCCTGAGGGTTGATATCCGCGTCGGCACCGTCTTGCGCGCCGAACCTTACCCCGAGGCGCGCAAGCCCGCGATCAAACTCTGGATCGATTTCGGAGATGAAATCGGCGAGAAAAAGACATCGGCGCAGATCACCGCACACTACAGGCCTGACATTCTTGTCGGTCGCCAGGTGTTGGCCGTTGTCAATTTCCCGCCGCGTCAGATCGGCAAATTCATGTCAGAGGTTTTGGTTCTGGGCATGCCTGATGAAAATGGAGAGGTCGTTCTGGTCGGCCCCGATCAAGAAGTGCCTGATGGAGGGCGTCTGCATTGAAGAAACTGTTGATCACCCGCGTTCTGCCCGAAGCCAACCTTGCCGCTGCACGCGCACGCTTTGACGTCACCGTCCGCGAGAGCGCCGTTGGTTTGACCGTGGCTGAAGCAGCGCAGGCGTTGGCCGATTATGATGCGATCCTTCCGACTTTGGGCGATCAGTTTAGCGCAGAGGCGTTTATCGGGGACCTGCGCTGTGGTGTGCTGGCCAACTTCGGGGTCGGCTATAACCATATCGATGCCGCGGCAGCGGCTATGGCGGGGGTGCTTGTCTCGAATACGCCTGACGTTGTGACCGACGCGACCGCCGATATCGGTCTGACACTGATCCTGTCTGCCTGTCGTCGTGCGGGTGAAGGCGAACGCATGGTGCGGGCCGACAAATGGACAGGATGGGGCCCGACCCAGATGCTGGGCACCCATGTCACAGGCAAGACCGTTGGCATTGTTGGTATGGGCCGGATCGGGCAGGCTGTGGCCCGCCGCTGCCACTTCGGTTTCGAAATGCCGGTGCTCTATTTCAACCGCTCGCCTAAAGAGGTTGATTTCCCCGCGCGTCAGGTTGGGACATTACATGCGTTGATGGAGCAAGCGGATATCATCGTTGTGACTGTACCGGGCGGTGGTGGTAACACGCAACTGATTGACGCCGAGGCTCTGGCTGCAATGAAGCCGACGGGCATTTTCGTCAATATCGCCCGTGGCGATGTGGTTGACGAAGAGGCGCTGATTGCCGCTCTGCAGACAGGCCAGATCACTGGCGCGGGTCTGGACGTCTTTGCCCATGAACCGCATGTGCCGGATGCGTTCCGCGCGCTTGAAAACGTCGTGCTGCTGCCGCATCTGGGCACGGCTGCGCTGGAAATCCGCGAGGCAATGGGCCAAATGGCGCTGGACAATATCATCGCATGGGAAGAAGGCCGCCCGCTGCCGCAGGCAGTCTGAGCACGACTCATCTTCGGGGGTCGGTCTGCCCTATTTCGGTTTGGACAGCCGGTCGGCTTTCTTGCGCACAAGCACAGTGCGCAAGTCATGCATCGCCAGAAGCAGATCATCGGTAACCTGTGCAAGTTGCTCATCGCTGGCTTTGGCTTGCGCCCAATGTGCGGTCAGGTTCAGGTGATCAATCGCGCGGTGGATATCATCCAAATCCCGTGCGGCCAGAACCGCCAGCCGTGTATGCATCCAGTCGTTGATTGCGGCCTCCTCTGCGGGGCTCAGCGTGTTGTCCCCATGCACCTTATAGTCACCACGATTGGTATTCACGATGGCGATCTGTTCCATCTCGATCCGGCGCTCGCGGTTTTCGGTGTTGATCCGGAACACTGCGGCGCCATTCTCGCGGATGCGGAAGTAGAGTTCGGGCAGGGCCGTCATGACAGCCCTTCACAGAATGTGATGATCCGCTGGCAGGCCTCTTTCAAGGTCTCATCGGATGTTGCATAGCTCACGCGGAAATTCGGGCTGAGGCCAAAGGCTGCGCCGAAGACAACCGCGACTCCTGTTTCGTCCAAAAGGGCGGTTGCGAAGGTTTCATCGTTGTCGATCACTGTGCCGTCGGCTGTCGTCTTGCCGATGCAGTCTGCGATGGACGGGTACACATAAAACGCGCCTTCCGGCTGCGGGCAGACGATGCCGGGGGCCTGGTTCAGCATGGATACGACCAGATCACGCCGGCGCGCGAAGACTGTGTTGTTTGACGCAAGAAAGTCTTGTGTTCCGTTCAACGCCTCGACCGCCGCCCATTGGCTGACCGAGCATGGGTTCGATGTGGATTGCGATTGCACCTTGCGCATGGCCTTGATCAGCAGCTCTGGCCCTGCCGCATAACCGATGCGCCAGCCTGTCATGGCATAGGCTTTGGATACGCCGTTCACGGTCAGTGTGCGATCATAAAGCTGCGGCTCTACCTGCGCAGGCGTGCAGAATTTGAAATCTCCATAGGCCAGATGTTCATACATGTCGTCGGTCATGATCCAGACATGCGGGTGACGCAGCAGGACATCAGTCAGGGCCTTCAATTCGTCCCAGCTATAGCCCGCACCAGTGGGGTTTGAGGGCGAGTTGAACAGGAACCACTTGGTATTGGGGGTGATTGCTGCTTCCAGCTGCGCGGCAGTCAGCTTGAAGTTGGCCTCTAGCGTTGCCTCAACAGGTACAGGCGTGCCACCTGCCAAGAGGACCATATCAGGATAGCTGACCCAGTAGGGGGCCGGAATAATGACTTCGTCGCCTGCGTTCAGCGTCGCCATGAACGCATTGTAAAGCACCTGCTTGCCGCCGGTGCCGACAGTCACTTGGGCTGGCGTATAGGACAGATCATTGTCGCGTTTGAACTTTGCACAGATCGCCTGTTTCAGTTCTGGGATGCCGTCAACGGCGGTATATTTCGTCTTGCCTTCCGCAATCGCGGCGACAGCGGCATCCTTGATATTCTGCGGCGTGTCGAAGTCGGGTTCGCCCGCACCAAGGCCGATAACATCGCGGCCGGCAGCCTTGAGTTCGGCGGCTTTGGTTGTCACGGCGATTGTGGGGGACGGTTTGACGCGGTCGAGTGTCGCAGAAAGAAAGGTCATCAGGGCATCCGGTGGTAAAAAGGCGATGTCTGTGACATAGGACGCATGGGCGCTGGATGGCAAGTGATTGAAGGATGGCACGATGACAGATAATCAGGACTGGTTCAGTTCGGAGACAGCAACCTTCGGGGACAGGCTGGCTGGCGCACGCGAAGCGGCAGGCCTTGACCAGAAAGGACTTGCCGACAAGCTGGGGGTGAAGCGCTCTGTCATTCAGGCTTGGGAAAACGATCTCAAGGAACCGCGCGCAAACCGCCTGCAGATGGTGGCCGGTGTTCTGAGCGTGTCAATGAGCTGGCTTCTGACTGGCGAAGGCGATGGGCCCGATGCGCCGGATGAAGAGAGCCAGTTGAGCAGTGATCTGGTGGATTTGCTGGCAGAAATGCGCGCCCTGCGCGGGCAGATCATTCAGTCGGGCGAAAAGCTTGGTCGGTTGGAAAAGCGCTTGCGCAAGGCACTGAAGGACTGAGATGACAGAGACCCGTGAAACCATGATCAAGCGGCTGCATATGCGGTCTATGCGGCGCGGTATCAAAGAGATGGATCTGATCTTGCAGGCTTTCGCAGCGGCCAATCTTGACAGGTTTTCGCAAGAAGAGCTGGAGCTGTATGACCAGCTTCTGTCCGAGAATGACCATGATATCTATGGCTGGATTGGCGGCCAGTTCCCGACGCCTGCACATTACCTTGACCTTGTAACCCTCATCGCACTTGGCGCCGAAGGTGTGACCCGCCCTGCGTGATTAAGCTCAAATACCCAGCTTAACTGAATCTTGTTTGTTTCGCTTTATCCCCGAATACGGAGAGATAACGGAGCAGCAAGAACATGAGTATTCACTCGGACCTCGACCAGCCTGATACGCCGTCTGCACGCAGTGCGGCCTTTATGGATAGTTATCTGGATGCGCTCAATCTGGTCGAACGTCTTCACCGGCTTTTGCTGGATGTGATCAAGGACGAGTTCGAGCGCGTCGGACTGCTGGAAATCAACGCGGTCCAGGCGCTTTTGCTGTTCAACGTCGGCGACAATGAAGTGACTGCCGGAGAGTTGAAATCACGGGGGTACTATCAAGGCTCGAACGTATCCTACAATCTCAAGAAACTGGTCGAATCCGGCTATATGCACCACGAACGCAGCGAGATTGACCGCCGTTCCGTGCGTGTGCGGCTGACGGAAAAGGGGCGCGGTGTCCATGTCTTGGTGACGCGGCTGTTTCGAACGCACTCGGAAGGGTTGATGGATCGTGGTGTGCTGGATCAGCAGGGCGTTGAAGACATCACGGTCGCGTTGCGGCGGGTGGAACGATACTGGACCGAGCAAATCCGTTATATCTACTAGTTTACGCGAAATTAAGGGAAATGCATATAATTGTATCGACGTGCAGAGTACTACCGTATAAGTTGTATAATGGCGGTGTAAGTTGGTAACGAGGAAAGCGGTTTGGATGGGCTGGTACGCTGGAGTGCCAGCCCATTTCATTTCCGGTTTGCCACGGCTGTGACGGTTGTCATCGCCGCTGGAATTCACCCAAGACAAGGCTTGTCAGTTCCCGCAGCAGCTTGCGTTCCATGGCGGCGGCATAGTCTTCAAAACCCAAAGCGGCCTCGACAAAGGATCCCGGCCCGCGGATCACGTTTGAGATGTAGTAGGATGACAGCTCTTTGATATCGGCAAAGCGTTCATCGTCGCCGCGCAAGTCGCCTGATCCGATGACCAAACCATTGACGATCACCCCTGTCGGAATGCGGTGATCCCCGATGTCTTGCGGCCGTGGCCCGGTGTTGGAATGTCCGTCACCTGACAGGTCCAGAGTGCGTTTCCAACATGCAGGTTGTTCCCCGAGATAACGAAAGCCTGCCAACATGGCCGACCCGATTGCCGTTGTCGGCGCCGCCGCGCTGCGGGGATGACTGCGAAGCGTTGCACTGACCCGCGCAAGATCGCTCGGGGAGACAAGCGGGGTCCACGATACAATAACAGTCTGGTCGCTTGGCCCGCTCCATTCATAGACCAGAATGTGGACCGGAGCCTCGGGCTGCATGAAGAGAACGTTCTGAACCTCTGCGCTGTTCAATGCAGTGGCCAAACCATCAAGTTGCAGGCGATACTCCTCACCATCGACAGATGCCGATACATCCAAACCAAGCGCCAGCGCCTGACGACAGGCAGCATGCGCCAGCCCCGGCAGTAACAGCAGGAAAAGGGCGAGGCGGATCATCCTTCGGGGTCATCCTTTGCGTCAAGCGCTCCCACGGCCAATGCCGAAAGCTCGCGCAAGAGCTTGCGTTCCATCGCTTCGGCATAGTCATCATAATTACGGGCGACTTCGACAAAGGCGACCGGTCCGCGGATGACGTTTTCTTCGTAGTAGATAACAAGGTTATCAAGCGCTTCGCCCGACACGATATCCCCAAAGAAGTTGCCCGACCCCACCACCAGACCATTGACGGTGACGCCTGGCGGGGTTGCCGCGAGCGGGATCGTTTCGGGAAGCGGACCGGTATTGGTTTCGCCATCACCCGAAATATCAAGGGTGCGAATCCAGCAATCACTCTGGGCTTCCAGATAGGCAAATCCTGCCAGCATCGCCGAGCCGATGGCCGTATTGGGCGCCGCTACGCCACGGGTATGCGCGCGCAGCCGCGCTGTCACAGCATCAAGGTTTGCGGGGCTTTCTATCGTCGTCCAAGGGACGATCACTGTTTGATTCACCGGCCCGCTCCATTCAAAGACGTGCAGGCGAACGGGCGCATCGGGTTGCAGGAACAGGATGTCCCGGACCACTGGCGCATTCAGCGCCGAGATCACCCCCTCAAGCTGAAGCCGGTATTCGCTTGGGTCGACCGAACTGGAGACATCCAAAGCCAGAGAGAGGGCCTGTCGGCAGGCGGCTTGCACCATCCCGGGCAAGAACAGCATGAACAGGCAAAGCCGGATCATCCCTGCGCCCCTTCTGACACTTTCATGCGTCCGATAATCTGGGACGACAATTCGCGCACCAGTTTCCGGCGCATGGCATCCTCGAAATCAGCGAAATCCCTTGCGACTTCGACAAAGGCGGTCGGGCCACGGATCACTTCGGTTTCGTAATAGCGCTGCACAGATCTGTCGGACCCGCCGATAGCGAGGCCGTTGACAGTTACCCCGTCAAAGGGAAAGGCCGCATAGGCGTTGAAGGGGGCAAATCCGTCATTGTTGGGTCCATCACCCGCCATATCGATCGTCTGGAAAAGACAGTCCGGCGCCTGTTGCAGTTTGATCGACGCGTATCCCAAGGCATAGCCCATGGCCGTCGGCATATCACTGATGCTCCGCTGTCCATGTGCCAGAAGCTGCGCGGCTTGTTGCAGATCGGCGGGCGCATTGATCAACGTCCAGTCCAAGAGGTCGGTCTGGTTGCGTTGTCCGCTCCATTCAAAAATGTGCAGGGCAACCGGATCGGGGCTGGCAAAGAAAGCAGCTTGCACTTCCGGCGCAAGCAAGGCCGCGGCCAGCCCGTTGCGCTGCAAACTGTCCTCCCGGGCATCGACAGAGGACGAGACATCCAAAGCCAGAACCAAGGCAAGGCGGCACGCCTCAACCGGAGATGCTGCCAGACAAAGACAGGAAAAGAGCCCCGCTCTTACCAATGTCCGGTGTTTTCCATGCTTGCCCAGGGTTCTGCCAGTGGCAGGTCATCACCCTCTTGCAGCAACTCGATCGAGATATTGTCAGGTGAGCGCACAAAAGCCATATGCCCGTCGCGGGGTGGGCGGTTGATTGTCACGCCGTTGTCCATCAGATGCTGGCAGGTTTCGTAGATATTGGGCACGCGGTAGGCAAGATGGCCAAAGTGACGGCTGTCATCAGGCAGCGCATCATCCCCGTCCCAGTTATAGGTCAGTTCAATCGGACAGTCTTCCTGTCCGGGGGGGGCCATGAAAACAAGCGTGAACCGTCCGCCTTCGTGGTCAAAGCGCCGGGTTTCTTTCAAGCCAAGCAGCTCATAGAAAGCCATGGATTTTTCGAGGTCTTTGACGCGGACCATCGTGTGCAGGTATTTCAAGGACATCAGTTTCTCCGTTGGCAGTGCTTTGCATTAAGCCTAGCTCTTCGCGCGGGACAGTAAATGCCCGACACGGCATTTTGACCAGCAATCTGTCGGAGAGGGTACCAATGGCAGTCCCTAGGGGAATCGAACCCCTCTTTCCAGGTTGAAAACCTGGCGTCCTAACCGATAGACGAAGGGACCGCAGTTGGTGCGCCGCTTTTAGGGAAACCACGCGGGGCGCGCAAGGGGGTTTTTTTGTTTTTTAGACAGGCGGTGTCAGTGCGCCGGTGCGGCATCTTCCAGTCGCAATTGTACGGACTGCCGCCCTTGCCATGTGTTGATTTCCAGCCGCCCCGCCAGATGAAAGCGTGCACCATTATGGTTCAGCAACAAAGGGCCCAGAGGTCCGTCCATCGCACCGAAACTGATTCCGTCAATCCGCCCCCCCAAGCCATCGCCGAAGCTGATCTTGAGGTGGTTTGCACCGACTTGTCGGGCGAAATGAATCTGGCAGTCGGGAAAGGCAAAGCGCGGTGCAGGGGCACCGGCGCCGAAGGGGCCGGCCGCCTCGATCTGGTGAATGAGATCGACCGTTGCCGCGCCAGGCATCAGGATGCCGCTGATCCTGAGATCGGCAGGGCCAATGTCGGCCGCGCCCTGTTTGGCCAGCAAGGCACCCAGATGTGCCATCGCATCGTCCAACTTGTCACGGGCTACGGTCAGACCTGCTGCCATTTTATGCCCGCCCCCTTTGATCAGCAGACCCTCTTGCGCCGTGCGCTGGATTGCAGCACCAAGGTCGATCCCTGAAACCGACCGGCCTGATCCTTTGCCTTCGCGGCCTTCAAGTCCGATCACAACTGCGGGGCGGTTGGTGGCCTCTTTCAGTCGGGCCGCGACAATGCCGACAACACCCGGGTGCCAACCTTCGCCCGCAGCCCAGACCAGCGGCCCGTCAAGGCCGCGCGCAGTCGCCTGTTCCAATGCCAGATCGCGCACCTGTGCTTCCACTTCGCGGCGGTCGCTGTTCAGTTCATCAAGTTTCGCCGCCATCGCTTCGGCCTCGGCCCTATTGTCTGTCGCAAGCAGGCGTGCGCCCAGATCGGCTTTGCCGATCCGCCCGCCTGCGTTGACACGTGGCCCCAGAAGAAATCCAAGGTGATAGCTGGTCGGGGCCTGATCGAGCCCTGCAACGTCGGCCAATGCGGTCAGCCCGACACGGTTGCGGCGCGCCATAACTATGAGCCCCTGTCTGACAAAGGCGCGGTTTACGCCGACAAGTGGCGCGACATCGGCAACGGTGGCAAGACCCACAAGATCGAGCATCGCCATCAGGTCAGGGCCTTTCGTTCCGGCCGCCCGCAGTTGCCGGTTCACATCGACCAGCATCAGAAAGACAACGCCTGCCGCGCAAAGATGGGCCAGTTCGCCGCTTTCGTCCTGCCTGTTCGGGTTCACCACCGCCACGGCATCCGGTAGCGTTTCACCACCCAGATGGTGATCCAGCACAATGACATCGGCACCCGCGGCCGCTACGATCGGCCCATGCGAAAGCGTGCCGCAATCGACGCAAATGATCAGGTCGTGGTCTTTGGCCAAACGCGCCATAGCGGCGTCGTTGGGGCCGTAACCTTCGTCGATCCGGTCGGGGACATAGAGCGTGGCTTGCAGACCCATGTCGCGCAGCCACGTAATCAGCAGCGCCGCAGACGTTCCTCCGTCCACGTCATAGTCGGCGAAGATGGCGATACGCTCGCCTTTGCGCACGGCTTGCAGAAAGCGGTCGGTCGCGCGGTCCATATCTTTAAGGACACGTGGGTCGGGCAGCAAATCACGCAGAGTCGGGGCCAAGAAACCGGCGGCATCCTGTGCTGAAACACCTTGCTTGACCAGAACCCGACAAAGGGGGGCGGCAAGGCCGGTTTCCTGTGCCATTGCTTCGGACAGGCGGTCCTCTTCCACAGAGGGGCCGACCCACCGGCGACCGGTGGCCGAGGTCGTGACATTCAAGAAGGCGGGTTTATCTGCAGGTGCGTCCATTATCCTACACACTATGCACCAAGCGCGTGTTTGACCACGGCTTCGTCTTCATTCGCGCGCACCCCGCACGGCAGGCCCTAGCCCTTTGGATTACGATAGATCATGCGCCGGACAGAACCGGTCTTGGAGCGCATCAGGATTGTCTCAGCCGTAACAAATCCCACCTCGCGCTTGATGCCCGGCACGAGCGAGCCATCCGTAACGCCGGTTGCTGCAAAGATTACGTCGCCGGTCACCATGTCATCACGTGTATAGACGCGGTCAAAATTCGTGATCCCGGCCTTATTTGCGCGTCCGCGCTCGTCATCATTGCGAAACATCAGGCGGCCGAAAATCTGCCCGCCCATGCATTTCAGTGCGGCAGCCGCCAGAACGCCCTCTGGCGCGCCACCAGAGCCCATGTACATATCAATACCTGTCAGGTCCGGTTCGGCACAGTGCATGACGCCTGCAACGTCGCCGTCAGTGATCAGGCGAATAGCGGCACCGGTACCACGGATTTCGGCGATCATGTCTTCGTGGCGCGGGCGTTCCAGAATACAAACGGTGATGTCATTTGTTGAACAGCCTTTGGCGGCAGCAAGTGCCGACACACGTTCAGCTGGTGACATATCCAGCGTCACCACGCCGGGTCGAAAACCCGGACCGATGGCAAGCTTGTCCATATAGACGTCTGGCGCATGCAGCATCGACCCGCGCGGGCCCATCGCGATCACCGCCAGTGCGTTTGGCATGTCCTTGGCGGTAAGGGTTGTCCCCTCCAGCGGATCAAGAGCAATGTCCACACCCGGACCTTCCCCTGTTCCGACTTCCTCGCCGATGAAAAGCATGGGGGCTTCGTCGCGTTCCCCTTCGCCAATGACGACGACGCCTGCGATATCCAATCGGTTCAACTGGGTCCGCATGGCATCCACGGCTGCCTGATCGGCCGCTTTTTCATCACCTCGTCCGATCAGGGGCGCACAAGCGATTGCCGCCGCCTCCGAGACGCGGGCAAGGCCCAACGAAAGATTGCGGTCGTTGAAATCAAGTGCAGCGGGCATGTCATTCGTCCTTTAATGGCTTGCCACCCCTAAAGCCTGTCCGTGCAGTGGCGGCAAGTCTGTTTGCGCTAAACTGCCTCGATCCGGATCGCGACAGGGGTGCCGGTGACAACACCGGTGGCTTTGAAATCAGCCAGCGCTTCGTCCAATGCGGTCCGTGTTGTCTTATGTGTGACAATCAGGACCGGTGCAGAGGTGTCGTCATGGCCATACTGGCGCATGCGGTCGATCGAGATACCGGCCTCTCCCAAGGCGCGGGCCACTTTGGCCAGTGCGCCGGGTTTGTCGATCAATTGCATGCGTAGATAATAGGGTGCTGGGACGGCAGCGCGGGCGGCACGGGCCTTGCGCAAGGTCTTGGCAGGCTGTCCGAACGTCGACATCCGCATCCCCCGTGCAATATCCATCACGTCACCCATAACGGCGCTGGCGGTCGGGCCTTCGCCCGCACCGGGACCACGCAAGACGATCTGCGACACCGCGTCGCCTTCGAGCACAACCATGTTGGTCCCGCCCTGAAGCTGTCCAAGCGGTGAAGTGTCGGGCACGAGGCAAGGTGACATACGCTGTTCCAATCCGCGGCCGGTCATCTGGGCGACGCCAAGAAGCTTGATCTTGTAGCCCATGTCGGCGGCCTGATGGATGTCTTCGATTGTGACGGACCCGATCCCTTCGAGTTCGACAGCGTCAAAATCGACCTGTGTGCCAAAGGCAATGGACGACAGCAGCGCCAGCTTGTGGCCCGCATCAATGCCGCCCACGTCCAGTTCGGGGTCTGCTTCCAGATAGCCCAGCTGATTGGCCTCTTCGAACACGGCTTCATAGCTGAGACCGGCATCTTCCATCCGCGTCAGGATATAATTGCAGCTTCCGTTCATCACGCCCATCACGCGGGTAATCTCGTTGCCAGCCAGACCCTCGGTCAAGGACTTCACCACAGGGATGCCACCGGCCACAGCGGCCTCGAATCGGATGACGCGGCCCGCATCTTCGGCGGCTTCGGCCAGCGCCTGTCCGTGGATGGCGAGCAGCGCCTTGTTCGCGCTGACAACATCCTTGCCCGCAGCGATGGCAGCCTCGGTTGCGTCTTTGGCGGGGCCTTCATGGCCGCCCATGACCTCGATGAACACGTCGATGTCCGGGCGTTTTGCCAAAGCGACCGGGTCGTCCTCCCAGTTGTAAAGCGACAGGTCGACATCACGGTTCTTCGTCTTGGACCGGGCTGAAACCGCCACGATCTCGACCGGGCGTCCTGCCCGGACGGCCAGCAGATCAGCATGTTTCTGCACAATCCGTACGATGCCCACACCAACGGTGCCAAGTCCCGCGATCCCGAGGCGAAGAGGTGTTGTCATATCTGTGGGTCCATCGTTGATTTAAGTCACGACGGGTCTAGCGAATGCAGGCGGCTACTGCAACGCAGCGATATCAATCTGGCGCAATCGGGCAGCGCGTGCTTGCAGGGCGGCAATACGTGCCAGCAGCGCAGCCTCGTCATCATTGTCTGTTGCGGAAAAAGTCGGGAGCGGTGTCAGAATGGGGTAGGGCGCTGCCTGTGCTGCATCACTGATCGTGCCTTCAAGCGCGGGGAAGGTCGCGCAGGCAGAAAAAAATAGCGGCAAGAAAAGGGCATATTTCATATCGGGCACTCTATCTGGCCCATGCGGCGTGGGGCAACCGCTGATGAGGGGTTTCCAAATGAACAAGCGTTCAGTTAAATGGCGTCCATGGCACGCAAGCAAGGCTCACACTCTGATATCACCGGCCCCCGTGTACGTGATGCTGCGTTGCGCTTGATTGCCCGACATGGATACGCGGCCGTTTCCATGCGTCAGATAGCATCTGAAGTAGGGATACAGGCCGGAGCGCTCTATAACTATACACCTGACAAGCAGACCTTGCTGTTCGATCTGATGCAGGGCCATATGGCCGATTTGCTCAAAGCACTGGAGGCAGAGGATCTGAAAGGTGACGCCCTGTCACGACTGGAAGGCTTCACACGTTTTCACATCCGCTTTCATTTGCCCCGACCGGATCAGGTCTTTGTGTCGTATATGGAACTACGCAACCTTTCAGAACAGAACTTCGCCGCCGTCGAGACAATGCGGCGTGCGTATGAAGACGTCTTGGAAAGCATCCTGCGGGCTGGCGAAGAAGAAGGCGTGTTCGCGGTTCCGGACCCTCGTGTGACTACGATGGCGCTGATTGCCATGCTGACCGGGATCAGCAACTGGTATCGTGCGGGTGGCCGGCTGGAGACCGAAAAGATCGAAGCAATCTACTGGGATATGGTCCGGCGCAGCGTGATGGCCTAGGCATTCCACGCGCAGTGGGTTAAGGCATCTGCAAAGATGGAGGTGCATTTTGTTCCAGCCAGATGAAGATGGCATTTATGCCCGGGTCGAGGCCTCGCCAGCGCGCAGGATATTTGCCTATTTGGTCCAGTTCGGGCTCGGCGCCTTGCTGATCTACGTCACGCTGACGTTGCCGCCTTCTGTGCCTTGGATGATCTTTCTCCTGGGCTTTGGTGTGATGATGCTTTGGCAGGCCGAGCGGATGCGGCGCGCAACGACTCTGATGCTAGAGTTGACAGACACGGAGCTGCGCGACAATTCGGGGACTGTTCTGGCGCGCATTGATGAAATCCGCAGCATTGAGCGCGGAACATTCGCCTTCAAGCCGGCCAACGGGTTCACATTGGTCTTGCACAACAAAAAGCCCCGCGCATGGTTGCCGGGGCTTTGGTGGCGCTTTGGTCGCCGTGTCGGGGTCGGTGGCGTGACGCACGCCGGTCAATCAAAGTTCATGGCCGAACGGATCAGCATGATGATCAAGGGTTAAGCACCCGGCCCACAGATGGTGGTGCCATCGTTTCTTTCAAAGCACAGCCGCTGGCCACGCGGACGGACGATCATGTCATTCGTGAAGGTTACGTCCTCAAGATTGGTGACCGTGAACGGGCCCAAACCGATATTGAATGGTGCATCGTATTCGGTGCGTGTTTCGATATAGATATTCTGATCGAATTCATCCATCGGAGGAAGCCGCCCGGCAGATTGCAAATTGGCAAGGTCCGCGTTTGTCAGAGCCGCGCCATAGCCACGGTGACGTGACCAAACCCGCAGGAAGGAATCGTCGCTTGCCCGGTAGCGGTACACCGTCACCCGATAGTCCGGGTTTGCTTCCTCATAGGTCAGTGTGCGCAGCACTTCTCGTGCGCTGTTGAGATAGGTGTTGTCCACAACCTCTTCGCGGCTGAACATCTCTGCCAGGGTGATTGTCGCGCGGACTGAGTTGGTTTCCACGCGGAACACATCAAAATAGACGAATGTCGACAGGAAAACCCAAAGCAAGATCGGGACGACAAGCAACAGTTCAATAGCCATTGAACCGCGTTCGTCCTCACGAAAGGCTTGGGCAAGTGATAGAATGGTTTTCATGGCTATTCGTTCCGGAATGGTTCGACAACGAACGCGCCGGTGGCGATCAATGCGTAGGATTCACCCGCTGCCGTGTCGCCCTCGTTTGCGGCGATGAATGCCTTGCCCAAAGCAGACGAAGGCAGGAAGGGATTGATACGAATACAGGCCCGCATGAACATCAGTTCATTGTTGCCCGTCGGGTCAATTGTGCCGCCATAGGCCGCATCCAGATCGCCACGGTCGACACAGCGGACATCGGCATCCAGTGGCACCCAGTTGACCCGTGGGTCACGCTGGATCAATTCAATTTCCAACTGACGAATGCAGTCAGGCAGGATCGCAGCCGCTTCGCAGATGCGCGCCCGCAGGTTATCACGATCAGGGTCGGTTATGACGCCGATCCGGACCTCGCGGACCGCAACATCAACACCGTGTTCAAGCATGACATGCCGTGAGGACAAGACACCCGCCTCGTATGTCATGAGGAAGAAACCGAAGAAGACCGGAAAGACCAGCACGATCTCGATCGCCGCTGTCCCTTTCTCGTCTTTCAGAAATCGTTGAAACAAACCTTTCATCGCGGGCCGCCTTCTTACAATGCCAGACGCAGCGCTGTGATCTGATCAGAGATACTTCTGAAAATCTCATCCAGACCTGGCTCGTCGGGGTCGTTTGTAATTGTCGACATGAATGCGTTGCCCGGTTTGCTGGCGCAATCGGTCATGGTGGCGTTCTGGATGCCCATGGAGATTGTATAGACTTCTGTCACTTGATCCCCTGCCAATTCACAGATTTGGCTCAGTTTTTCATTCAGCTCTGTTTCTGTGCCGATCGTGGTTGTCATGTTCCAATAATCGGTCGCTCCGTTGCCGTCATTCTGGGCATAGCGGTAAGCTGAAGACTCTGCGAACCCCTGCCACTCCTCAAACTCGTCGTAGTAGTCAACGGGATCGCCATAGAAGCTGCGCTTGACCCGTCTGGACGACACGGTCAGGCCGTCTGTCATGATCACAAGGTACTTTGATGTTGTCCTGTCGTTGTAATCGGCAGGTCTGCTGCCACGGAAGGCGTCATCAATTGTCGGGATGCCGCCAATCAAATCACGCATGGACGGATCGAGCAGCGATGCGCCCCATTTCGCCCCACGGTGGATGGACGTGTTCAGCGTCGGCGTAAACTGGTCAATGGCGTTCTGCAGCAGTTCGACATCCTGAGACAACAGGATTGTCTTGTGGTAATCCTCTGATGCGCAAGGCTCATAGCCATCGGGAAAGCTGTAGCTGGTTGTGTAGAAATCCACATGTTCGACCTGCGTGTAAACGCGGTCCACATCAAATGTCAGCGTTTCAAATTCGTCATCTTCGAACAGGACACAGCGGGACGGGTTCGTGACAACCTCTTGTCCATCTGCCCAAGCAAGATCGATCGGGCTGTCATATGGCCCGATCATCGTTGCCCCAGGTGTATCTGCGGTCACTTCCTCGCCTTCGTCATTCACCCATCTGTAGGTAAACGGTGCGGCGTAATTGTCTGTGATTTCACCGAACGTGCTGCCGAACAGGCCGTCTTCGCGGATCGAGTCAGGTGTGGTCTTGAGCGCTGTGTAGAGATCATCACCAAGCGCGACATGCTGCGAGTAGGTAATCAGGTTGATCGAAATGCGATCTTCATATTCAGGCAGAAGAAGGTCCGCGACGAATTGCTTGGCTGCCTGCTGAAGGAAGAACATTCTGGTCCGCCAGCCGTCAACGGTTACGATATTGCCATCGGCATCGCGAATGGGATCGCCGTTCGCGTCAAGCTGGTTGACGGGGCCATACATGCTGCTGCCCATAGAGCCGGAGATATCGAGTACGAGCGACACCTCTACGTTGCCCGTTCCTTCAATTGCGCTGGCCGAGGCCGGTGCAGACAAGGTGTCCATGCCGATCAGCCGTAGATAGAACGTGTCCACGTCAATGCGGGAGTTAAGTGTGATCGTGCTGCCGTTTGCATTCTTGTCAATGTCGGGCTCGCCTACAATCGCACCGGCATAGCCTTCGGCCTCGAAGAACTCGGTAATAACAGATTCAGCATCCCGTTCTTGATTGAGGTTCGCCGCAGCGAGAACTGCCCGGTCCGATACGCTCTGGAGTTTCGTGCGTTCGGATTCATAGCGCATGAAATCTACCGCCATGCCACCGACAACCAGCATCGAGATAAGCAGAAGCAGCGTCAGGACGATCAATCCGCCGTCCTCATCTTTTCTGAACTGTCGGATGAACGCCAGTTGTTCGACATACGCGCGGCGCGCGTCCTGCAGTTTTTTCAACTTGCTATGACGTCTTTTGGAATACAGCATTTCTTCAGATCCCCAAGCGGCGGCGCGGAAAACAAGTGGCGCCATGACAATTTTAAATTTCACACGTTTTATCACAAAGACCATGTCCTTGTGGCAAAAAAATGGCCGCGCAGGGCGGCGCGCGCAATCGGTCGCATCTTGATCGCTACACTGCGTGAAATCAACGCAGACTGTTATTTTTCTGGAAACAATAAGGTGTTTTTAGCGCCATTCCGGTGTCAAGTATTCACTTTCCATTAACCTTTCTTTGGCGGGTTCGCATGTCTAAACCGAATCGCCTGCTGGCTGGCAGGCGCCTCGGCGGTCCCGTGGCTGCCGCGACGCCGGGCGGACATCGCCCTTTGCCTGCGGCGAAAAGTAAGGTGATTTTCCGGTTGTGCAGATCGAAGGTCGCGGTCTGCCACATCAATGTCGAAAAGAGAACATGCATCACACGGCGCCCCTTGTTAGGGTCGGAACGGACCAAAGGAGAAGCGGCATGGGCTATTCCGGCTTTCGCGTAATCAAAGAGGGGCTTTTCGGCCAGAAAGGCTGGAAACCTGTCTGGCGTGATCCCGCACCGAAAGCAGAGTATGACGCGATCATCATCGGCGGAGGCGGACATGGCCTTTCGACTGCGTTCTACCTCGCCAAAGAGCACGGGATGACCAATATCGCCGTGCTGGAAAAAGGCTATATCGGTGGCGGCAACGTGGGGCGGAACACGACGATCGTGCGCGCCAACTACTTTTTGCCCGGAAATTCGGAGTTCTATTCCCATTCGCTGAAAATGTGGGAGGGCATGGAGCAGGAGCTAAACTACAACGTGATGCATTCGCAGCGCGGGCTGATCAATCTGTTCCATTCCGACGGCCAGCGGGATGCCTTTGCGCGCCGCGGCAATGCGATGATCAATCAAGGCGACGATGCGATCCTGCTTGACCGGGACGGTGTGCGCGAACAACTGCCCTATCTGGATTTCGACAACGTCCGCTTCCCTGTCTACGGCGGTCTTTATCACCCACGCGGCGGCACGGCCCGCCATGATGCCGTGGCTTGGGGTTATGCGCGCGGGGCCGACCAGCGCGGTGTGGATATCATTCAGAACTGCGAAGTGACCGGCATCGATATCCAAGGCGGTGTCGTCAAAGGCGTGCAAACCACGCGCGGAGCGATCAGGGCCAAAAAGGTCGGGATCGTGGTTGCCGGGCGGTCTGGGCAGGTGGCGGCGATGGCGGGCATGCGCCTGCCGATCGAAAGCCACGTGTTGCAGGCTTTTGTCACCGAGGGGCTGAAACCGGTGATCGACCATGTGGTCAGTTTCGGCATGGGTCACTTCTATATCAGCCAGTCGGACAAGGGCGGTCTGGTCTTTGGCGGTGATATTGATTTCTACGCATCTTACGCGGCACGGGGAAACCTGCCGATGAAAGAACATGTGATGGATGCTGCCATGACCCTGATGCCGATGATCGGCAAGGCGCGCGTCCTGCGGTCCTGGGGCGGGATCATGGATATGACGCCGGATGGCTCGCCGATCATCGACAAGACTCCGACCGAAGGGCTCTTTATCGATTGTGGCTGGTGCTATGGCGGGTTCAAGGCCGTACCGGGGTCAGGCTTCAGCTTTGCGCATCTGATGGCGACCGGCAATCACCATGAACCGGCGGCAAAGTTCCGGCTGGACCGTTTCCGGACCGGTGTGGGCCTGATGGATGAAGAGGGTACCGGCTCTCAGCACAATCTGCACTAGAGGCAGATGTTGGATTTTAGTTTTTGGCAAGATGAAGAGAACATGACATGCGCATAACCTGCCCCAACTGCGGCGAACGCGACCGGCGCGAGTTCTACTATCAGGGTGATGCGCTTGCGCTTCAGCGCCCTGTTGAAGACGCAGGCTTGGAGGCGTGGGATGACTATTTGCACAATCGCGATAATCCGGCGGGCAACACATCCGACCTGTGGTTTCATGAGGCAGGCTGTGGCGCATGGCTGGTCGTTGAACGCAACACCGTCACGCATGCGGTCCATACCACGACACTGGCTGAGAAAGCGCAACGATGAGACTTCAAGCGCCTGAAAAGACAGTGACCTTTACCTTCAACGGACAGCGCATCAAAGGTGTCGCGGGAGAGCCGGTTTCGGCAGCTTTGCTGGCCAACGGAATCAAACTGGTGGCGCGATCCTTCAAGTATCACCGCCCGCGCGGCGTGATGTCGGCGGGATCGGAAGAGCAGAACGCATTAGTCACGGTCGGACGCGGGGCGCAGGCAGAACCGAATGTGCGGGCCACGACACTGGAAGTCTCCGAAGGGTTGGAGGTAAGCAGCCAGAACGCATGGCCGTCCCTGCGCTATGATCTGATGGCGGTAAACGATCTGGCATCACCGTTTCTTGCGGCGGGCTTCTATTACAAGACCTTCATGTGGCCGCGCACATTCTGGGAAAAGCTCTATGAACCGGTGATCCGGCGCGCGGCGGGTCTTGGCGGATTAAGTGGAGCAAGCAACGAAGACATCTACGAAAAGGCCTTTGCCTTTTGCGATGTGCTTGTGATTGGTGCGGGGCCTGCGGGACTGATGGCGGCTCTCACGGCCGCGCAGGCGGGGGCGGATGTGATCATCGCGGATGAGGACACCGAAATGGGTGGCCGTTTGCTGCGCGAACGCGAAGAGGTTGACGGAAAGCCCGCTGCCGCTTGGGTGGCAAAGACCCTGGACGCGCTTGATGCGCTGCCGAACGTGCGGCGGATGACCCGCACGACGGTGACGGGCGCATACGACCAAGGCAACTTTGGCGCTCTTGAGCGGCTGGCCGGGCCGCACCATGCAGACAAACCGCTTGAGTGCTTTTGGAGGATCGTTGCCAAGCGCGCAATCCTCTGCGCGGGTGCCTTGGAGCGTCCGATCGCTTTCCCCAACAACGATCGGCCGGGCATCATGATGGCCAGTGCTGTGCGCGCCTATGTCAACCGCTGGGGCGTCGCACCAGGCAAGGCGGTGACCGTGTTTGGTAACAATGACGATGCCCACCGGACGGCGCGTGATCTGGCGGCTGCAGGTGTGAAGGTGGCTGCCGTCATTGACAGCCGCGACGATGCACAAGTGGAAGGTGATCATCCGGTCTACACCGGAGCCCATGTCATTGCGACAAAGGGCCGACACGGCCTGCAAAGCATCACCATTCGGCACAAAGGCGGTTCGCGGACGATCCAGACTGACTGTCTGGCGATGTCGGGCGGGTGGAACCCGACCGTGCATCTGACCTGCCATATGAACGGGCGCCCCACGTGGCGCGAAGATATCGCGACTTTTGTCCCGACACCTGACAGTATTCCGGGTCTTGTGGCCGCCGGAGCCTGCAACGGTAATTTCAGCACGGCGGCATGCCTGTCCGAAGGGGCCAAAGTGGCCGCCGAGGTTGCAGAAAGCCTCGGGTTGAAAGCCGCAGCCGATGTGCCGACCGCTGATGATGCGCGCTATGCGATTAGCCCGCTTTGGACCGTGCCCGGCAAGGGCCGCAAATGGATTGATTTCCAGAACGACGTGCACGTCAAAGACATCAATCTCGCCGCGCAGGAAAACTTCCGCTCGGTCGAGCATATGAAGCGCTATACGACGCAAGGGATGGCGCCCGATCAGGGCAAATCAACCAATGTCGTGGCACTGGCAGTGCTGGCTGATGCAACGGGACGCGGCATTCCCGAGACTGGCACGACAACCTTCCGGCCACCTTACGTCCCGGTGTCAATTGCGGCGATGGGGGCGGGCAGTCAGGGCAAGGGCTTTGCACCGGAACGCTTTACGACGTCGCATGATGCAACTGTCGCCCGCGACGCACCGATGATCGAAGCAGGACTGTGGTACCGCCCCAGCTATTTCCCGCAGCCCGGCGAAACCCATTGGCGGCAATCCTGCGACCGCGAGGTGGGCTATGTGCGCAATGCCGTTGGCGTTTGCGATGTGTCCACGCTAGGCAAGATCGACATACAGGGGCCGGATGCAGCGGCCTTTCTGGATTTCGTTTATACCAACACGTTTTCAACCCTGAAGGTGGGGCGCGTCCGATATGGTCTGATGCTGCGTGAAGACGGCCATGTTATGGACGATGGAACGACGGCACGGCTTGGCGACCGGCATTTCGTGATGACGACGACAACCGCCGCCGCAGGCCTTGTGATGCGGCATCTGGAATTTGTCTTGCAGGTCTTGCGTCCCGATCTGGATGCGAAAGTCATTTCGGTGACGGAACAATGGGCGCAGTTTGCTGTTGCCGGTCCGCAGGCGCGGGCCCTGTTGAATACCGTTCTGGATCAAAAGCTTGATGATGAAACATGGCCCTTTATGGCCTGTGGAGAAGTGGGTGTCGCTGGTGTGCCGGGGCGGCTGTTCCGGATTTCGTTCTCGGGCGAACATGCCTACGAGGTTGCGGTGCCGTCGCGCTATGGTGAAAGCCTGTTCCGCATGCTCACAGCACAGGCCGAGGTTCTGGGGGGCGGGCCCTATGGGATGGAGGCGCTGAATGTGTTGCGGATTGAGAAGGGCTTTATCACGCATGCAGAGATTCATGGCCGCACGACCGCCTTTGACATTGGCATGGAGCGCATGATCAGTGCCAAGAAAGACTGTGTCGGCAAGGCTGCGGCGGCCCGTCCGGGACTGGTCGGTGACAGCCGTCAGCAACTTGTCGGGCTGCGCGCCAAAGGTGCCGACCATGGGCTAAGCGCGGGGGCGCATCTGTTCGAAAAAGATGCCGCCGCAACACGTGTGAACAGTCAGGGATACACGACATCGGTTTGTTATTCACCAACGCTGGGCACAAATCTGGCGCTGGGCTTTCTTGAAAACGGCCGCGCGCGTCATGGTGAAATAGTCAAGCTACGCGACCATCTGCGCGATATCACCGAAGAGGTCGAGGTCTGTGATCCCGTTTTCTTTGATCCAACCGGAGGACGGGCCCGTGGTTAAGTTGATTGCGTTGACGCCTTGCACGAACCTCTTGCCGATTGCACATGGCGCGCTGACGGTGACAGAAGTTTTGCCGGACCGGTTGATGTCCGTTGCCCCTTATGCGGGCCAAAGCAAAGCCACCTCTGCCAAACTCAAAGAGCAGGTGGGCGCAGCGCTTGCGGCCGTCAACCGGCGCGCGGGTGCGGTTACATGGTTTGGCCACGGCGCGTGGTTGGTTGCGGGCGATGTTGCACTGGATGGACTGGCCGCTGTGACCGATCAATCTGATGCCTGGGCCGTGGTGATGCTTTCGGGTGCGGGGGCCGAAGATGTGCTGGCACGGCTGGTGCCGGTTGATCTGCGCGCGCAGGTTTTCAAGGTGAACCATGTGGCCAAGACCATGCTGGGGCATATGTCGGTGACAATCACGCGTTCGGGCGCGGACGCCTTTGAAATCATGGTGATGCGGTCAATGGCGCGGACATTGGTACATGATCTGGATGTGGCGATGCGCGGGCTGGCGGCGCGTGAGCGCGACGTCGGCGCCGGTCCGCAAAGCTGACTGGCTCTTCGACCACGGTTCAGCGATAATGCTGCCATGAGCTTGCCACCGGGATTCTTGGATGAACTGCGCAACCGCTTGTCCTTGGGACAGGTCGTTGGCCGCAAGGTTATGTGGGATACGCGCAAATCCAATCAGGGCAAGGGCGATCTTTGGGCGCCATGCCCCTTTCATCAAGAAAAGACTGCCAGTTTCCACGTCGATGACCGCAAGGGGTTTTATTATTGCTTTGGCTGCCATGCCAAAGGCGACGCGATTTCCTTTGTGCGCGAAACCGAGAACGTGGATTTCATGGAAGCCGTGAAAATCCTTGCCGCAGAAGCAGGAATGCCGGTGCCTGAACGGGACCCGCGTGCGCAGGAAAAAGCGGATGCGCGCAGCGCATTGGTCGATGTGATGGAACAGGCCGTGCAGTATCACCGGCTTCAGTTGCAGACGGCCGCGGCTGCGGATGCCCGCGACTATCTGCAGCGGCGCGGCCTGACGCCCGAGCAACAGGCGCGCTGGGAGATCGGCTTTGCCCCCGCCAATGGCGGCGTGCTGGAGCAATTGACCGGAAAGGGCATCGACCAGAAGCTCGTCATCGATGCAGGCCTTGCAGCAGAAAGCGATCATGGTGGAAAACCCTACAACCGCTTTCGCGACCGGATCATGTTCCCGATCAGGGATGCACGGGGAAGAGCCATTGGTTTCGGTGGCCGCGCGATGGATCCGAACCATCCGGCGAAATATTACAATTCGCCCGAAACAGCGCTTTTCGACAAGGGGCGCAGTCTCTTCAACCACGGCCCCGCACGTGAAGCTGCGGGCAAGGGGCACCCTTTGCTCGTCGCAGAGGGTTATATGGATGTAATCGCCCTGTCCGAGGCAGGGTTTCCAGCCACAGTCGCCCCCCTTGGGACCGCCATAACCGAGGACCAGTTGCGCCTGCTGTGGCGGATGGCCCCCGAGCCGATTATCGCGCTTGATGGTGATACCGCCGGTTTGCGTGCTGCGATGCGCGTGATTGATATCGCATTGCCGTTGCTCGAGGCGGGGCAATCGTTGCGTTTTGCGTTGATGCCGGAGGGGCTGGACCCGGATGATCTGATCAAGGCGCAGGGTGCGGGTGCGATGCAAAAGCTGCTCGATCAGGCGATACCCATGGTGCAGTTGCTGTGGCGGCGCGAGACAGAAGGAAAGAGCTTTGACAGCCCCGAGCGGAAAGCTGCGCTGGACAAGGCCTTGCGCGAAAAGATCAAGCTGATCCGTGATCCATCAATCCGCAATCACTATGGTCAGGCGATCAAGGACATGCGCTGGGCGCTGTTTTCCAATCGCAAAGCTGCGCCGCTGCGCAAGGCTGGAAACCGCGCTTGGAACCCGCGTCTGGATCCGTGGAAGCGAGAACTCGGCCCTGTTGCGTCATCGCGGAGTTCTGCATTGGCCGCAGGCACAACCAATGATGAGCATCTGCGTGAAGCCGTTATTCTTGCCACATTGATTGCCGCACCCGCCGTTGCGCGCGAATTTGAAACCGCACTAGAACAAATGGATAGCCGCGATCCGATGCATCGCGATTTGCAGGCCTGCCTGTTGCAGCATCTTGGCGCTGATGATTTGCGCGGTCTGATCATACACGATTTGGGCGAGACGCCCCTTGAAAAGCTCTTTGCGCAGAACCATGTCGCGATCAGCCCCGCAATCCGGCGGGGGGGCGATGCAGAGATCGCGCGGCTGTGTCTGGCCGAGGAATTTGCCAAACTGACCGCCCGCAGGGGCCAGGCCCGGGAAATTGAAGACGCGATCGAAGATCTGGGCGGTATTGCCGACGAAGGGCTCACATGGCGACTAGCCGAGGCCAGCAAAGCAGTGGATCGGGCTGGGCGCGGCGACAATGATGACAAGGCCGAATACGCCATCGGCAAAAACGGTGCCCGCGTAAAGAGAGAAGAGCAGAGCGCATTTGATCAACTCCTTGCACAAATCGGCTTTGCAAAAGGCAGCGACCGACCTAAATCGTAGTTTGCGCAACAGATACCAAGAACTATACGCCACCTGCTTGCGAATCACCTCGATGCGAGGTTGATTCGAGTTTAACCGAATCAGCCGAATCAATTCGGCACCAAGTAATGCATTCGAAGGGGATTCCGAATGGCCGCGAAAGACAACGACGATCGCAAAGACGCCGACCAGGATGGAGATATCAGCCTTGATATGAGCCAGGCCGCGGTCAAGAAGATGATCGCCGATGCCCGGGAACGTGGCTACATCACTTATGACCAGCTGAATGCCGTTCTGCCGCCGGAACAGGTGTCCTCTGACCAGATCGAAGACGTGATGTCGATGCTGTCTGAAATGGGCATTCAGGTGACCGAGGACGAGGAAAGCGAAGAAACCGAAGAGACGCAGGGCAATACCGCCGTGGCGACTGTCTCGGGTTCGCGCGATGTTGCCATCGGTGGTGCAGAGACTGAAAAGCTGGATCGCACCGATGATCCCGTCCGCATGTACCTGCGCGAAATGGGATCGGTCGAACTGCTGTCCCGCGAAGGTGAAATCGCGATTGCAAAGCGGATCGAGGCGGGGCGCAACACGATGATTTTGGGGCTTTGCGAAAGCCCTCTCACGTTCCAGGCGATTACGATCTGGCGTGATGAATTGCTGTCCGAAGACATCCTGCTGCGCGATGTCATCGATCTGGAAACCACGTTCGGCAACCAGCTTGGCGAAGACGGCGAAGAAACTGTTGTCGCTACTCCGGCAGCCCAAGGCGATGAAAAGAAAGAAGACACGCAGGAACTGGACGCCGATGGCAACCCGATTGCCAAGGACGACGATGACGATGACGAAGATCAGGCCAACATGTCACTGGCCGCAATGGAAGCGGCCCTGAAGCCACGCGTGCTGGAAACGCTGGAACTGATCGCGCGCGACTTTGCCGATCTTTCGGACATGCAAGATGCGCGAATGTCTGCGACGTTGAACGAAGATTCCTCTTTCTCTGAAAAACAGGAAAAGAAGTATCAGAAACTGCGTTCCGAAATCGTTGAACTGGTGAATTCGCTGCACTTGCACAACAACCGGATCGAAGCACTGATCGACCAGCTTTACGGGATCAACCGCCGTATCATGTCGATCGACAGCGCCATGGTGAAACTGGCTGATCAGGCCCGCATCAACCGCCGCGAATTTATCGACGCCTATCGCGGGCGCGAAC
>CAZTKF010000013.1:15676-54737 GCA_964614205.1 uncultured Loktanella sp. | reverse complement strand
GTCATGGCCGCAATGATGGGGGCCGAAGAATACGGCATCGGCACCGCTGCGCTGATCGCGATGGGCTGTATCATGGTGCGACAGTGCCAGTCGAACACGTGCCCTGTGGGTGTCTGTACTCAGGACGAAGCATTGCGCGAAAAGTTCACAGGCAACGCCGACAAGGTTGTGAACCTGATCACCTTCTATGCGACCGAAGTGCGCGAAATCCTCGCGTCAATCGGTGCGCGGTCTTTGGATGATGTGATCGGTCGCGCTGATCTTCTGACGCAGGTTTCGCGCGGATCGGCGCATCTGGATGATCTGGACCTGAACCCGCTGTTGATCACCGTCGATGGGGCCAACAAGATCACTTATGATCGCAACAAGCCGCGAAATGCTGTCGATGACACGCTGGATGCACAGATTGTGAAGGACGCCGCGCGCTTCCTCAATGATGGCGAGAAGATGCAGTTGGATTATGCGGTACAGAACACACTGCGGACCATCGGCACCCGCACATCCAGCCACATCGTGCAGCAGTTTGGCATGCGCAACGCGTTGCAGCCTGACCACCTGACGGTGAAACTGCGTGGTTCTGCCGGTCAGTCGCTGGGGGCTTTCGCGGCGCCCGGTCTGAAGCTGGAAGTGTCGGGCGATGCCAACGACTATGTCGGCAAGGGTCTGTCGGGTGGCACGATTGTCGTGCGTCCGCCGATGGTCAGCCCGTTGGTTGCGTCCGAGAACACGATTATCGGTAACACGGTGCTTTACGGCGCAACCGATGGCTACCTCTTTGCGGCGGGTCGCGCGGGCGAACGTTTCGCTGTGCGGAACTCTGGCGCCAAAGTCGTGATCGAGGGCTGCGGGACCAACGGTTGCGAGTACATGACCGGTGGTGTGGCTGTGATCCTTGGAACAATCGGTGCGAACTTTGGCGCGGGGATGACAGGTGGTATGGCCTATCTCTATGATCCCAAGGGTGAAGCTCCTGATTTGATCAACATGGAAACGCTTGTGACCAATCCGGTGACGGTGGATCACTGGGAAGACCAGTTGAAAGGCCTGATCGAGCGTCATGCGGCAGAGACAGGCAGCCGGAAAGCGGCAGATATATTGCAGCACTGGGATCTTGAGAAGGCAAACTTCTTGCAGGTCTGCCCGAAAGAGATGCTGGTTCACCTGCCTGCGCCGCTGAGCCTTGAGGATGCGGCAATTCCTGCGGAATAAATACCACGCCCCCGCGTCAAAATGCACGCGGGGGCGATCCATCTTCTTGACCCGTTCACGCCTGTCATGGCTTAAGGTCCTGTGATGGCAGAAACGAGCACCGCAAAGAAGCGATCGGCGAAAAAGCCGGCAGCCAAGAGGAAGCCTGTAGCGAAAACCAAGAAACTGGGCCTTGCGGCGCGGGTGCGACGGTTTGTGCGACGGGGGAGTCTTCTGGTTGTCCTGGCTGTGTTTTCCTTTGTGCTGATGTGGACGCTGCTTTACGCGATCATCAATCCGCCGACGACGCCCTATATGCGCGCCGAGGCGCACCGTCTTGTAAACATCAGATATGAATGGGTCGATCTTGAGGATATCGCCCCTGTCATGGCCCGCTCTGTCGTGGCGGCAGAGGACGCCAACTTCTGTTTGCATTGGGGCCTTGATGTAAATGCCATTCAGGATGCCGTGGAGCGTGGACGCGGCGGCGCGTCGACCATCTCACAGCAGGTCGTCAAGAACGTGTTTTTGTGGCACGGGCGCAGTTGGGCGCGCAAGGCAATCGAGGCACTATGGACCCCGCTGACCGAAGCGGTCTGGTCTAAACGCCGCATCATCGAGATTTACCTGAATGTGGCCGAATTCGACGAGGGCGTGTTTGGGGTGCAGGCGGCGGCACGGCACTATTTCGGGGTGGATGCGTCCAATCTGTCAGCCATGCAGTCGGCACGTCTGGCGGCGATCCTGCCCTCGCCGAAGAACCGGTCGGCCAGCAACCCCAGCACATTCACGCGCAACCGGGCCGCTGCGATCATCAGCGGCGCTGCGACAATTGCCGCCGATGGGCGCTCTGACTGCTTTGAAAACTGACCCCCGCCATTGATCAGGGGCGCGGCTTGCGGCATTGAAGGACTAGTCCCTTGAGTGAGCCTGCCATGAACACCCTTTACCATTATCCTCTGTCCCCGTTTTCCCGCAAAGTGCGCCTGTGTCTTGGAGAGAAAAAGATCGAAGTGGTCCTGGTCGAGGAAAGATATTGGGAGGCAGATCCCGATTTTCTGCGTCGCAACCCCGCGGGCAAGGTGCCGGTCCTGAAGATGGATGGGCGTACCATGTCTGACAGTGTGGCGATCTGCGAGTATATCGAAGAGACGCATCCGACGCCTGCCCTGCTGCCCAAGACAGCGGAGGCGCGTTGCGAAGTGCGGCGGTTGGTGGGCTGGTTCGATGACAAGTTCTATCATGAAGTCACCACCAAGTTGACCGGAGAGCGGGTCTATCGCAAGGTGATGGGGCGCGGCTATCCAGACAGCACAAATGTGAAAGATGGGGCAAGGGCGATCAAGTATCACCTTGATTACATGGCGCGGTTGCTGGACGAACGGCGCTGGCTGGCCGGCAATGACATGACGATGGCAGATTTTGCCGCCGCGGCGCAGTTGTCGTGTCTGGATTATACAAGTGATGTTGACTGGAACCGGCACGAGGTTTTGAAAGACTGGTATGCCAAGATTAAGTCGCGTCCGGCGTTCCGGTCTATTCTGGCGGATGAGGTGCCCGGTTTTCAGCCAGCTACACATTACGCGGACCTTGATTTTTAAGGGGGCCAGCCCCCGTCCCTGCGGGACTCCCCCGAGGTATTTTTGAACATGAGAAGCCTGAAAGAGCAGCTTGTGACCTTTGCGCAAGAGACAGGCTTTGCCGCCGTTGGCGTGTGCCGTCCCGATGCAGTGCCGGAACTACCGGAGCGGTTGCATGCTTTTGTGAGCGCAGGCATGCACGGACAAATGGGGTGGATGGCCGAGCGGATGGGCTGGCGGTCTGATCCGACAGCACTCTGGCCCGCGGCGCGTTCGGTGGTCATGTTGGCGGAGCCCTATACACCTGAGCATGATCCTTTGGCGGTTCTGGAGCAGCCGGATCGCGCGGCGATCAGCGTCTATGCGCAGAACCGTGACTATCACGATGTGGTCAAGAAGCGGTTGAAACGTGTTGGCCGCTGGCTGATCGCGCAGGTGCCGGAGGCGGAGATCAAGGTATTCGTGGATACTGCCCCGGTGATGGAAAAGCCGCTGGCGCAGGCGGCCGGGCTGGGCTGGCAAGGTAAGCACACGAATTTGCTGAGCCGCGATCTGGGGAACTGGTTCTTTCTGGGGGCGATCTTTACGACAGTTGAGTTGGCGCCGGACGCGGCGGGGCCCAGCCATTGCGGATCTTGTACGGCGTGTCTTGATATCTGTCCGACGGCGGCGTTTCCCGCCCCTTACCAATTGGATGCGCGCCGCTGCATTTCCTATCTCACGATCGAGCACAAGGGACCGGTTGATCAGGATTTGCGGCCTTTGATGGGTAACCGGATCTACGGGTGTGACGATTGTCTGGCGATCTGTCCTTGGAACAAATTTGCCCACGCCGGAAGGGATGCAAAGCTCGCGGCACGGGATGATCTGATCGCACCCCCCTTGGCCGTTCTCGCGCGCTTGGATGATGCAGGATTTCGGGCGCTGTTTTCCGGCTCGCCGATCAAGCGGATCGGCCGTGACCGTTTTGTCCGCAATGTAGCCTATGCGATTGGCAATTCAGGTGATCCGGCGCTGGTCGGCGCTGTTTCACCTTTGGTTGATGACCCTGACCCAGCGGTGGCCGATGCGGCGCGCTGGGCTATCTTGCGTCTCAAGGAGGTCTGATCATGATACGAATTCTTGCATTGATGATGGTGCCGCTGGCGGCAACAGCGCAGGTACAGCAGGGTCCGGCAAACGCCGATTTCGCCCCCGCGTTCGCCGGGCAGACGCGTGCGCCTGCCTTGGCCGATACGCCGGTTTCAGTCTCGGTGTTTGCGGATGGGCTGGAAAGCCCTTGGGGTATTGCGCCCTTGGGGAATGGTCAGTTTCTGGTGACCGAGAAGCCAGGGACGCTGCGCGTCATCAATGCCGATGGGAGCCTGTCAGGCCCGCTCTCGGGGCTGCCGGATGTTGCTGCGCAGGGTCAGGGTGGATTGCTGGATGTCGCGGTCTCGCCTGATTTTGGCCGGGACCGTACGATTTTCTGGACTTATTCGAAATCCATTCGGGGCGGGTTGGTGACGGCGGCGGCGCGCGGGGTGCTTGCGACAGATGGCAGCCTGAGCGAGGTGAGAGACATTTTTGTGCAGGATAATCCGGCGCGGAACGGACGGCACTTTGGCAGTCGGATCATTCCGATGGATGATGGTACCGTCTGGATTACGACAGGTGATCGCGGTGCGGGGGACAGCGGCACTTTGGTGCAGGATACCCTGACGACCCATGGAAAGGTCATTCGGATCAATGCTGACGGTACGGCCCCCGCAGACAACCCCTTTGTCGGAGGTGAGGGTGACAACCGGGTATGGTCATTGGGGCACCGCAATATGCAGGGTGCTGCGGTTGGCCCCGGCGGGCTTTGGACGGTCGAGCATGGTCCGCGTGGTGGTGATGA
Organism: uncultured Loktanella sp.; assembly: GCA_964614205.1. Lineage (GTDB taxonomy): Bacteria > Pseudomonadota > Alphaproteobacteria > Rhodobacterales > Rhodobacteraceae > Yoonia. The sequence goes on along the minus strand of CAZTKF010000013.1, from coordinate 50,090 downwards.
GTTGAACAGACCGCAGGCAGGTTTGAACTATGGATGGCCGGTGGTGAGCTACGGGATCAACTATCGCGGGTCTGACGTGGGTGAGGGGATTGCGCGCGGGGCTGGATTCGAAGAACCCGTCTACTACTGGGATCCTGTGATCGCACCCGGCGGCATGATGTTCTATGACGGCCCATATGCGGATTGGCAGGGCGATCTGCTGATTGCATCGCTGAACCCCGGTGGGTTGGTTCGCCTGAGAATACAGAACGGGCGCGTGACCGGCGAGGAGCGCATGCTGACCGATGTGGGCCGCATCCGAGACGTAGAGGTCTTGGATGATGGCGCGGTCTTGGTGTTGCTGGATGCGGGAGACGTGCTGCGGGTGACGCCGGATTAAGCGACCAGTTTGCGCGCTGCGGCGAATGAGATCAGGCGCTTGGACTTTTCGTCCCACAGATCAAGGCTCGCGCATTTTATGCTTTGGGCGATTGTCATGCGGCTGACCTCGACCAGTTCGTTGTGGTCGCGCAAGACTTCTGTCAGGCGATAGAACGGGATGCGGCTATAGAGGTGATGGACATGGTGAATTCCGATGTTGGCGGTGAACCAGCGCAGGATCGGCGGCAGATCATAGTGTGAACTGCCGTGAAGGGCGGCTTCATGGATCTGCCAGTGTTCTGCTTGTTCCCAATGCGTTGTCTCAAACTGGTGCTGGACATAGAACAGCCAGACGCCGATCGAGGCTGCGATAAGTGTCGTGGGCAGGAAGACAAGGAACAGGGCCTGAAGGCCGCCGAAATAGACAATTGTTCCAAGGATAGCGGCAATGGCGGCGTTGGTCCCCATGGCGCTGACCCAGTATTTCCGGCCTGAAAGACCCTTGGGAAGCCGGTTCTGCAGCATGAAGATATAGGTGGGGCCAAGGCCGAACATCACAAGCGGGTGACGGTAGGCGCGGTACATGAAGCGGCCGAAAGGGGTGCGCTGGTGGTATTCTTCGACAGTCAGCGTCATGACATCACCAATGCCGCGCTGATCCAGATCACCTGCATGACTGTGGTGGATGGAATGGGTGCGCCGCCATACGTCATAAGGGGTCAGTGTGACCACACCCAGGGCGCGCCCGATCCAGTCACTGACGGTACGGTTGCCGTAGAACGACCCATGCCCGCAGTCGTGCTGGATGCAAAAGAGACGCAGCAGAAAAAGACCGTTGGCCGCAGAGATCAGAAACGCTGCAAGATAGCTGTACTGGGCCACCCAACAGGCCAACACCCAAAGCACCACAAAGGGAATCAGGCTGACAGCAAGTTCAAAGCTGCTGCGGATGCTGCTGGGCTCTCGGTATTTGGCTAAAATCTGGACCCAGTCGCGGGGGGTCATGTTTGCGGGGGTCTGATTCTTATCTTGCATACACTGCTTCTTGACTTGCTTTGGTTTTCGATAACCTAACGTCAGCCTTTGGCAAGAGAAAAAGGCTTCAATGTCACAAGGCCGCACCCTAGTGTGGCGCCGAAAGGAAATATCATGCAGCCGCTTCGGGGCATCATTTTCAAAATCATGTCTGTCTGCATGTTCATGGGGATGGCCAGTCTGGTCAAAGCCGCTTCGGCGGATGTTCCACCGGGACAGGCGGTTTTCTTCCGGTCATTCTTTGCGTTGCCGATCATTTTGGGATGGCTGGCGATCCGGCATGAATTGCGGGACGGCTGGAAAACCAAGAACCCGCTTGGCCACTTCTGGCGCGGACTTGTCGGGACGTCGGCAATGGGGCTGGGGTTCACGGGGCTCGGGTTGCTGCCATTGCCGGAAGTGACCGCAATCGGATATGCCGCACCGCTTTTGGTGGTTGTGTTCGCGGCCATGTTCCTGAACGAGAATGTGCGCGCGTTTCGCCTGTCTGCGGTGGCGATGGGTATGGTCGGTGTCCTGATCGTCCTTTCGCCGCGTCTGTCTGTTGGTACGTCGCTGAATACGTCCGAGACATTGGGCGCAGTCGTTGTTCTGATGGGCGCGGTTCTGGCCGCGCTTGCCCAGGTCTTTGTGCGCAAACTCGTTGCGACGGAAAGTACGGCGGCAATTGTTTTCTGGTTCACCATTACATCTTCCGTCATGGCGTTGTTCACCCTGCCTTGGGGCTGGGTTGTTCCCACATGGCAGGTGGCGGCGATGCTGGTGATGGCCGGGTTGCTGGGCGGCGTCGGACAGATCCTGTTGACGTCAAGCTATCGCTTTGCGGATGCGTCGCTTGTTGCGCCTTTTGACTATACCTCGATGATCCTTGCGCTTTTGATCGGCTATTTCGTTTTTGACGAGGTGCCGACCGGCACAATGCTGTTTGGTGCGGGCATTGTGATTGCGGCGGGTGTCTTGATCATCTGGCGCGAGCGGGCGCTGGGCCTGCAAAGGGCCCAGCAACGCAAAGCAACGGGCAATGTTGGCACCTAGGCCATACGCCCGCTTTGCTTGAACCTGTGAAACAGTGATTTGGCGCGCGCGATCTTGCGCGCAAGACCGGGCGGGGCTTCGTCAACTGCGAGGCCGAGTTCCGCATAGAGAGACCACAGGTGAGGCGCTTCATCGGGGAGCAAGTGCGGCGGCACTTTCATCGGTGTTCCCCCGGTTGGTGAAATAAATCGCTGTGGTATCCGGAACGGCAACGACCCTTGTGGGCGGGCCATGATCTTTTGTCTGACCCGTGAAATGGACCGTTGATCGGCGTCATGCGGGCCAATCTGCAAGCGGTGTGTGCGATATGACCCCGTGTCCCAGTTGAGCAGGACAAGCGCAAACAATTCGGAAGGTCCGGGGCGTTGCGGCAGTGGCTTGGGGTTGTCGAGATGATACGCAGGGTTGCTGCGATAGAACGCATGTGCCGCAATCGCAAAGTCGCATTCGGTCTGGTTCAGCATCCAGTAAACCAGGCCGTTGTGTTGTGGGTGCCGGGCGCGCCGGATTGTATCGAGCCAGAGATCCTGCGGCGAAGACTTGAGCAACCGGCGCAAGCGCATTTCGCTGTCCGATAGCTTTGGCCGGCGGGATTTCGGGGGGGCGTTGACGTTGTCGGGTGTAAACATGAAAAAATGACCTCTTTAACAGGGTCATTCTCGCAGCAAATCCGGACGGAACTTTGACCCGGCGTGTCACATTCAGGGATTTATTGTTGCAGAAGGGGATACAGTTTGGGGGAAACCGGCCCTCTGAACAAAGGTGCTTCACGGCAGAGGGAAAAGGCTATTTTTTGTTAAAACCAAGACGAATCCCGCGGATTTGTGTTATGCTAGCGGTTCACAGATCGGAGGATGACATGAAAAAACATGTACTCGACAGACCAAAGACTGTTTCACCAGCAAGGATGCAGCGCGCCGTTGCGATTGAGCGTGATGACCTTCCAAGCAAGGCAACACTCGCGTTGCAACGTCGGCGACGCAAACGGGATTGGGACCAGCGGGCAAAGTTCTATACCCAGTTCGCGCGCGGGATACGCCCGTAGCAAGAAAAAAGGGGCGCCAAAGCGCCCCTTCCATAACTTACATCAGTTGCGCTAGGCGCGGACCAGCTTTTCGTAGTCTTGTGCAATCTCGCGTGTGATGGCGCCGACCTCGAAGTTATAGTCGCCGATCTGCCCTACGGGGGTGACCTCGGCCGCCGTGCCTGTCAGCCAGCATTGTTCAAACCCTTCAAGTTCCTCGGGCATGATGACCCTTTCGTTCACGGTCAGTCCCTTGTCGCGCAACATGCCGATCACCGTCTGGCGGGTGATGCCGTTGAGAAAGGCATCGGGTTTGGGCGTGTGGATTTCCCCGTCCTTTACAAAAAAGATGTTGGCGCCCGTCGCTTCGGCCACATAACCGCGATAGTCGAACATCATGGCGTCCGAGCATCCTTTTGCCTCTGCCGCGTGTTTGGACATGGTGGCGATCATGTAAAGACCCGCCGCTTTTGCCTGTGACGGTGCTGTCTCGGGGCTGGGGCGTTTCCATTTCGCGATGTCGAGCTTGGCACCTTTCATCTTGGCGTCGCCATAGTAGTTGCCCCATTCCCAAACAGCGACCGCCAGATGCACGGGATTCCTTGCCGCTGCGACGCCCATATCCTCGCCTGAACCACGCCATGCAACAGGACGCACATAGGCGTCTGTCAGGCCGTTGGCATCAAGCGCTGCCTGTTTGGCGGCTTCGATTTCATCCACGCTGTAAGGGATGTCAAAGTCGATCAACTGGCCGGACTTGATCAGGCGTTCGGAATGTTCGCGTGATTTGAAGATCTTGCCAGAGTAGCAGCGTTCGCCTTCGAACACGGAAGAGGCATAGTGCATGGCATGGGTCAGGATGTGGACTTTGGCATCGCGCCATTCGACCAACTGGCCGTCCATCCAGATTTTGCCATCTCTGTCGTCATATGCACCGGCCATCGTAACCTCCATCCGATTTGCATTTATTACGCAGTTAGGTCCGTTTCGGACATAATATTGCGTAGTTTCTGCGTTTCGCTACCAGTTGATTCTTGGAATGTCAACAAAGCTGACGTATTATGGCGCCAAGACCAAAGGAGGAGGCGCATGAGTGACGGGTTGCAGCCGCAGACGGGGCAGAGCCTGCTGTTCCTGACTGATGAGCAGTTGCGCAAGGGCATCGAGGCGATGTTTTTCGCCTATCGGGGGTTCACGGCTGACCCTGATCGTATCCTGGCGGAAAAGTCCTATGGCAGGGCACATCATCGCGCTATCCATTTCATTCATCGCAGTCCGGGAACGACGGTGAATAACCTGTTGTCCATCCTCGGCGTTACAAAACAATCGCTTAATCGTGTGTTGCGCACATTGATCGAAGACGGTTTGGTAGCCAGCACTGTGGGACAGCGTGACAAGCGCGAGCGTCATTTGCATCTGACAGAGGCAGGTGCCGAACTGGAACGTGCCTTGTCAGATGCCCAACGTGACCGGATGCGCGCCGCCTATCGTGCTGCAGGTCCGGTGGCGGTTGCCGGATTTCGGCAGGTGCTGGAAGCGATGATGGATGAAGAGGCGCGCCACCATTACGAGGCGATGAAGGACAAACTTGAATGAGTAACGATGACGCCCACCTGCTGATTGTCGACGATGATGAGCGAATCCGCGGTTTGCTACAGAAATTTCTGATCCGTTCCGGTTTTCTTGTGACGACCGCCCGTGATGCTGCCCATGCGCGTCGTGTTCTGTCAGGATTGGAGTTTGACCTGATTGTGCTGGACGTGATGATGCCCGGAGAGGACGGTATGAGCCTGTGCCGTGATTTGCGCAAGACGATCACGACACCGATCATGCTGCTGACCGCGAAGGGTGGCACAGATGACCGGATCACCGGACTTGAGGCCGGAGCGGATGACTATTTGTCCAAGCCGTTTGAACCCAAGGAACTTTTGCTGCGCATCAATGCAATTCTGCGCAGGGTACCCGCCGCCGAACCGGCGGTTGTGCTGCCTAAGGTTCTGAATATGGGACCGGTTCGCTATGACATCGAACGCGGCGAGATGTGGCATGGCGAGCAACTGGTGCGACTGACCGCGACCGAAAGCCAGTTGATGCGCATTTTCTCGGGGTGCCCCGGAGAGGCTGTGACCCGCACCCGGCTGGTCGAAGAACTGAGCCGTTCGGGTGGTCAGACACAGGAACGCGCGGTGGACGTGCAGATCACGCGGCTGCGTCGCAAGATCGAGGTGGACCCCAAGCAGCCACGCTATTTGCAGACCGTGCGGGGCGCAGGCTATATGCTGGCGCCGGAGTAAGGGGGCCAGCCCCCTCGGCGCTACGCGCCTCACCCCCGAGGTATTTCTGAACATAAGAAGATGGTTGTGGTTTTCGTCTGAATCCCGTCTTTTGGAATCATGACAACTGCTTTGATTTCTCATGAAGACTGCGCGGATCATGTGACGCCGCCCGGCCATCCTGAACAGGTGGCGCGGCTGGACGCGGTGCTGGGCGCGCTGGAAAGTCTGGAATTGCTGCGTGTGACGGCACCTTTGGCGGCAGAGGATGATCTGCTGCGGGTGCATCCCAAGACGCATGTCGATGCCATGCGCGCGGCGGCCCCCGAACAGGGGTGGCGGTCTTTGGATGCCGATACGCATATGTCGGCCGGGACCCTCAAGGCGGCCTACCGTGCGGCGGGTGGCGTGGTGCGCGCTGTGGATATGGTGCTTGGTGGGGAGGTCAAGAATGCCTTTGTTGCAGTGCGCCCGCCCGGTCATCATGCTGAACGCGAGACAGCAATGGGCTTTTGCTTCTTTGGCAATGTCGCGATCGGTGCCAAACACGCGCTTGCCCATCACGGACTGGAGCGGGTGGCTATTGTTGATTTTGACGTCCATCATGGTAATGGCACACAGGATCTGGTCGAGGATGACGGGCGTATTCTTTTCTGCTCGACCCATCAGTCGCCCCTTTTTCCAGGCACCGGTGCAGCGGATGAGGTGGGTGTCGGCAATGTCCTGAATGTGCCTCTGCCCGCCGGTGCGGGCTCAGACATCTTTCGCGATGTGATGGAGCGTGTCGTCCTGCCACGGTTGGATGCTTTTTCTCCGCAACTCGTCATAATTTCGGCCGGATTTGATGCACATATGAATGATCCGTTGGCGGGTATGAACCTGACAACAGAGGATTTTGGTTGGGTGACCGAGCGCCTTTGCGATGTTGCGGACACCCATTGCAAAGGTCGGGTGGTATCAAGTCTTGAAGGCGGGTATGACTTGGCTGCACTGGGCGCATCTGCCGCCGCCCATGTGAAGGTTTTGGAGGAAAGAGGTCGATGAGCGACGTTGGCGAAATGAGCTTTGAAGATGCGATCAAGGAACTGGAAACGGTTGTCGGCCAGCTTGAACGTGGTGATGTGGCATTGGACGAAAGCATCGCCCTCTATGAACGCGGAGCTGCGCTTAAGGCGCGCTGCGAGGCCAAGTTGAAAGAGGCCGAAGAAAAAGTTGCCAAGATCACACTTGGCGAGAACGGCACACCGGCAGGGACGGCACCACTCGATGGCTGAGAGTTTGCAGGGATACCGGATCGCCGCGCTTCAGCGCAAGCCCTTGGACAAGGCCCTGGCGCAGGCCGCGATCGTCGCCGAGGCGCGTATTGGCTTTGCACTGAGCGGGCTGGACGGCGACGTGCCTGCAGCGATGCTTCATGCAGCATCAGGCGGCAAGGCGATGCGCGCGTTTCTGGCGTTGGAATCAGCGCGGATGCTCGGGATCAATCCGGTTGCGGCGGCAGGCGCGGCAGCGGCGATTGAATGTATCCATGCCTATTCACTTGTGCACGACGACCTGCCTTGCATGGACGATGATGACATGCGCCGTGGCCAGCCAACCGTGCATAAGAAATGGAACGAGGCGACAGCGGTTCTGGCCGGTGACGGCTTGCAGGCGCTGGCGTTCGAATTGCTGGTGCAGGCCGAATGTGGGCCACGCGCGAAGCTCAACCTTTTGATGTCGCTGGCGAACGCGGCTGGCGTGCGGGGTATGGTCGGCGGGCAGGCGGCAGATATTGCAGCCGAAACGGCCGCGGTGCCGCTGGATCTTCAGCAGATAATGGATTTGCAGGCAGCCAAGACTGGTGCGTTGATCACATGGTCTGCCTTGGTTGGGCCGCGCATGGCCGAAGCCGAGCGTGAACCTTTGTCAATTTATGGCGCGTATCTGGGGCTCGCATTCCAGATTGCGGATGATGTTCTTGATGCGACTGGCGACCCCGAGACCGTGGGCAAGGCCTTGGGTAAGGATGCGGCGGCTGGAAAGGCGACCTTTGTGTCCCTGCTTGGCATTGATGGGGCGAAAAGTCGCGCGGCGGCACTGGTGGAAGAGGCCTGCGATGCGCTATCTCCCTACGGCGACGACGCCGACACGTTGAAGGAAGCCGCACAGTTTGTGATTGCGCGCACGCATTAAGAAGGGTCGCTATGTCAGACCAACCCCACACGCCGATCCTTGATCGCGTCAAAACGCCTGATGACATGAAGGGCATGACTGACGCGCAGTTGCGTCAGCTTGCCGATGAACTGCGGGCCGAGACCATTGCTGCGGTTTCGGTCACGGGTGGGCATCTTGGTGCGGGGCTTGGTGTGGTCGAGATGACCGTTGCGCTGCATGCTGTGTTCGATGCACCCAAGGACAAGATTATCTGGGATGTGTCGCACCAGTGCTATCCGCACAAGATCTTGACGGGGCGGCGCGACCGGATCAGGACCTTGCGGACCGAAGGGGGCTTGAGCGGTTTTACAAAACGCGCGGAAAGTCCCTATGACCCGTTCGGCGCGGCACATTCCAGCACCTCGATTTCTGCGGCACTTGGCTTTGCTGTCGCGCGCGATCTGGGCGGTGAAGGGGGCGATGCGATTGCCATCATCGGCGATGGCGCCATGTCTGCTGGGATGGCCTATGAGGCGATGAACAACGCAGGTCATCTGGGCAAGCGGCTGATCGTGATCCTGAACGACAATGAAATGTCGATCGCCCCGCCTACAGGGGCGATGTCATCCTATCTGTCGCGGCTCTACGCCGGTGAGCCGTTTCAGGAGTTCAAGGCGGCGGCCAAGGGCGCTGTGTCCCTGCTGCCAGAGCCGTTCCGTGAAGGGGCCAAGCGCGCCAAGGATATGCTCAAGCATATGACCGTGGGTGGGACGCTGTTTGAAGAGCTTGGGTTTTCATATCTGGGTCCGATTGACGGGCACGATATGGACCAGCTTTTGTCTGTGTTGCGGACCGTTAAGGCGCGTGCTGACGGACCGATCCTGATCCATGCGATCACCAAAAAGGGTAAAGGGTACGCACCGGCCGAACGCGCCAGCGACAAGGGCCATGCAACGGCTAAATTCGATGTCATCACCGGCAAACAGAACAAGGCGCCGAGCAATGCGCCGTCTTACACGTCCGTGTTTTCGGAAAGCCTGTGCAAGCTCGCCGCCGATGACCCCAAGATTTGTGCCGTTACAGCGGCGATGCCTGACGGTACCGGATTGGCCAGATTCATGGAGCGCTTTACCAGTCGCTGTTTCGATGTGGGTATCGCAGAGCAGCATGCAGTAACATTCAGCGCGGGGTTGGCAGCAGGCGGGATGCGTCCTTTTTGTGCGCTTTACTCCACGTTCCTGCAACGTGGCTATGATCAGGTTGTGCATGATGTGGCGATCCAGCGTTTGCCTGTCCGGTTTGCCATTGACCGTGCCGGTTTGGTCGGTGCCGACGGTGCAACGCACGCAGGGTCTTTTGACATCAGCTTTCTGGCGAACCTGCCGGGATTCGTGGTGATGGCTGCGGCTGACGAGGCTGAATTGGTGCGCATGGTGGCCACCGCTGCGGCCTATGACGAAGGCCCGATCGCGTTCCGGTTCCCGCGTGGTGAGGGCGTCGGCGTCGAAATGCCGGAAAAACCCGAACTGTTGGAAATCGGCAAGGGTCGTCTAGTGCGCCAAGGGAGCCGAGTGGCGATCCTGTCCTTCGGGACAAGATTGCAGGAGGTGACCAAAGCATGTGAAGCGCTCGGGGCCAAGGGGATCAAACCCTCAGTCGTGGACGCCCGTTTTGCCAAACCGCTGGACCGTGATCTGATCCTGCGGCTGGCCGTGGAACATGAGGCCCTGATCACAGTAGAAGAAGGGGCCGTTGGCGGTTTCGGGTCACATGTCGCGCAGCTTCTGTCGGATGAAGGCGTGTTCGATCATGGGCTGAAATTCCGGTCCATGGTTCTGCCGGACATATTCATTGATCAGGCGAGCCCCAAGGCAATGTATGACGTCGCCGGAATGAACGCCGAACATATCGAGGCGAAGGTGCTGGATGTATTGGGTGTGGCGAAGCTGGAAAAGCGGGCCTGAAGCCGCTTCGATAGGGTCTGGCCGTATCAGAGATGTGGCGGGCCAGCCTTGAAGACTATGGCGTAAAGCATCTAGGACAATCGCGGTAAGCGTTTTCCAGGAGCTTGTAGCCCTGCTTAGACTGTCGCAGGGTTCGCCTGTCGCGGCCCTTGTATCTTCCAATAGAGCATACCGACAACGATCAGGTTCAAGGCACCGGTTAGTGCCGCGATCCCGTAAGCTGCGGCATAGTCGCTGGTCATGTCATAGAGGTATCCCCCAAGGAAACCGCCATTGGCATGTCCAAACCAGCCGAACATCGTAACAACCCCAATCGCAAAGCCGCGTCGTGCAGGCGGTGTATGGGCCGCTACCGTCGCAAGCACACCGGTCATGACACCTGCATAGCCAAACCCGTAGATCGGGGCGTAGACGTAAAATGCGGCAAGATCGTCAATAAGAATAAAGCCATAGATCAGAAGTGTCATCCATGCTGTCGCTGTCATGTAGGCAGGGATGGCCCCGATCATATCTGCAAGCTTGCCAAAAGCGATACGTCCCAAAACCCCAACCATCAGCATCAGAAAGATGACCCCGCCAGCCTGATCGGCCGAATAACCCCGCCCCTGGATATGAGGAACAAGATGCATCAGAGGAACCGACATACAGGTGCAGCATAGAAATATGGCGAGGCACATCATCGGCACCACCAGTCGAATGGGTGGATAGTCCTGTTCCTGAGCGTTACGTGTTTGTCCGCCCGTGGCCAATCCAACAGGCCTAAGCAGTGTTGCAAGTGGAAGCAGGATCGCCAGCATCAGACCGCCCGTGATCGCAAGCGATGTGGAAACGCCCAGTTTTTCGATGAGCACCGCTGATCCGAAAGGCACAAAACCCTGGCCCAGGGCTTGGCCTGCGGATGCGACACCAATCGCCAGTCCGGCCCCGACAGGGAACCATTTCCCCACAAGTGACATGATCGGCGCGAATATCCCAGCGGCACCGAAGAATCCTGCAAAAAACATCAAGGCGTAATATTGCCATAGCTGGTTTGCAAAAGCCGACGCAAGATACGACAGCCCCATGACCGTACTACCGAAAAGAACGACGGCGCGTGTCCCGAACCGGTCGGCGACGCTGCCCATCAAGAGGCCGCCAAACGCCAAACCAATAATACCCGAGACATTGATCAGGGAAACGCCAGCACGATCCCAACCATGCAGTGTTTCCAGCGGCACCAGATAGGCCGACATACCGTTGACGATCGAGCCCATTGCAAGGGCCAGAATAAAGGCAGCGGCGATGACGCCGACCCAGCGGTTTACAGGTGTCCCAGTTGTCTGGTCTGGCATGGCGGGCTCCATTCTTTGCGACAGCATAGCACAGTTGGGAGGTTTTTTCGCCCCACGCCGTTACATGTGCTGGGAAGCTGGAGCTGTTGTTGGACACTGGCCAGCTTCCTGCTACCCTTCCGGCCAGCGGTTGCCCCGTCTTGCGCCAGCGCCGTCGTCCTAGCCGCCGACCATATAAGGCATCAGAATGATCTCGTTTTCGGGACCGATCTTGGTAAACCACGCATCGCGATAGATCACCCCGTCCAGCGCCAGCGATACGCCGCGTTTGATCTGGGGTTCCAGCCCGGGATGCTTGATGACCAGCTGATCCAGCAATTCCTTGAAATTGCTGGCCTCAACCTCTACCCATTCCTCGCCATCAGCCAAGGCTCGCAGCGATCCCCAGAGTTTGACGCGGACCATGGGGCCTAGCCGGTCATGGCCTTGAGAAGGCGTGGCGGCGACATTGGAAGCTCTGTCATCCGTACGCCTGCGGCCCGTGACACAGCATTCGCAATTGCGGCCAAAGGTGGGACAATCGGCGTCTCGCCCACACCGCGAACGCCGTAAGGGTGCCCGGGGTTCGGAATTTCAAGGATCACCGTTTCAATTTCGGGCAGGTCAGAGGCGACGGGGACGCGGTAATCAAGAAAGCCCGCGTTCTGCAATCGCCCGTCTTCGCCATAGATGTATTCCTCGTTCAGCGCCCAGCCGATGCCCTGCACAGCCCCGCCTTGCATCTGGCCTTCGACATAATCAGGGTGCACCGCTTTGCCTGCATCTTGGAACACAGTGTAGCGAATGATCTTGACCGCACCTGTTTCCGGATCCACTTCGGTATCGCAAAGATGCACACCGAAGCTGACGCCAGCCCCGTCAGCATTCACCTCGTGATGGCCAGCAATCGGCCCGCCAGTGTTGCTGGCGATGGCCGCAATCTCGGCCAAAGTCATGGGGGGATGCGTTCCTGCATTCGGTCCGGCCGGTTTGGCGCAGCCATCCTCCCAGATCACCGCATCTTCGTCGATGTCCCAGATTTTCGCGACCCGGCGGCACATCTCTTTGATCGCGGCGCGCGCTGCCTCAATCGTGGCAAGGCCCACGGCGAACGTCACACGGCTGCCATCGGTAATATCGTTGAAGCCAAGCGATGAGGTGTCGGCGATCACCGTGCGCACCTTGTCGTATGGCACGCCCAGTTCTTCGGCCGCCATCATCGAGATTGACGCGCGGGACCCGCCAATATCGGGGTTGCCTTCGACCACGCCGACGGTGCCGTCATCATTGATGTTCAGCGACACGCAGGTGTTGCCGCCAAAGTTGAACCAGAACCCGCAGGACAGGCCGCGCCCCTGATTGGGGCCAAGGGGGGCTGTGTAATGCGGATGCGCTTTCGCGGCTTCCAGCGTGGCGACCAGCCCGATGTCGTTGAAGGTCGGCCCATAGGACGACAACGTGCCCTTGCGCGCCGCATTCATCAGGCGCACGTCGAGCGGATCAAGGCCAAGTTCCTGACAAAGCTCATCCACAACGCTTTCCACCGCATAGATCGCCGTCGGCGCACCGGGCGCACGATAGGGGATTTCCTTGGGCCGGTTCGTCATGGCGTTCCAGCCGATGGTTTCCACCGCTTCCAGATCATAGGCCGCAAAGGCCGCTTGCGCGCCCATATCGACGGTCTCATTCGGATAGGCGCCGCCGGAGTAACGCAGCACGCCTTGTCCGGCGGTGATGCGCCCGTCCTTGGTCATCCCGATCTTGATATCCATCGAGGTCGAGATGGTCGGCCCTGTCGCCTTCAGCACCTCATCGCGGGTCATGACGATCTTTACCGGCTTGCCCGATTTGCGGGACAAGGCCAGCGCGACTGGTTCAATAAAGGTTGAAGTCTTGCCGCCGAAACCGCCACCGATTTCGGATGCGGTGATGCGCAGCTGGCTTTCCTCTACACCCAACACGGCAGCACAGTTGGCACGCACCATGTATTGGCCTTGGGTACAGCACCACACCTCACCTCGGCCGTCGCTGCCAAGGCTCGCCATGCAGGCCTGCGGTTCGATATAGCCTTGGTGGGTCGCTGCGGTCTTGAAACTGCGTTCAATGATCTTGTCGGCTTTGGCAAAGCCTGCCTCCAGATCGCCATGCCCGAATTGGCAATGGGTGGTCACGTTCTGCGACATGCCCGCCGGCACAGTTTCCAGCGCACGCCCTTCCTGTACGACAGGCGCATCGGGTTTCATCGCCTCGTCGACGTCGGTGACGTGCGGTAGGACTTCGTAGTCTACCTTTATCAGCCGGATTGCCTGCTTCGCGATGGATTTGCTCGTGGCTGCGACTGCGGCAACGGCGTGGCCATCATAGAGCGCCTTGCCACGGGCAAGGCAATTGATCGCCACATCGGCAAATGCGTCGTCCTCGGGTATGGCAAGATCGGCACCGGTGACCACGGCTTTGACCCCGGGCAACTTTTCCGCTTCGGATGTATCGATCGACATGATCCGCGCATGGGCATGGGGGCTGCGCAGGATCCGGCCGTACAACATGCCGGGGGCGGAAATATCGGCACCATAGGCCGCCTTGCCGGTGACCTTGTCGATCCCGTCAGGACGGGCCACACGGGTGCCGACAACCTTGAAATTGCGCTCGGATTCTGCGTCCAAAGCCATGTTATGCCCCCCTCATTTCGGCCGCGGCGGTCTGCACCGCTTTGATGATCTTGTCATAACCGGTGCAGCGGCAAAGATTGCCCGCCAGCCAGTAACGGACTTCGGTATCAGTCGGATTGGGGTTCTTTTCCAGCAAAGCCTTGGCCGCCACCAGAATGCCCGGCGTACAGACGCCGCATTGCAGCGCGGCTTCCTCTATAAAGACCCGCTGCAATGGGTGCAGCTTGTCGCCTTGCGCCATGCCTTCGATCGTTTCGATCTCTGCGCCTTGCGCCTCGGCGCCCAGTACCAGACAGGAACAGACCAGCCGCCCGTTCAGCATCACGCTGCATGCGCCGCAGTCACCTGTGCCGCAGCCTTCTTTGGCGCCGGTCAGTCCCAGACGGTCGCGCAGCACATCCAGCAGGGTTTCATCGGTGTTGCACAGAAATTCGGTGCTGTCGCCATTGATTGTTGTCTCAACTGGGATCGTTTTCATGACTGACCTCCGGCGCGGGAATAAGCGATATGGGCGGCGCGCTTGGCCAGAACGCCAGCGGTTCTTGTGCGGAATTCGATGGTGCCGCGTTTGTCGGTGATGGGGTTGCAGGCGGCTTCGACGGCACTGACCATTGCAGCGATGGCAGCATCATCCAGTTTTGAACCAACCAGTGCCTCTCCTGCGTCTTTGACCAAAAGAACCGTCGGTGCGACGGCACCCAATGCGACATTGGCCGCTTTCACATAGCCGTCCACATCAAGTTCAAGGCTGACAGCGGCGGATGAGACCGCAATGTCCATTTCAGTGCGCGGAATGAACCGCAGATAGGCGTCTGCTGCCCTGTCGGGACGCGCGGGCAGATAGATTGAGGTGATGAACTCCCCCTTGGTCAGGGAATTCCTGCCGGGGCCCGTGGGAATATCCACAACCGGCACATCACGCACGCCGTCGGGCCCGTGCACACGCGCGACGGCACCCGCCGCAACCATGGCAGGAACGGAATCGCCTGCTGGTGATCCGGTGCACAGGTTCCCCGCCATCGTGGCGCGGCTTTGCACCTGCGACGAACCGATCAGCCCAACCCCTTCGACGACACCCGGCCAAAGCGCCTTGAGCGCTGTATGCTCGCCCAGTTCGGCGCCCGAGACAGCGGCACCGATGCGAAAACCGCCGTCTTCGGCAGTAATCTCGCGCATGCCGGGAAGGTGCTTCATGTCGACCATCAGGTCCGGCTCGACCATCTCGGCCTTGAGCTGGACCAGCACATCCGTGCCGCCCGCCAAAATGCGCGAGATCCCTTGCGCATCGCGCAATAGGGCGGCAGCCGCCTCAAAGCTTTCGGGCTTAACGTATCTCATCGGGTGTTCCCATATATCGGCAGATAGTGCGGATCATGCCTGTCCGCTTTGCGCATATTGTGTCGCTTCTCCCCTAGAGGGTCAAACGCATTCACGTCACCACAGCGCAGATTCTCGACACAGCCACTGGTATCGGCGGCAGACCCGCGCTACCACTCTCGCATGACGTTGAACCTGCCAAATATACTGACGATCCTGCGGCTTGCCGCAGCACCCGGCGTTGTCGTCATGTTTCTGTATTTTGCCAGGCCATGGGCCGACTGGTTTGCGCTGGTTCTCTTCGTCGTCGCGGCATTTACCGATTTCCTTGACGGCTATCTGGCGCGCGCATGGAAGCAGGAAAGCAAGCTGGGCGCGATGCTGGACCCGATTGCCGACAAGGCGATGGTCATTATTGCTTTGGTGGTCATCACCGGCTTTTCCGGGATGAACCCATGGATCCTGCTGCCAGCGACCGTAATTATCTTCCGCGAGGTCTTTGTGTCGGGCCTGCGCGAATTTCTGGGTGATACGGCAGGTACCCTGAAAGTCACCAACCTTGCCAAATGGAAGACGACCGCGCAGATGGTCGCCATTTCGATGCTTTTCGCGACCGGTGCATTCGAGCATTATTTCGGGATGCAGTCGCTTGGCATGACGCAGGATATGGTAAGGGCCGCGATCGAAGGGACGGGTCCTGACGAACTGGGCCTGTGGTGGAAGTATCAGGGCATGATGATTAGCTGGTGGGGCGGGATCGTGATGCTATGGATCGCTGCCGTACTTACCTTGGTGACGGGCTGGGATTACTTCAACAAGTCACGCCCCTATCTGGCGGATGGTGAGACATGAACGTCGTCTATTTTGCATGGGTGCGTGAACGGATCGGGTTGCCGCAGGAAACTGTCGAGACAGATGCGGCAACGGTCAGGGAACTGATCGCCGAACTTTGCACGCGCGAGGAACGCTATGCCGCCGCCTTTGCCGATATTAGCGCGTTGCGGGTGGCGCTGGATCAGGAACTCTCGGATTTTGAGGCGCCCCTTGCCGGCGTCCGCGAAGTGGCATTCTTTCCGCCGATGACAGGTGGCTAATGGCAGTCCGTGTGCAGGCAGAGCCATTCGATGCAGGCGCAGAGCTGAACAGTTTTGCCCAAGATCGGACTGATGTGGGCGCGGTCGTCAGCTTTACAGGCGTCGTGCGTGACACCGACGGCGACCTGCAAGAGATGCTGATCGAACACTACCCCGGCATGACCGAAAGCGCGATTGCGAAGATCGCGGAACAGGCAACCCAGCGCTGGGACTTGGCCGATGTCTTGGTGATCCACCGCTACGGCCCGCTGAAACCCAGCGAACCCATCATGATGGTCGCGACCGCTTCAGCGCATCGTGCCGCAGCTTTCGAGGCAGCGGATTTCCTTATGGACTACCTCAAATCCCGTGCGCCTTTCTGGAAAAAGGAAGTAACGGCAGACGGTGCATCATGGGTTGCGGCCAAAGACGCCGACGAAGACGCGCTCAAACGCTGGTAGGCCAGACCAAGGCCGGATCGCGCGCCAATGCGGCACAAGGGGCATGGCGCGGGCAGGTTGTCAGGTGATTGTTGATCAACCCTGTCGCCTCCATGAAGGCATAGACAATTGTCGGGCCGCAAAACCGGAAGCCCGCTTTCTTGAGATCCTTCGAGATTTGCGCTGACAATGGTGTCTGCGTGGGGATCAGCGAACGGTCCGCATGAGAAGTTCGCAAAGGAACACCTTCGACGTATTTCCATAGAAAGCGGTCAAACCCCTCGCGCGCTTCTATTTCTTGCCATGCGCGGGCATTGCCGATGGTCGCTTCGATTTTGCCGCGATGCCGGATGATGCCTGCATCTTGCAAAAGCCGGGCGACATCTTTTTCGGTCCACTCCGCGATGACATTGGGATCAAAACCTGCAAAGGCCGCACGAAAGTTTTCGCGCTTTTTCAGGATTGTGATCCATGACAATCCGGCCTGAAAGCCATCAAGGATTAGTTTCTCCCACAAAGCGCGGCTGTCATACTCCGGTACACCCCATTCAGTGTCGTGGTAATCGATATAGATCTGCTCGGGTCCGGCCCAGCCGCATCGTTCCGTCATCTGCCCGTCCTTAACCGGTTGTTAGCGCAGTCTGGCGCATGTTGCTGCCGACAGTATGGAGCGCAAATATGCAAAACACCACGCGCAGCCTTGCCCTATCAGAAGAACAGGCGCTGGTTGATCCGCTGGTCTATGCCATGGCCAGCCGCGACGCGGATGTTCCCCGTCTTGTGCGCGACGCGCTTGGGCGGGGACGCGGGCAGCTGGTCTTTCATCCGGTGGTGACTGCTGACGCTGACAACCTTGTCGCCTTTCATGAGGGTCTGATCCGGTTGTCGGATGAAGAGGGGCGATTGATCCCTGCCGCGCACTTCATGCCACGCGTTGAAGACACGGATCTGGGGCGGGATATCGATTGCCTTTCATTGCGTTTGGCACTCTATCACCTGCGGCAAAACCCGTCACTGCGGCTTTCCATAAACCTCTCTGCACGCTCTATCGGTGATGGCGAATGGCGGCGCACACTGGATCGGGGGTTGATGGATCACGGCAATCTAGGAGACCGGTTGATTTTCGAGATCAGCGAAACCTCGGCCATGATGTTGCATGAAAACGTGATCCGCTTCATGAGCGAGATGCAACCCAAAGGGATCGGTTTTGCGTTGGATCGTTTCGGGGCCGGAATGATCGCATTCCGGCATCTCAAGTCGTTCTTCTTTGATCTGGTCAAAATCGACAAGAGCTTTGTGCGGGGCATTGACTGTGACCCCGACAATCAGGTTCTGGTCGAGACATTGATCCATATTGCACATCAGTTCGAAATGTTCGCGGTAGCGGACGGAGTCGAAACGGCGGCAGAGGCCGCTTTCCTTCAGGAACTTGGTGTCGATTGCCTTCAGGGGTATCATTTCGGGGTGCCTACTCAGGAACTGTGACGGGGCTTGCACTGGCTGCATGGGGGCTTTGTGTTGCCCTGCGTCAACTTTCGGCATAACCCGTCAGACATGGCGGCAAATGGGGTTTGTCTTGCACCTGATACGTGTAGGTGGCACCCTCTTGCCAAGCTAAAAACCTGAAGGGAACCACATATGACCAACGTCGTTATCGCCTCCGCAGCCCGCACAGCCGTGGGAAGTTTTGGCGGATCATTCGCAAACACACCTGCCCACGATCTTGGGGCGGCTGTCCTTGAAGCCGTTGTTGAACGCGCTGGCGTTGATAAATCCGAAGTCAGCGAAACGATCCTCGGTCAGGTTCTGACAGCGGCACAAGGTCAGAACCCGGCCCGTCAGGCCCATATCAACGCGGGCCTGCCACAGGAATCTGCAGCTTGGGGGATCAATCAGGTTTGCGGGTCCGGTCTTCGCGCCGTTGCCCTTGGCGCGCAGCACATCCAACTGGGTGACGCGTCTATTGTCGCCGCAGGTGGACAGGAAAACATGACAATGTCCCCACATGCAGCCAACCTGCGCGCGGGTCACAAGATGGGGGACATGAAGTACATCGACACCATGATCCGCGACGGCCTGTGGGACGCTTTCAACAACTATCACATGGGTCAGACCGCTGAGAACGTTGCTGAAAAATTCCAGATTACGCGTGACATGCAGGATGAATTCGCAGTCGCGTCACAGAACAAAGCCGAAGCTGCACAGAAAGCAGGCCGTTTCGACGATGAAATCACGGCCTTTACCGTGAAAACACGCAAAGGCGACATTGTCGTCGATAAAGACGAATACATCCGCCACGGTGCAACAATCGAAGCGATGCAGAAACTGCGTCCAGCCTTTACCAAAGACGGTTCGGTGACGGCCGCCAACGCATCCGGCTTGAATGATGGCGCGGCGGCCACCTTGCTGATGTCCGCAGATGAGGCAGAAAAGCGCGGGATCGAGCCTCTGGCTCGCATCGCATCCTATGCGACTGCCGGCCTTGACCCATCCATCATGGGTGTCGGCCCGATCTATGCATCCCAAAAAGCATTGGCCAAAGCAGGCTGGTCCGTCGGCGATCTGGATCTTGTCGAAGCCAACGAAGCCTTTGCAGCGCAGGCCTGTGCGGTGAACAAGGAAATGGGCTGGGATCCCGAAATCGTCAACGTAAATGGCGGCGCGATTGCCATTGGTCACCCGATTGGTGCATCCGGCTGTCGTGTGCTGAACACGCTTTTGTTCGAGATGAAGCGGCGCAATGCGAAGAAAGGCCTTGCCACATTGTGCATCGGCGGTGGCATGGGCGTTGCCCTGTGTGTCGAGCGCCCCTGATCTAAATCAAGGCGGCGCAACCATGCGCCGCCTAAGACCCTGACAACCAAATACCTTAGGAGGAACGAATATGGGACGTGTCGCACTCGTCACGGGCGGCTCGCGCGGAATCGGCGCAGCTATTTCAACAGCACTGCAGGACATGGGGTGCACAGTTGCGGCCACCTATGCCGGAAACGATGAAAAGGCCGCAGCCTTTACTGCCGAAACCGGAATCAAGACGTACAAATGGGACGTTGGCAACTACGACGCCTGCAAAGACGGCATCGCCCAGATCGAAGCAGATCTTGGCCCGATCGAGATTCTGGTCAACAACGCCGGCATTACCCGCGATGCCCCGTTCCACAAGATGACACCGCAGCAATGGCACGAATGCATCGACACCAATCTGAACGGCGTGTTCAACATGACGCACAACGTCTGGGGCGGGATGCGTGAACGCAAGTTCGGTCGCGTCATCACGATCTCTTCGATCAACGGCCAGAAAGGTCAGTTCGCACAAGCCAACTATGCCGCGACGAAGGCGGGCGACATCGGCTTTACCAAATCGTTGGCGCAGGAAGGCGCACGTGCAGGTATCACCGTAAACATTGTGGCACCGGGCTATATCAACACCGAGATGATGAGCACGATTCCGGAAAAAGTGATGAACGAAGTTATTCTGCCGCAAATTCCGGTGGGCCGCCTTGGCGAGGCCTCAGAGATTGCGCGCGCTGTTTGCTTCCTTGCTTCTGACGACGCCGGCTTTATTACCGGCTCGACGCTTTCTGCGAATGGTGGTCAGTACATGGCGTAAGCCGACCATAGCGAAAAAGACAAGGGCCGCGCTTGATCAGCGCGGCCCTTTTGCGTTGCGGCTGCAAAGACTGTCGTGGCTGCATCTGGCAAGACAGCGAACCGAATCGCGTATTGGAAGCCTTATGGCTGCTTGCGCCGTGCGCGGTCGGCTTGATCACTGAAGCGCAATCGCGCCTCATCTACCCGAATGGCCACAAAACCTGCCCGCACATCGCGGCGTTTGAGTCGTGGGTGATTCATGAGTCCAAAGCGTTGGAAGAATCTGCATAAGGGCGCGTCTGGCTCACGCTGCGATCTGGTCTGACAGCTGCCTATGCCAACAGCTGTCAGAGGATCGAGGCATCGCTAATGCGTGCTCAACCGCGTGATTTCTTCCTTAAGCATCAGCTTTTGCTTCTTAAGTTTCGCAATTTCCATGTCGTCGGCCGCAGGGCTACGCTGCATCACTTCTACATGCTCCGAGAGGGTTTGGTGTTTCTTCTTCAGTTCCTGCAAATGCGAACTCAAGCTCATGGTCGTCCTCCTCTGGGTTTGGTGTAAGTCAATTGCATCACATCTGGCCTGATCTGTCACGCCGCGGGGCAGCAATTATTTGTGAAACCAGACTGGAGCAGAGATATTGCCAAAAGGTTAAGGCAAGATGGGCAATTCCGCGCCGTTTCGCAAAGCGCGCGCCACTTCGGGGCGATAGCTTTCCTGATCGCCATGATGCGTGTCTCCCGCATGCATGATCAGCGGCGGGGCCATCCGGAACGGCGTTTTCCCTTCTTGGCGTGCCTGCAAGAGAAACAACTCTGGCACGCGCGCTCTACGACCGGCAATTGGCCGCACGACAAAGGCACCCAGCCGCCCCTCGAGTGCACGCAAAACCTCGGGAAGCCGTTCCATGCGTTGGATGAGGGTCAAGAAGCTGCGCGGACCGACGCGCTTTGCCGCAACGTCCAGCCACGTGGCCAAGGGGGTATCGCCACCAAAGGCGATATCCTTTCCGCTATCGTCAGAAGCGGTGCCCCTTGCGCGATCGAAATAGGGGGGATTCATGATAACATGATCGAACCGGCGCTGACGCAAGTCTACGGGCAGGGCGCGCAAATCGGCGGTGACGACGTCAAACGACAGTTTGTTCTCGGATCCGTTCCGGCGTGCAAGTGCCGCATAATCCGCCTGCACCTCGACACCGGTCACCTGCAGGTCAGGAACCCGTGCAGCAAGGCACAGTGACGCAACACCAACTCCACAGCCCAATTCCAGCACCGACTGGCCGGGTTTGGCGGGCACGGAGGCGGCCAACACCACCGGATCGACGCCTGCCCGATACCCAGTACGGGGTTGCCAGATCTTGATCTTGCCACCCAGAAAATCGTCTTGTGTCAGTGCATCAGTCACGGCCCAGATCAATCTCGCCGTCGCGCATCACAGCCTCTGCCATGAATAAATCGCGGTCCAGCACCATCAAGCGGCGCGGCATAATGCCTATGCTGCCTTCAAGAACGCTCATATTTACGTCGAAAGCGAACCAGTCTATACCCTCAGCGTCCAATAGGGCGGTTGCAAAGGCGATGACTGTCGGGTCATTGGTTCGTAAAAGCTCTTTCATAGCCAAGACCTAAGACGCGGCAGCACCGTTGTCTATTCACATGACGGAAACTTCAATGAGCCTTGATACCGCCGCAACCAAACCACACGAGCAACTGGCCGCGGCGCTGGCCGACGAACTGACCGCTGTGAATGCGCTGATCCGTGAGCGGATGGCCTCGGAGCACGCCCCCCGCATCCCCGAAGTGACGGCCCATCTGGTTGAAGCGGGTGGTAAACGTCTGCGCCCGATGCTGACATTGGCGGCAGCGCGGATGTGCGGTTATGGTGGCCCTTATCATGTGCATCTGGCGGCCACCGTCGAGTTCATTCACACCGCGACATTGCTTCATGATGATGTGGTTGATGAAAGCAGCCAGCGGCGCGGCCGACCCACGGCGAACCTGCTTTGGGACAATACGTCCAGTGTTCTTGTCGGGGATTATCTTTTCGCCCGTTCGTTCCAGTTGATGGTCGAAACCGGCTCTTTGCGGGTTCTTGATATTCTGGCCAATGCTGCGGCGACCATTGCCGAAGGCGAGGTGTTGCAACTGACCGCGGCAAGTGACCTCGCGACGACCGAAGAGATTTACCTGCAGGTCGTACGGGGCAAGACAGCGGCCCTGTTTTCAGCCGCAATGGAAGTGGGCGGCGAAATTGCCGGTCAGGATGCGGCGACCAAACAGGCGCTTTTTGACTATGGAGATGCGCTGGGCATTTCATTCCAGATTGTTGACGATCTGCTTGATTACGGCGGCACCAAAGCCACCGGCAAGAACGTGGGCGACGATTTCCGCGAGCGCAAGCTCACGCTGCCGGTGATCCGTGCTATTGCGGCGGCCGATCCCGACGAACGCGCATTCTGGGTGCGGACCATTGAAAAGGGCAAGCAAGAAGAGGGCGACCTTGACCATGCCATTGCCCTGCTTGCCAAGCACGGCACAATGGAAGCGACGCGGCAAGACGCTTTGGCCTGGGCCGGCAAAGCAAAGTCTGCCCTGAATGCGGTGCCTGACCATCCGCTTAAGCAAATGCTGGTTGATCTGGCCGATTATGTAGTCGCGCGTATCACCTAGCTGCGGCAAGCAATCCCGTCCGCGATGTGCAGTAGACTGTCAGTCGACCGTGGATGATCGCTGGCCAAGAATGACACCTGCCGGAATTGCAAAAAGAAGCAGAGGGAACGTCCTCGCGTAGGGACCTGAAATCATGCTGTAGAGCAGCAAAGCTGTTGTCACGCAAAACAGTGCCGCCACGTAAGGATCATTGGCCCTCCGAAAAAAGGCGAAAGCCTTTGTCCAGAGCAATAAACCGCACAGCAGAATGATTGATCCGACAATGACGCCAAACCAAAGCCAGGCATCAAGAACAAGGTTGTGGGCACTGCCATGACTGAAACCTTCAAGGGTCTTATGGGGCAAGTACCCGTATCCGATAAATGGACGCTCCAGAATATGCGAAACGGTTGTCAGCCAGAGGTCAATGCGCCCAGAACTGAGTGCGGCCACATTTTCCTGTTCCAGATTCTGACTGATCCTTGAGAAAATGCCATAGGACGCGTTTGGCAAATACGTGAACAGCGAGATCGCGGCGCCCGCGGCGACACTCAGAACGACTGCGATGATCCCTTTCAGGTTTCTTGTTTGCGACACAAAAATCACGATCGAAAGACTGAGGGTCAATGCAATCAGGCCACCCCTTGATCCGCTCCAAAACAACGTTGTTGCAGCAACGACGATTGAGAATAGAGCCAGCGGGTGGATCCGGCTTTCCTTGGGCTGGGTCGCCATATAGGCGGCCAGCATTGACAGAAAGACAGTCGATGCCCAGCCCACCGCGCGCGGGTTCTCATAGCCGTAAAGAATCCTTGTAGCGGTGAACTCTTCTGCCAGCTGGGCAAACCGTTCTGTATCAATCTGGACCAGTAGCAGAGGAACAATGACAAAGACGGAAGCGAACGCCAGAAAATTAAAGACAGTACTGGGAGAGATGAGATTGTCCCGCACGGCAACGTAAAACAAGACCCCCACAAGGGTGGTGCAGAGCGCAGATGCGAGGCCGAAGAATGGATAAAAGAGTTCGGTCGCCGAATACCCTGTCAGGAGAGCAGCATAGAGAAAGAGCCCAGCGGCGCACTGTAAAAAGAGCTTTTCTCCACGGGACTTGAGAGAGAGAAGAGCTATGGCAAAAAAGGGCAACGACGCCACCGAGAATGCGAAGATGGACATCGTGACGGTCCAGTTCGATTTCCTGTTCTCGACAATGAAGAAGTCAAGAACCGGGGACACCAGCATGCTGACAGCAATGAATGCCAATACGATGGTGCAAAGCATTTTCTGCAGGCGTGGAGGGTCACCAATAATAGAGCTCTTTCTGAGGTCACGACTGGTGTCAGGTATGTGCGACAAGTGTGCGTCCGATCCGTTGTCGAAATTCAAAGTGGGCCGCCGTCGGATGCAACCGCGCAGCGACCATAACATGCTGAAGACCCCTCACAATGCATGAACTGTCCTAGGAAAAGCCGCCCAAGATTCTTTCGGCCGAGGCATTATGTTGACCCGATGAATTTCGGGCCATCATCAGAGAATACAGTGAATTTCTTGGTCTAAACATGGCTGCTTTGTCGCCCATAAATGCGGACGCATTAAGGCAGGGATAGGCCGCGCCCCTGCCTTTTACACAGCTTTTTCGTGCACACTAGTTTGCGTTTGCGGCAACAGCATCTTGCGCGCTGGCCACAAGAGTCGCGCCATCATACCCCTTGGCATCCATCTCGGCGATCCAGGCTGTTGTGACTTCAGCGCCAAGTGCCTTGATCCGGTCGGTCTCGGCCTGTGAAAGCTTTGCAATCTCATTGCCACCCGCCGCCATCACGTCGCGGCCTACCAGATCACCTGTATCATGGGCGCGGCCTGCCCAGCGGCTTGCCATCATGCCGGAATTCGCATCAATGATCGCGCGAAGATCGTCAGGCATGGCTTCGTAGACATCCTTGTTCATCGCCCAGATGAAATAGAGATTATACAGCGCCATATCGCCTGCCACATCCGTGTGACTGTCGGTCAATTCATCAAGTTTGAGCGACGGTGACATTTCCCACGTAATCACACCGCCATCGACAACACCGCGTGACAACGCTTCGGGGAACTGGGGGACTGGCATGCCGATTGGCGTTGCCCCAAGCTTTTCAAGGAGGAGAGTCGCAGGGCGGGAGGGCCCACGCAGCTTCAAACCGGCAAAGTCCTCGACCGTTTCCACGGGCGCACCGCGTTTATGGACGATCCCGGGACCATGCATATGGGCCGCAATTACGTGGACATCTGCAAAATCGTCCATGAGGTACTCTTGGGTAAATTCCCACGCTGCAGCACTGGCTTCTTCACCTGACTTGGTAGTCATGAAGGGCAGTTCCAACGCCTCTGCCTCGGGAAAACGGTTCGGTTGGTAACCGGGTATGACCCAGCCGCCATCGATCGCGCCATCACGGATCAAATCGAACTGGCTGGGGGCGGAACCGCCCAATTGCATGAAAGGATAGAGCTCTACCTTGATCCGGCCTGCGGACTGCTCCTCGATCGCATCGGCCCAAGGCTGCATAAAGTAGGTCGGGTTCGCGCTGGCAGGAGATACAAAGTGCTGAAAGCGCAAGGTGATGTCTTGGGCCGAGGCAGACGTTGCGGGCAGGCAAATCGCGGCCAGCAAAGCGGCAGTTTTCATCAGGTGCATCGCGTGCATCCTTTTCGTCTTTATTTCAGGGGAAAGATGTCACCGCTAGCGACACGACTGATATAGGGGATGGCCCGCGTAGTTGCAAGTCATTCGCAAGAGGGGAAATCCTAGCGGATTTTCCCTCTGGATTCAGGTCTTGTAGGTCGGGTGGAACATGCCAGCGGGGGACAAAGTGAAAATCTCGCAGCCATCAGCCGTGATTCCGATGGAGTGTTCAAACTGTGCAGACAGAGACTTGTCGCGCGTCACAGCCGTCCAGTCGTCCGCCAGCACTTTGGTTTCGGGGCGGCCCAGATTGATCATCGGCTCGATGGTAAAAAACATCCCCTCTTCAAGCCGTGCACCTGTACCGGGGCGGCCGTAGTGCAAGACATTCGGTGGGGCATGGAACACGCGACCAAGGCCATGTCCGCAAAAGTCGCGCACCACAGACATACGGTGGCTTTCGGCGTAGAGCTGGATTGCATGACCGATGTCACCGAAAGTGTTGCCGGGTTTTGCGGCTTCGATCCCTTTCATCAACGCATCATGTGTCACTTGAATCAGGCGCTCTGCCTTGCGGGGCAGGTTGCCTGCAACATACATCCGGCTTGTATCGCCAAACCATCCATCAACAATAACGGTGACGTCGATGTTCAGGATATCGCCATCTTTCAACTTCTTGTCGCCGGGAATACCGTGACACACGACATGGTTCACCGAAATGCAGCTGGCGTGCTGATAGCCCTTGTAGCCGATGGTGGCGGAAATAGCGCCCGCATCCTCGACCCACTGAGTAATCAGGCGGTCCAGTTCGCCTGTCGTCTGGCCCGGTACCACGTGATCGGCGATGTCATCAAGAATCTGCGCCGCCAGTGCCCCTGCTTTTGCCATGCCAGCAAAATCCTCCGGCTGGTAGAGCCGGATACCATCTTTGGTCAGATGTGCTTTGTTCGTTTCCACAGGGCGTCGTCCTTTATCTGTCTTAACGGCGACATAGGCGAATTACAGTCAAAGTTCTAGGGCCGGAACGGGATTGGGTCGCCCAGAGTGATCCCCTCGGGGTCGATTTGGCATGCCTGCGCCAGTACGGTGACACCAGCCCGCTCTGCATGGGCAAAAGCGGCGCTGTAGGCTGGGTCGATATCGTCAGCCAAGGTCACGGCGCCGCAATCAGTCCGCTGGACCAGATAGAACATGACGGCGCGGTGGCCCATGTCCGCCATCCGCGCAAGCTCTGCCAGATGTTTGGCGCCACGTGCTGTGACGCTGTCGGGAAACTCTGCCAGACCCTGTTGCCGCGATAGCGTAACGCTCTTGACCTCGACATAGGTATCAGGCCCATCGCCGGTCAGCAGAAAGTCGATGCGGCTGTTATCGCCATATTTTACCTCTGGCCGCACCAGATCATAGGCTGGCAAACCCGGAACTTCGTGCGCGATCAAGGCGGCCTTCAGCGCACGGTTCGGCACTGACGTGTCAACGCCGGTGAAGTGCCCGTTTTCGTGATCTACCAGACGCCAGCCGTACTTGAGCTTTTTCCGGGGGTCGTCATTTGGCTCTAACCAAAGCTTCGTCCCCGGTTCTGCAAGGCCCATCATCGAACCGGGATTGGCACAATGGGCTGTCACTATGCGACCGTCACAAAGCGTCACATCGGCAAGAAACCTTTTGTAGCGTTTGATCAGGCGGGCAGGGACAAGGGGCGTGGCAAATCTCATGGACGCCCTATAACCTCTTACGCAAGACAGGAGAACCACCAGATGCCAAACCCGACCGCCGCGATGCTTGTGATAGGCGACGAAATTCTTTCGGGGCGGACCCGCGACGCGAACACGCATTATCTGGCCGGGCAACTGACCGAACGGGGGATCGACCTGAAAGAGGTGCGCGTGGTCAGCGATGATGCGGCGGCGATTGTTGCAGCCGTCAAAGCGCTGTCATCAGGCTATGATCATGTGTTCACCAGCGGCGGCATTGGCCCGACGCATGATGACATCACGGCGGACTGTATCGCCGCCGCCTTTGGTGCACATATTGATGTGCGCGACGATGCCCGTGCGCTGCTGCAAGCGCATTACGACCATTCAGGTCAGGAGCTGAACGAAGCAAGGTTGCGCATGGCACGTATTCCCGACGGGGCGGCACTGATTGACAACCCTGTCAGCACTGCTCCGGGGTTCAGCCTTGGCAACGTACACGTAATGGCGGGCGTGCCTTCTGTGTTCAAGGCCATGGTGGCCAGCGTCCTGCCAAAACTCACGGGGGGCGCGCCGCTTTTGTCGCGAACATTGCGCCTGATGAAGGGAGAGGGCGATATCGCGGGACCTTTGGCGGCCTTTGCAGATGCATATCCGGACCTGTCTGTCGGGTCCTACCCGTTTCAGAAGGATGGCGTCTACGGGTCCAACATTGTGGTGCGCGGCAGCGACACGGTCTTGCTTGATCAGGCCATGACAGCGCTAGAGGCAATATTTGCGACATGACCCTACCATCGGCCCAGAAACTCTATGCCGTCATCGAAGGGACATGGCCGCCCTCTGCCAAACAGGCGCTTGGGCCTTGGGCAATACGGCTGGATGAGAGTGGCAGCAGTCGCGTCAGCGCGGCCACGGCAGAACAACCCGTTACCGATGCGGATATCCCGCAGGCCGAAATCGCCATGCGCGAGGCAAAGCAGGTGCCACTCTTCATGATCCGCGAAGGCGAAGACGTTCTTGACAACGACCTTGCCGCGCGGGGCTATACTATCAAGGACCCCGTCAATCTTTATGCCGCGCCTGTTGCGCAAATCGCAAAGCGGCGTCCTCCGCCCGTCACCAGCTTCGAAGTCTGGCCACCGCTTGCAGCGCAGGTAGAGATTTGGGCGAAAGGCGGTATCGGCAAGGGCCGTCTGGCGATCATGGATCGCGCGCGTGAGCCGAAAACAACCTTGCTCGGGCGCCAGAATGATCGGCCCGCTGGTACGGTCTTTGTCGGGATAGCGGCCGATTGCGCGATGATCCATGCGCTTGAAATCAGCAGCGAACACCGCAGACAGGGGCTTGCACAGCACCTGACGCGCGCTGCCGCGTTCTGGGCTCAGGATAACGGCGCCATGTTCCTGAGCTTGGTCACGACGCAGGCAAATGTGGGCGCCAATGCGCTCTACTCTTCCCTCGGCATGACGCTTGTGGGACACTATCATTACAGGACTTTGCCGGAGTAGCCCTTTGACTGACCAACCCACTGCCCTTGATCTGCCGATGGCCGACCCGCTGCCCGAGGCCACCCAAAAGTATTTTGACATCTGTCAGGAAAAGCTGGGGATGATACCCAATGTGCTGCAAGCCTATGCGTTTGACATCGACAAGCTGAACGCCTTCACCGCGTTATATAATGACGTGATGCTGGCCGATTCCGGTTTGTCCAAGCTGGAAAGGGAAATGATTGCGGTTGCTGTGTCCTCCGTCAACAAATGCTACTACTGCCTCACCGCCCATGGCGCGGCAGTGCGGCAGCTTTCGGGTGATCCCAAGCTGGGTGAGATGCTTGTGATGAACTGGCGTGTTGCACCCCTTGATGCACGGCAAAAAGCGATGCTGGCGTTTGCAGAGCAGATGACAGTGGCCAGCGCCAAGATCGAAGAAAAGGACAGGGATGCGTTGCGTCAGGTCGGCTTTTCGGACCGCGATATCTGGGACATCGCAGCCGTCGCAGGCTTTTTCAACATGAGCAACCGCATCGCTTCGGCCACGGACATGCGTCCCAATGATGAATATCACGCTCTCGCCCGATGATCCGCATCTGCGCTGTATGTCTGGCGCTCGCTTGGAGTGAGGCGCAAGCCCAAACGCTTGATTTTCCGAGCAATGCAAGCCTGCAAGCCGAGGTGGTGCGGGACGCTGACAGCTATGTCCTGCCGTTGGGGATATGGGATCGCGGTGAGATGCCAACACGCACTGTGGAGGGTCGTGTCACCCTGCAGGCATGGCGGATCGAGGCTGCGTCCCTGACCACATTGCAGCTGGTCCGGCCTTTGCGGGAACAGCTGCGCAATGATCGGTATCGCATCATTTTTGAATGCCAGACAGAGGCGTGCGGCGGATTTGACTTCCGTTTCGGGATCGA
Source organism: uncultured Loktanella sp. (assembly GCA_964614205.1). Taxonomy (GTDB): domain Bacteria; phylum Pseudomonadota; class Alphaproteobacteria; order Rhodobacterales; family Rhodobacteraceae; genus Yoonia. Next base: position 20,449 of record CAZTKF010000013.1, on the reverse strand, counting down.
GACATTGCCCCCCCCCGAAATGCGGATCAATATCGGGGATTTCCGGTTTCTTGCGGCAGAGCGGACTGGCGCGGATGGGCCTGAGTATCTGACGGTTCTGACAAGTCGCACCACGCAAGCGGGTTTTGTGCAGATCGCCCATGTCGGGCCGATTGTTGAAGATGCCGAGCCAATTGCGGCGGCGCAGGCTGCACCCTTGCGGGCCTTTGGTACCACGCCGGATGCGACGCTTGCAGAGCAGATTGAGCAGGTCGGGCGTGTGGTACTGGCTGATCTGAGTTTTCCAACCGGCTCTGCGCAGCTGGCCGAGGGAGAGTACGCATCGCTGCAAGCTTTGGCCGATTATCTTTCCAACGCCCCAGAGCGCAGAGTTGCCCTGGTGGGGCACACGGATTCATCGGGTGCTCTTACAGCAAATATCGCGCTGTCAAAGCGCCGTGCCGCCTCTGTTCTGGAACGCCTGGTCAGTGCCTATGGCGTCGACCGCGCGCAGCTAGAGGCCGAAGGGATGGGTTATTTGGCACCTATCGCGTCCAACCTGACCGAAGAAGGGCGAGAAGCCAATCGTCGGGTCGAGGTGATCGTGACGTCAACACAGGAATAGGTGTCACGCGCTTTGCGCGACATAGCCGGGTTGCATTGCCGGTTCCCATAGTACGAATGCTGCCCGCCCGTTCAGCTTGGCCTGATAGAGTGCGGCATCGGCCTGTGCGAACAGCGCATCAATTGTCACATCAGGATAAGATTTCGCAGCCCCGATCGAGAGTGTCACGGAAAGGTACTGAAAGTTTTCGGTCTGGAATGAGATCGGTTTTGCAAGACGCTCTCCAATGACGCGCGCCGTTTCAACCGGTGCGTTGTTCAAGTAGACTGCAAATTCTTCGCCCCCGATGCGCCCCAGAATATCATTGTGGCGGACGCTACGACGCAGTGTGTAGGCGATTGACTTGAGACAGTGATCGCCGGCCTGATGACCATAAGTGTCATTGATCTTCTTGAACCAGTCGGCGTCCAGCATCAGCAAGACGCCTTTCTGTTCGTTCCTGCGCGACTTTTCGACAAGATCAAAGAAAGTCCGGCGATTGTTCAGGCCGGTCAGTCCGTCTTTGCGCGACAGGCGGAACAGCTTACGCTGGAGCCGGACCTGAAATACCGTCACCGCCAAGAAAAAAGCGATTAACGGACCGCCGACCAGGGCAGCATGCGCCACATAATATGACGCTGAATGCGCGTCATTTTTACCAAGACCCCCAAAAAAGTAGGCAAAGGCGATATTCTCGGCGGCCACAAGACCGACAAGTACAACGAGACGGACAAAAAAACCGATCCAACTCTTCGGCGCGAGCAGGCGCATCAAATGGTCCATCACAACTCTCTCTAAGGACAATGGGCACCCTAGATCGGAGACGTTGTGATTGGCTTAATGCCCAAGAAAAAAGCGCGGCCAAGAATTGGCCGCGCCAGGAGGGTGACATCTCACCTTGGGAAAATTACCAGATATCAGGGCCTTTGTCGGCAAAGGCGTGCGCCAGAAAGTCGATAAATGCGCGTACTTTTGGCTGTGTGAAGCGGCCCGGAGGATAGACCGCATAGATGCCTTGTGTTTCGACGGGAAGGTCCGGAATGGCCACTTCGACCAACCCTTTTTGCATAGCATCGGCATAAAGAAAACTGGGCAGATAAGCGATGCCAAGTCCGCCGATGCAGGCATTCAGAAGCGATTGCCCGTCATTGACGGTCAGCCAACCCGCTGTCCGCACCTGCCGCTTTTCACCCGAAGGTGCGGTCAGCTTCCAGACGGCTGAATTGGCCTGATTGGAATAATGCAGCAACTTGTGCTCGTTCAGATCATCAATCTTCTCGGGGCGACCGTACTGCTCAAAATAGGCAGGGCTCGCGATCATACGTTTGGTCGTTTCTGTCAGCTTGCGGGCCCGTAGAGTGCTGTCTTCCAGTTCACCGATGCGCACGGCCATGTCGAAACCTTCAGAGATCAGTTCGACATAGCGATTGTTCAGCGCCATGTTCACGGTGATATCGGGGAATTCGGCCAGAAAATCGCCCAGCACCGGTGACAGATGGTTGACGCCGAAATCGGTTGCCACACTGATCCGCAAAAGACCGGAAGGTGCAGATTGCATTGATGTGACCAGCGCATCTGCTTCGCCGGCATCGTTGAGAACGCGGCGGGCGCGGTCATAATAGGCAAGGCCGATTTCCGTTGGACTGACCCGGCGCGTGGTGCGGTTCAGCAAACGCGCGCCCAAGCGGGCCTCAAGCGAGGAAACGTGTTTGGAGACGGCCGATTTGGAGATTCCCATCTTTTTTGCAGCATCCGTAAACCCACCTTGGTCCACGACGGTGGCGAATGCCTCCATTTCGGTCAGACGATCCATGAGAATTTCCTAGAACTATTATATTCATACCGTTGTTCTCATATTGGCGACGAAATCGGGCAGGAATTGGACGAATGCCTGACAATACGGGGGTATGAATCGGCTTTGATGCCGATGCGGAAACAGCAAATCATGCGAAAAAACCTTGATCTTAATGGATTTCCATCTGCCAAAGCGGACACAAGATGCCGTCACCAAAGCGGTATCCCTGCGGGTTCATTACGCCCTGTTAGCGGATCCTATCCGATGATTGGACGCGCACGGTGGGGTTTTGCAGACATTTCGTCCGACTTCTTTCGTCTTGTTGTATCCGATCTCGCCTCTTACCAAAGGATGGAACAGCAAGGGCGGAGAGTGGAATGACCAAGGAAAGCGTTGGCTTCATCGGTGTGGGGCTTATGGGGCATGGCATGGCAAAGAACATCCTGTCGGGTGGCCATTCAGTGACGGTGGTTGCGCACCGTAGCAGGGCATCTGTCGATGATCTCGTCGCGCAAGGCGCGAAAGAGGCGGCAGATCTTGCAAAGATGGCGCAGGTTTCCGACATTATCCACATCTGTGCGCCCGGCTCGCCACAGGTCGAGTCCATCATCGCCGGATTAATGCCTGATCTCCGCGAAGGCAGCATCATCGTGGATTGTTCGACGTCCGATCCGACGTCGACCGAGAAACTGGCGGCGATGCTGGAGACAAAGGGATGCTGGCTTGCGGATGCCCCGCTTGGCGGCACCCCCGTTCAGGCTGAATCCGGCACATTGAGCACAATGGTCGGCGCATCGGCCGACACCTTTGCGCGGATCAAGCCGGTGATCGATTGCTGGGCGACATCTGTTGTGCATCTGGGACCGACCGGGATGGGCCACAAGATGAAATTGCTGAATAACTTCTTATCGTTGGGGTATGCAGCGCTCTATTCTGAGGCGATCGCGGTCGGACGCAAGGTCGGCATCAGCGTTGACCAGTTTGACAGCGTGATCCGTGGGTCGCGTATGGATTGCGGATTCTACCAGACGTTCATGGGGTATGCCGTCGAGGGAAACAGGGACGCGCATAAATTCACTTTGACCAATGCCTACAAAGATACGCGGTATCTGGCAGACATGGCCGATGGTGCCTCGGCGGCAAACCCTGTGGGTGCAGCGGTCAAGAATTCATTTGCAGCCGCAATGAATATGGGTGGCGACGGGGCAGAGGATTATGTGCCGCATCTGGTTGACTATATTGCCAAGCTGAACGGGCTCCCGCCCGGCAAAGACGGCTGAGGGTGCTCAGCCCTGCAAGCAAGTCAGATCTGCGCTGCCAGCCGTGTACCCTGATCAATCGCGCGCTTTGCGTCCAGTTCGGACGCAACATCTGCGCCTCCGATGACATGTACCGCACGGCCTTGGGCGATCAATTCATCGGCCAGCGTGCGCTCTGGCACCTGACCGGCGCAAAGAACAATTGTCTCGGCCGCGATGACCCGTGGGTTTTCGTGCGTTTCACCGTGGCTGACATGCAGTCCTTCGGTATCGATTTTTTCGTAGTTCACGCCACCAATCATCTGCACGTTCTTCATTTGCAGACCCGCGCGGTGAATCCAACCGGTTGTCTTGCCCAACCTTTTGCCGAGCTTTTCAGATTTCCTTTGCAAGAGTGTGACTTGCCGCACCGGCGCCTCGGGTTGTGGTCCTTCCGGCCGTAGACCACCACGCGTTCTGGCAGGGTCGCCCACGCCCCATTCCTGCAGCCATTCATCCAGATCTTCGGTCGGGCTTTCCCCTGTCACCAGATATTCAGCTACATCAAAGCCGATGCCGCCGGCCCCGACAATCGCAACGGTTTTGCCAACCTGCGCCTTGCCGCGCAGCACGTCGATGTAGGACAGGACGTTCGGCCCGTCCTGACCGGGGATTTCAGGGTCGCGCGGGGCGACACCTGTGGCGATGATGATCTCATCGAATTCCACAAGGTCGTCGGGTGTCGCCGTTTTGCCCAAGCGCTGTGTAATCCCGGCCTTCGCCGCCATATTGCGATAGTAATCGACCAGCCCCCAGAATTCCTCTTTGCCCGGCACCTGCTTGGCCATGTTCAACTGGCCGCCAATTTCGTCGGAGGTGTCAAAGATAGTCACATGATGCCCGCGCTCTGCGGCAGTGAGCGCGGCCGAAAGCCCTGCCGGACCTGCGCCGACGACGGCGATGTTTTTGTGCGTTTCTGCTGGCGTGATCGACAACTCTGTCTCATGGCAGGCGCGCGGATTGACCAGACAGGACGACAGTTTGCCGCTGAATGTATGGTCCAGACAGGCCTGATTGCAGGCAATACAGGGCGCAATTTCCGCCGCCTTGCCTGCCGCCGCCTTTGCCACGAAATGCGCGTCCGCAAGGAAGGGGCG
>CAZTKF010000013.1:0-15576 GCA_964614205.1 uncultured Loktanella sp. | reverse complement strand
TCTTCCCAGGTTGATCCATTGGGAACCAGATCGATCATTGAAAGGCGATAGATCACGATGAAGTCGGTACCGACCGCCTCACGGACCCGGCGCACAATCTCGACCGGCAGGCGCATCCGGTTCTCATACGATCCGCCCCAGCGATCGGTGCGTTTGTTGGTGTGGGTGACAAGGAACTGGTTGATGAAATACCCTTCGGAGCCCATCACCTCGACCCCGTCATAGCCTGCCTCGCGGGCGCGGGCAGCAGCGGTGACGATGTCGCTGATCTGCTTCTTGATCCCGTCTTCGTCCAGTTCTTTGGGAGGGAAAGGAGAGATCGGGGATTTGATCGCAGAGGCGCCAACACAATTGGGCGAATAGGCGTAGCGGCCTGCATGCAGGATCTGCATGGCGATCTTGCCACCTGCATCATGGACACGATCTGTCACAGTCCGGTGGTTGGCGATGTCTTCATCCGTGTAAAGGCCGGCCGCCCCCGGGAACACACCGCCCTCTGGGTTCGGGGCCATTCCACCCGTGACCATCAGCGCCACATCGCCGCGTGCGCGCTCGGCGTAAAATTCGGCAACGCGGTTCCAATCCTTGGTTTCTTCCAGCCCCGTGTGCATAGAGCCCATCAGCACGCGGTTCTTGAGCGTGGTAAACCCCAGATCGAGAGGGGACAGAAGATTGGGGTATTGGGTCATGATATGCCTCCGCTTGTGCCGCAATCATGGCGAAAGCTGCCGTGCGCGTCACCCTCAACGTGACGTAACAGTTTGAACCGGATGTACCCGCCGTTGGGATTTGCCAAAAATGCGGATTGGGGTAGGCTCGTCCCGCAAACAGGATGGGGTATGACATGGAAGCGAGTTTTTCGCGTCGCAAGCTGCTGACACCTGCAGAGTTGCGGGCGCTGTCAGAGCGATCGGACCTGCATGGCGGCCTACAGATGGCAAGTCATATCGGGGCAATTCTTGTGGTCGCTATCCTGCATGGCTATGCGATGGGGACAGGCTGGGTTTGGGTGACCGGTTTTGCCTTGGGCGTCTTGCTGAACTTTCTCTACGCCGCACAGCACGAACTATCGCATGCGACTGTCTTTAAGACACGAAAGCTGAACGAGGTGTTTGGCCGGATCATCGGGTTTATCCAGATTTTTCCGCGCGACTTTGACCAGATCATGCATTTCGCCCATCACCAGTACACGCAGGACTGGGAACGCGACGGCGAGTTGGTGCGCGAACCCTATACGCTGACGACCTATCTTTTGTGGCTGAGCGGGATCACCTATTGGCGTAATCGTGTCTTTGGCGTCGTCCGCCGTGCGCGGGGCATCATCATCGAACCCTTCATCCGCAAAGAGGAAGAGGCCCGCGTGATCCGTGAAAGCCGTTTGCATCTGCTGGGGTACGGGGTGATTGCGGGGCTGTCGCTCGTCTTTTCGTCTTGGGCTGCATTGACGTTCTGGATCATACCGATGCTGCTGACCAAGCCTGTCCACCAGTTGCAGAACACGATCGAACATCTGGGGCTGAGTCATGAGAATGACATCATGGAAAACACCCGCTCCACCCGGGCCAATGCCCTGCAACGCTGGCTGTGCTGGCAGATGCCTTATCACACGGCACACCACACGTTTCCGGCGGTCCCTTTCTGGAAGCTGCGCGAGTTGAACGAGAGGATTGAGGCCAAGGCGGGCGAAGTGCATCGCATGGGCTGGCTGGAATTTCAGGTCGAGGTCATCGCCAAGCTGATGGCCAAGGATGAAAGCCAGTATCCGATGGACGAGGTCTGGATCATCCCTCGCAGCGGTGGCCGCGTCACACGGATGCCGGCAGAGTGAGGCGGCTTCAGGTCTACACCTCGCTCTGGTCCATGCAGCCGCACGACCAGAGCGGGGTGAAACTGCCCCATGATCAGGTCTGCGAAATGGTGGCCGGTGCCGGTTTCGACGGAATGGCGATTGATCTGGGCGCCTCTGATGTCGCGGTTGCCCATGCCGTGCGCCCGCATATGGAGGCGCAGGGGCTCACCCCTCTGATCGTGGCCTTCCCCAAGACGATAGAAAGTCTTGAAGACACCTTGCACATGGCGGCCGATTTCGGCGCGCCTTTCGTTGATGTGATCGGGCAGGTGATGCCCATTGCGCTGGATGACATGGTGCCGGTGATCAAGACATGGATCGGCATGGCCGACCGGATTGGCGTGCCGGTGCAATTCGAGACGCACCGCAACTGCATCACCAATGACCTTTATACGACCCTGCAACTGCTGGAGTGTATTCCCGAAATGCGGATCTGTGCGGACCTTTCGCATTATGTCGTCGACCGCGAATTCTGGTTCCCGCTGTCGGACCATGACCTAGGATTGATGAGCCGCATCCTGCATCGCTCTGACAGCTTTCAGGGCCGGGTTGCCTCGCGCCAGCAAATCCAGCTGCAGCTTGATTTCCCGCAGCACCAGAAATGGGTGGACCTGTTCAAGGGCTGGTGGCGCGAAGGTCTGGCCGATTGGCGGGCGCGAAATGCATCTGGTGACTGCATCTTCGTGTGTGAACTGGGGCCGCCGGAATATGCGATGACTGACGCGCAGGGGCGCGAGATGTCAGACCGCTGGCAAGAGGCGCAGGTGATCAAGCGCTGGGTGCGCGATATCTGGGACGACTTGGGTGGGGACGGGTAACCGAAACATAAAGTGCTATGGGTTGGGTCACTTACTCCTAGCGCGCAGACGTAGCACGCGCGAGCGAGAAAAGACTTGCGTGGTGAACCCTGTTAGGGGCCAAGTCTGTTTTGCTTGCGCCAGATCAAGGTTTCATCTGATGTGATCGTTCAATGTGAAGCCAAAGGAGGACATCCGATGTTACCAATCACAGCCGACAAGGTTGCCGAAGTGATTATTCTGGCGCGCGAACTTGACCGCGCCGAGAACGAATTTGATGGCTTTGTTGATCAGCTCAATGATGACGAGAAGATAGGCCTTGTGGCGATTTTCTGGATCGGCCGCGGGAGCTTTGAACCGGAAGATCTGGCTGAAGCCCTTGAGACGGCGGCGCGCGAAGCGACGACGCCGACAGCGGACTACCTGAAAGGGTCACCACATCTGGCCGATCATCTGGAGGCAGGCATGGCTGCTCTTGGTGTTGACCCGTCCCAAGCAGAGGATGATCTTTACCGGCCGGCCTAGAGTGGAAATTGCCCTGTCCTAGCCCCAGTCAACAATGGGTCCGATCGGGACGATGCCAAGCGGGTTGCGTTTCTCGCTCGCGCTGAAATAGCCGCGTTTGTAGATGTCAAAGCGCACCGTTTCAGCCACGCCGGGCATCGCATAGATGCGTTTGGCGTAAGGCCAGAGGTGCGCGTAGTCCGATATTTTGCGCAAATTGCACCGGAAGGCATAGTGATAGGCGACATCAAACCGCGCCAGCGTCGGGAACAGCCTCAGGTCAGCTTCGGTGAACTGATCACCGCATAGGAAATCATGCCATTCCAGATGGGCGTTGATCTTGTCGAGGGTCTCGAATACCTGAAGAGCGGCCCTTTCATAGGGCGCTTGCGCCGAAGCAAAGCCAGCACGATAAACCCCGTTGTTTACCGTTTCATAGATCAGGGTGTTCCAGTCGTCGATCTGCCGTTGATGCGCTTTCGGATAAAGGTCTGGCCCATCGAACGCCGCATTAAGCATACGCACGATATCAGCGGATTCGTTGCTGACCATCCTTGCTTGCACCTTGTCCCAAAGGACAGGCACCGTAAGACGCCCGGTGTATCGCATTGGGTCCGCGCTATATACTTCATGCAGCGCACGCGCGCCCAAGAGCGGGTCGGAGAATGGGCCGGCCTTGTCGAAAACCCATCCCTGATCGTTACGGTTGGGCCGCGTATATGACAGGGAGATATGACCCAGACCTTTGATGGCGCGGGTCAACAAGGCGCGATGCGCCCACGGGCAGTTCCATGCAACAAAAAGGTGATACCGTCCGGTTTCTGCCGGAAAGTTAGCATCGCCAATCCAATGCCGCACTGTGCTGCGGCTGCGTTCCCATGCACCATCGGAAAGAGTTTTCGTCACATCATCGCCGACGTGATAAACCCCATCGACCATATACCCCATCAGGATGACGCCCGGTCAAACCAGCCCTTCGCACGGTCCCAGACGCCTGCGTCAAGCTTTGACAGGGTCATCAGGTGTGCCAGCAACTGGTCGGCAAAGTCTTCACTGCTTTCTGCGGGTAGCATTGAGGGCAGGTTATCAATCGCTGTGACATCCAGGACAGGCTTGTCATGGACACGCAGTGCGGGTGCATCCCACGTCGTTGTGCGGTCATACACCTTGATCGGAGAAAAATCGCTGTCCGGATCGCAGGCGATATCGCCGATGACGGATAGGGTACGCGGTGCCGTCTTTGCGCTGGCAGGTACGAAAACCGGTGTGCCCGGGCGCGCAAGGATGCAATTGAGGAAAATGTCATGGGTCAGGACTTCGGGGAACGGACCACCCGAAGCGGTCTCTGCCATGTCCCACTTTGTTGTTGCCACGCCCATCGCTTTGCAAAGATCGGCAGCACCGGTCCCGACACGCCCCAAGGCACCGATTATCAGGGCAGTCGGGCGGTCAGTGCCCAAGGCCATCAGTTCTTGTTGCAGTTCCATCAGCATGTGGTTCGCGCTGGGGTAGGCTTTGACCGGTCCGGCGATCTGGCCTTTTTGCTGGGCCAGCCAGCACATGACTGCGACAGCCGCCCCTGCGTATCCGGCCCAATAGCCAAAGGCCGCAACGCGGCGGCCATCCTCGTTGGTCAGGTATTCCAGATCATAGAGTGTGCCACCCCCTGCCCTGAACCTGTCGAGCAGGATTTTCCCCGAAGGCTGGCCCTTGTAGGCATGCCCAAACATGATGTGGCGATGGCGCAATGGGGTGCCGTCTTCTGGCAGTTCCTTCAAACCGAAGATGATTGCATCGTCAGGGGCGTCCACCCAAGTGAATTCCCGCGCAATATCACAGCCAGCGTCAGCATAGTCGGCGATGGGCAGAATGCGCTGCGTGCTTTCTTCGACAGTGACCCGGTATCCGGCGGCGATCAGCTTGGCAGCACCTTGTGGTGTCAGACCGACGCGTTCTTCATGCGGACGACTTTCGGAACGTACCCAGATATGCGTCATTACAGCATTCCCTTTTCAAAGACTGTCTGTACAGACCTGTGCGTATTCATTTCGTGCTGGAAGGCCGCAAGGCGGGGGAAATGCGTGATATCGACCCCATCACCGGGAAGCCAGGTCAGCACGACATAAAGGTAGGCATCCGACAGCACCTCCAAAGCACCGGCATGAAAGGGAAGTTTCGGCAGGAATTCCTCAAGGTAAGCCGAACATTCTCGCATTCGTTCGGGGACCTTGCGCTTCATGTCGGCCAGAGAGCTCGTCTCATCAGCCCAGCGTTCGCCACGAAGGCCGTGGGCGTGGTGCGGGTGCATCGTGCCGTTAAGATAGGACATCAACTCGCGCATCCTGGCCGCCGCGAAGGCATCTTCTGGTACAAGCTGCGGGGCGATATATTCAAGTATTGCAGGGGTTTCTGTCAGAATGCCGTCGGGGGTCTCCAGCGCAGGCACGCGACCCTTGGGGTTGATCTGGCGATAGTTGTATTTTGTTTGCTCGGACTTTGTAAAATCAACGCGGATTGTCTCGTGGGGGATGTCGCATTCTTCAAGAATGATTGCGACGGCGACGGAAATTGTGCGCGGAGCATAGTGCAGCTTCAGCATGGCGGTTTTCCTTTGGTCCTCAGTAATGCGTTTGGGCATGCATGCGGTCATCCTGATCCAGATGTGGCACCGCATTGAAGCTGGCCAGGATCGGACCCTGGGGGATGACCCGTATCCGGTGCAGTGAACTGTTCATGATGGGCAGAAGAACATGAGCCATACGGGTCGGGTCAAGGTTCAACAAATGGCGGATGATCATGCCGATGACACCGCCGGAGGTCACACAAAGGACCCGCACCCCCGGGCTGGCGGCCTCTTGCAGGACAGATGTCACACGTTGCTCAAACGAGGCGAAGCTTTCCACGCCCATGATCTCGGCCTTGTGCCAGGCTTCCATGACCTGCGGTACGTGGCTGGCAAATTCATCGGGGCCAGGGAAAGGTACGCCATGCACATCTTGCAGCGCCTGTCCCAGATTGAAGTAGTCCATTTCGTTCAGGCGTGGGTCGATGAGCGGGTCCGCATATCCGAGACCGGCTGCAGTCTCTTTGTGGCGGCGCAAGCTGCCGGACATGACTTTGTCAAACGTCGCCTCACGCGCGCGCAAATAGTCCCCGAGCCATCTGGCTTGCTGGTGCCCCAGATCAGACAGCCGGTCATAGCTTTCTTCATCTGTTGCGGCGGAATTTGCCTGCCCGTGCCGGACTAAAATGATTTCGCCCATCAACTTCCTCCTGAACCAACAGGGTTACGGGGTGTGAAGGGGGTTGGCAACGACTCAAGACTGCGGATTTGCCGGTGCCGGCAGCCTTTTGCGGACCCGCCAGATGCCGGATTTCATGTCATATCATTCACGCCACAGCGAGACGTAGGAAATATTCGCCGATCACGAAAATGCGCCGGACTGAAATCTGTGAACGGCTGAAAAATTTCTGACCCACTTTTCCCAGTCCGGAGGGCCGCTGGCGCACAGACGGGACTGGACTTCTGCGCGTAGTTGCACACAAGCGCCGCTCTAGGCCGAAATTCTTCATTTCAAGCACCAATACTGTTCACATTGATCACCATTTTCGTGACTGGCCGTGCCCTTTTCGAACACCCATCCATGCCCAATCTTCAGGTCATCGAAACGCGGCACCCATCGCCGCACAGATGAAATCACCCGCGGAATTCTTTCCGCCAGACAACTGAAAAAAGGAACTTACCATGTCTATCAAATCAATCGCATTCGTCGCTGCGACCCTTGCTGCAACCGCTTCTGTTGCATCTGCAGACAACTACTTTGAATTCAACAAACGTCTGGACAGTTCCTCTGTCTTGGACTTGGGGCTGGTCCGCGCTGAAGGCGCAGGCATCGTTGAAATCTACGACTTCTCCCGCGGGGAAATCGGTCAGTTGCTGGGCACAAAAGCAGTGAACGCCGGCGCCAACTCAGACGTCCGCGTGAATGTTGGTAAACGTCCGACACAAGACGTGATCGCCCTGCTGAAAGTGGACGGGCAGACAGTTGCCGAGCGCGACTATGACATCGACCGCTAAATAGAGAAGACGCCCCCTTTCTCTATCCTGAGGGCCGACACCTGACTTCGGGTGCCGGCCCTTTTCAATTTGCCGCAGACCGCCCTCTTGTGCACGGATTTCTGGCGTGGGATTGTGAAACCCAAGAGCAGCAAGAATTGCAAAAAGCAGGGTATCCAGTGTCAACAACACCGCTTTTGAGTGACGTTTTCGGCTTTGATGCCTTTCGTCCGGGGCAGCAGGAAATTGTCGACGCGGTAATTGCCGGCGAAGACACGCTAGCGATCATGCCAACGGGTGGTGGCAAATCCTTGTGTTTCCAGTTGCCCGCATTGGTTCGCGACGGCGTGACGGTGGTTATCTCGCCTCTGATTGCACTGATGCGGGATCAGGTGCGTGGATTGCGCGAAGCAGGGGTAGAGGCGGGGGCGCTGACATCCGGCAACACACCAGAGGAAACCGATGCCGTGTGGGAGGCATTGGAGGCAGGGACGCTAAAACTGCTCTATATGGCGCCGGAGCGGCTTGCATCGGGCGGGACGATGAACATGCTGCGCCGCGCAGGCATAGGTTTGATCGCGGTGGATGAGGCCCATTGCGTCAGTCAATGGGGGCATGATTTCCGACCTGATTATCTGCGCATTGGTGCGTTGAAGCATATGCTGGATGTCCCGTTGGCGGCATTTACTGCGACCGCTGACGCCGAAACACGTGAAGAGATTGTTGAAAAGCTTTTTGACGGGCGGCAGCCTGCTGTATTCCTGCGCGGTTTTGACCGCCCCAACATCCATCTGGCCTTTGCGGTCAAGGATGGCCCCCGCAACCAGATTCTGAACTTTGCGGCAGCGCGAAAGGGGCAGTCGGGTATTGTCTATTGTGGCACGCGGGCCAAGACAGAAACCCTTGCCAGGGCGCTTTCCGATGCGGGCCACAGCACGTGCCATTACCATGGTGGTATGGAGGCTGAAGACCGGCGCATTGTGGAACGTCGCTTTCAACAAGAGGATGGGTTGATTGTCTGCGCAACCGTGGCCTTTGGCATGGGCATCGACAAGCCGGATATTCGCTGGGTCGCGCATGCAGACCTGCCCAAATCGATTGAAGCCTATTATCAGGAAATCGGGCGCGCGGGCCGCGATGGCGCACCTGCGGAAACGCTCACGCTTTTCGGGCCTGATGACATCCGCTTCAGACGGCAGCAGATCGATGAAGGGCTGGCCCCGCCTGAACGCCGCGCTGCCGATCACGGCCGGTTGAATGCGCTCTTGGGTCTGGCCGAGGCATTGCATTGCCGACGTCAGAACCTGCTGGAGTATTTTGGCGAAACGCCCGGCCCCTGCGGGCACTGCGATCTTTGCGACAAACCCGCCGATGTCTTTGATGGTACCACCGCGGTCCGCATGGCCTTGTCTGCGGCCCTGCGCACCGAGGAATGGTTCGGGGCGGGCCATCTGATTGATATTCTGCTGGGCAACCTTACGGAAAAGATCCAGCAGCGTGGCCATGATAGCCTGCCGACATTTGGTGTGGGCAAGGCGTACGACAAACGCCAGTGGCAGGCGATTTTCCGGCAGATGATGGGGCATGACCTTTTGCGACCTGATCGCGAACGCCATGGCGCGTTGCGCATGACCGACCACGCACGCCCCATCCTGCGTGGTGAGGCGACGATTGAACTGCGCCGAGATACGATAAAGGCGGCCCGAGGCTCCGGCCCGAAGGTGCGAATGCTGGTCAGCGAGGAAGATGCGCCACTGCTGTCTGCGCTCAAGGCCAAGCGGCGCTATTTGGCTGAGCAGGCGAATGTGCCAGCGTATATCATCTTCAACGACCGCACCCTGATTGAAATGGCCGAAAGGCGGCCGATGACCCTTGATGAAATGGCGCATATCGGCGGAGTAGGCGCCAAGAAGCTGGAAAACTACGGGCGCGCCTTTCTGGAAGTCATCGCCGGCGAGGTGGCAGAGGTGCATCCCATGCGCCGTAAATTGGCTGGCCGTGACGAGGGAGCGGTCTATGACCGCTTGATGCAGGTGCAGGCGGCGCTGAACCGCGGTCCCCACGGTGTCGATAAACCGATGAGCTGCTCGGCCTCGATGTTGGCGAAGGTCGCACAGATGCGGGGGGCCGATATGGATCATCTGACGCGGGTGATTGGCGACAAATACGCGGAACGCTTCGGCGAAGCGTTTCTGGAAGTCCTCGAAGGTGGGTGACGGCCGGCGCCTTCCGGTTGTTGACCCTGTCTTGTGTTCCGACTAGCTAGCCCCACAATTCCAGAGTGGGGCAATGACATGGCACGCAGGCGCAAGGGTCGCGATATTTCGGGGTGGCTGGTGGTGGACAAACCCGCTGGCATCACATCGACGGCTGTTGTCAACAAGGTCCGTTGGGCCTTGAATGCCAAGAAAGCGGGTCATGCGGGAACGCTTGATCCCGAAGCGACAGGTGTCTTGGCGGTGGCGCTGGGCGAGGCGACAAAGACGGTTCCCTATATCACCGATGCGCTGAAGGCTTATACGTTCACTGTGCGTCTGGGCCAGGCCACGAACACAGATGATGCCGAAGGCGAGATAATTGCGACATCGGACCTGCGCCCGGATGATGAGGCGGTCAAGGCCGCGCTCGGGGCCTTCATTGGTGACATCATGCAGGTGCCACCGCAGTTTTCGGCGGTGAAGGTCGATGGTGAGCGCGCCTATAAAAAGGCGCGTGAAGGTGAGGAAATGGATCTTGCCGCACGGCCTTTGTGGGTTGAGGAACTGCTATTGATTGATCGGCCCGATCCGGATCACATCGTGCTGGAAATGACCTGTGGAAAGGGCGGATATGTGCGCTCGATCGCCCGCGATCTGGGCGAGGCGCTGGGCTGCTACGCGCATGTCCGGTCCCTGCGCCGTATATGGTCCGGGCCGTTTCAGGCGACTGATGGTGTGACGATAGAGCAGATCGAAGCCTTGGCGCAGACGCCTGCACTTGATTCCCACCTGCAACCGCTTGAGGTTGGCCTCGCCGAATTGCCTGAAGTGCGTTGTCTCGCTGAAAGCGTTGCCAAGCTGCGCAATGGTAATCCAGCGTCGGTGATCGCGAGTGATGTCGCGTACGGCGAAGAGGTCTGGGCCTCTTTCGACGGGAAAGCGATCGCCGTCGGAAGCTATCGCAGTGGTGAACTCCAGCCGTCGCGCGTGTTTGTGACCTGAGTGATCACGCGGACCCATATCAAGGACGATGCGCCATCTATGGCGACGTATTCTGATTGCGAGAGGTATCGCTATGCGCTGACCCGCACTTGGGATGCGCAAGGCAAGCGCGTCTTGTTTGTGATGCTCAATCCGTCAAAGGCCACGGAAATCCAGAATGACCCGACGGTAGAGCGTTGTGAAAGGCGGGCGCGGGCGTTGGGCTTTGGTGCCTTTCAGGTCACGAACATCTTTGCTTGGCGCGACACGGACCCATTCAGGATGCGCAAGGCAAAAGATCCCGTAGGGCCAGAGAATGATAGGGCCATTCGCGCGGGGGCAGAGTGGGCCGACCAGATCATTGCGGCATGGGGGACACACGGGGCGCACCTTGGGCGCGGACAGCAGACAGAGGTACTCTTGCGCCAGTCAGGCAAGCCACTTTATGCACTGGGGCTGAGCAAAGACGGGCATCCCAAGCATCCGCTCTATATCAGCTACAAGCAGCAGCCGATCCTATGGATCGCGAACTGACCCGTCTGCCGCATTAACCATTTGTTCAGATTTCGCGCATCTCCGCGCTTGCCCCGTGCTATCCAGCCGCCATTGGGCCGGGGTAATAGTTTAACTGGTAGGTGTGTGATGCTCGCTCTTTTTGGCATAGTGGGGTTGGCTTTGGCGGCGTTCGTTGTGTCGGACGCGGATGAGGTGGATGGGTCTGGATTGGATACAGCGCCCAAAGATGATGATCCCAGTGTCGCAATCAGATCAATAGACGAAGTGCTGGAACCGAGCGATGAGGATACCGTGATCTTTTCCGGCCCTCTGGATGATGTCGTCCTGACAGGTGCGGGCAATGACTATCTGGACGGCGAAGACGGGGATGACCATTTGGCCAGCGGCGCCGGCGATGACACATTGCAGGGCGGACGTGGGCACGATGTGCTGGATGCAGGAGACGGGGATGACCGGCTGAACGGTCATGTGGGTGATGATATCCTGAGTGGTGGAAACGGTGATGATGCGCTGAATGGCGGAGGTGGTTCCGACCTCCTGATGGGCGGGGCGGGCGATGACGCGTTGCTTGGTTCACTTGGGGACGATGTGCTTGTCGGTGGCAGCGGCGCCGACACGCTGCATGCTGGTGCGGGTCAGGATATGCTTTTTGATCGGGGTGATGCGGATCTAGATTACCTGAACGGCGGCGCGGGGGATGATACACTCATGGGCGGCACAGGAGACAACCTGCATGGTGGTACCGGTGCGGATACCTTTGCGCTCTTGCCTGCCAATGATCTGATCGTAGAAGATTTTGATGCAGCCGAGGATGTGATCGAGATCACCTATGAAGGTGATCCGCCAGAACTAAGCATTGCTGAAACGGATGCGGGACTGGTCCTCTTGGCGGACGACCTGACTGTCGCGGTCTTTCCGGCGCTGTCACATCTTGACCTGAGCCTGATTACATTGGTTCGCGCCTAACAAAACGCTTTCCTTTCAGACAGAATCCGCCTAAACGCACCCATCCGCGCGGGGTTTGCCCGCACGGACCCTCCACGGGCCTTTCTGGACGACATCCCGGATCGCGCCATCAACCTTTAGATACAAGGAGACCCCGATGTCGATTACTGCTGAAGAAAAAGCACGGATCCTGAAGGAATTTGCAACCAAGGAAGGCGACACAGGTTCGCCCGAAGTTCAGGTTGCCATCCTGTCCAGCCGCATCGCGACGCTGACAGAGCACTTCAAGACTCACAAGAAAGACAATCACGGCCGCCGTGGTCTGCTGAAAATGGTCGCACAGCGTCGCAAGCTTTTGGACTACACCAAGGGCAAAGACGAAGCTCGCTACCAAGACCTGATCACGCGTCTGGGCCTGCGCCGCTAAGGCGATACGGTCGAGACCGGATGACAAGAACGCCCACCCGCGACGGTGGGCGTTTTTTTGTCATGCCTCCAAGCACATGATGCGGCCTTGCCGTGTACCATTGCCGGAAACCACGCAGCGGCCTTGCTATACGCCAGTCTTGTCTCATCGCACACCGTGAACTTGCGCTGATCAATAACCGTGGAGTTCCTTTTTTGCTTTGGCTTCCGGTGAGCTATGGACTAGTCTTTCGCCCCAGCGGCAGGTCGAAGCAGGCCAAAGGACAGGTCGTCGGTTTTGGCCGCGCGGTGCAATAGCCGCGGTGCTGGGCTGTATGTGAACCCGATGCAAAAAGAAGTGATGAAATGCCAGCAGTAAACACAGGATTGGGCGGCCCGGTTGGCCTTGGAGAAAACAGCTTTCTGGCGACGGCCCTTGATGCCGGCAACTACGACGACGGATCCATCGAGGTTGATGTCACGTCTGTTTTTGGTGGTGGTATCGAATTCTTCGGCACGACTTATTCGAGCATCTTCATCAACAGTAATGGTCTGATTACATTCGAAGGCCCGAACACCACCTATGATGGCACTGATCTGGCGACATTGGACGAGCCGGCTCTTGCACCTTTCTGGACAGACCATGACCTGCGTGGTGGTGACCCGGCCGGAAGCAATAATATTTACTGGGACATTGACCCTGTGAATGACCAGATCACGATTACCTGGTTCGAAGTTGAAGCCTATCTTGGCCCCGGAACGAACACGTTCCAGGTGGTGTTGACCGATCTTGGGAATGGCACGGTTGGTATTGAATACATTTATGAAGATATCGGGTTTACCCAAGGGTTTAACGCGCAAGCGCAGACAGGAGTGACCGACGGTGCCGGCAATGACTTCATTATTCCGGGTTCGGGGGATGGAACGGCGCTTGCGAATTTCGGAACTGCCGATCTGGATGACGATAGCCCGAACGGAACATGGGACCTTTTCATTAACAACGGTGTGGTCGTGTGTTTTCTGGAAGGCACGTTGATCGAAACGGCGGATGGCCCCAAACCTGTTCAGTGGCTGCGCGCAGGCGACATGATCGCCACCAAGGACAACGGGTATCAGCCGCTGCAAGTTGCACTGAATTCGCGGTTTGTTGCCTGCGAGCGGACGTTGCCGATTTGCATTGCCGCGCATACGTTTGACAATACACAAGACCTGTATGTCTCGCCCAATCATCGCGTTCTGATCGCACATGAAGCCTGTGAACTTCTTTTTGGCGAGGCAGAAGTCTTTGCCTATGCAAAGCATTTGGTTGATTTCCCCGGTGTCAGCAGTGCCACAGCCCCGGCGAAAGTCTCTTATTTTCATCTGCTCTTTGCAAAGCACGAGATCATTTTCGCAAGTGGTCACCCCTGCGAAAGCTTCTTCGTGGGTGACGTGGCCACCCTTACACTTGAACAGTCACGCAACTCCATGCGCGATGCGGCGGCCCGACACACTTCGGTCACGCAGACATCGCGCCTGACGCTGAAGGCTTTCGAGGCGCAGCTACTGGTCGCGTACTTGACGGGCCGGCAGGGGCAGACAGCCCTGCCCGACATGCCCATCAGCCATAGGGCCTACTAGCCGCCAATCAGATGGTTCTTGTTTCGCCCTCTTCTGGCGGATAGTCGCGTTGCACGTGATATGCCAATTGCCGCCACCAGATTGTTAAGGCGTATTTTTCTCCACTCTCGACTGGACGTCCTGCATGGTAGGAGTGGGGATGTGCTTGCGCGGTTCCCAATCTTGTATTGCTGAAAATCAAGACACGCCCCATTCTTGGAGCGACCTTGATCTTCAGTTCCGGAAACTCCGTTTCGCCGCCAGCGTCGACATCATTCAGGTAACAGATCGTTGTGAAGAGGCGTTGACCACCCTGCGCAAGGCATTCGCGGCCACCGACTGTGTTTCCGAAGGCATCGGGGTGCGGGTCAAACTTCTGTTCGCCTTGGTAACGCAACAGTTGAGATGGTTCAGAGTTTTCGGGGGGGAGCCTGACCAGACTGGAAATCTTGGTGACGAGCGCTGTAAGTGCTTCATCGCGCCACTGGTCAACAACGGCCGCTTCGTTTGTGCGCGAGTCTTCGGTTGCTCCGCCACCGGAATGATTGACAACGCGCGCCCGATCCAGATTTTCGCGGCCTAGCTGAATGATATGTTCGGCAAGCTTAACGTCGAACACGCCGTCATACACCACAACCAGCGGATTGAGTGAGAGGAGTTGCGGCTGCAAGGTGGCCGGATTCAACTTGTTTTGTCCTCGGTGTTGTTCGGGTCATGTGCCAAGGAAAGGCCAACGGAGTGCTGTAGAATATCAAGTCTCGTGCCATCATTAGAGGGCCAGCTAGGTGTCCTAGCTCACTTCAAGCAACGAACTATCACTCTAAAGCACCAACGTTGGCCAGACGCTGACGTCTATGCCGGTGGCATAGGCATAGGCATTGGCATTGGCATTGGCATAGGTCCTGGCACCACCGGGATTGGCTCCATCGGTGCTGGTTCACCGCCGTCATCATCATCTCCGCCCGAGACAGCGACTGCTACAAGAGCGCCAAGAACCAACGCCGGGATAATCCACGAAGAGCTTCCCGCCGGTGCGGCCATGGTCGGCTCTTCCATCACAGGCGCTTCAACTATTTCGTCCGAAAGGCCGCCGGCGGCGGCTTGTGTAGCGGCCAGACAAATTGCCGCTGCATGGGGTACAAATTTCATGATGTCATCACTTTATCAATTGCAGACAGGGTCTCACGCAAGACGCTATCAAAGCGAAACCCGCGCAGTAAAGGAAAAACTTGGTCCAGAGATCGTGTCGCAAATGCATGAGGGCGTTCGCCAATCACCGCAATCACGAGACCCAGCCCCCTTCCCAAACACCCAAATCTGGGTTATGGCCCGCAAATCTTGAAAGACTGGCGCCCGCATTCCAGCGCCTGACCAAAGAAGATACCGGAATGAGGGGGAATACGCCCCCTACGCAAAAGGCCAAACAGGCCAACTAGGAAAACATGATGTTTAACGAAGTGAAGAAATCAATTCAGTGGGGCGAGGATACGCTGACACTGGAAACGGGCAAGATTGCCCGCCAAGCTGATGGCACTGTCATCGCGACTCTGGGCGAAACCTCTGTCATGGCAAACGTGACATTCGCCAAGCAACAAAAGCCGGGTCAGGACTTTTTCCCGCTGACCGTCCACTACCAAGAAAAATACTATGCCGCCGGTAAAGTGCCTGGTGGCTTTTTCAAGCGCGAGGCGCGTCCGACTGAAAAAGAGACGCTGACCGCCCGCT
>CAZTKF010000012.1:0-60573 GCA_964614205.1 uncultured Loktanella sp. | reverse complement strand
GCCTTGTCTGGAACAGCGACCTGATGGAAACGCTGGAACTGACCAACCTGATGCCGAACGCGCTTGCCACAATCGTAGGTGCCGAGGCGCGCAAGGAAAGCCGTGGCGCGCATGCGCATGAGGATTATGCCACACGCGACGACAAGAACTGGCGGGTGCATACGATCAGCCACATCAAGGGCAACAAAGTGAAGCTCAGCTATCGTCCCGTGATCACCAATCCTCTGACGACAGAGGCACAGGGTGGTATCTCCGAGGCCAAGATCGCGCCGAAAGAGCGGACGTTCTGATGCGTTTGGCGACCTCTCTTTGTGTGGCATCAATGGCGCTGGCAGGATGCATGCAGGATTTGGGTCCTGCGGGCGATATGCTGGCGCGTGATGCCGCCAAGGGTGTGGTTAATACTGCGGTGCAAGCCCGTTTCCCGGGTGTCGATGCGCGGCCGCTGACCGATTGCATTATCGACAATGCGTCGTCTGGTGAGATCGTGCAGATCGCGGAAGCTGCCCTTGTTGGGGGAAATCAGGCAACAACCAGCCTGATCGTTGATATCGCAGAACGCCCCGAGACAGTGCGCTGTACTGTCAATAACTCTCTGGGGCTGAACATATGACGCGATTTGCTATTCTGTTGTGCGTTGTTCTTGCAACTGCCTGTACGCCGGTTTCGCCCGAACGTGCGGCAGATATTTGTGAAGAACGTGCACGCGCGGCACAGGGGCCGGAAGTCGGCCTGACCATCGGGGCAAACAGTAATGACGGACCGTTTGCCAGCGGATCGATCAGCATAAGTTCTGACGCCATTCGCGGGCGTGACCCGATCGCGGTGTACGAAAGCTGTGTCTTTAATTTGACGGGCGCGCCGCCCATCCGGCCACCGCGTTTGCGGGTCATGTAGGAATTATGGGGCGCAAGCCCTGATGGAAGGAACAAAAAATGGTACAACTGACACTTCCCAAGAACTCGCGCATGAAAGTGGGCAAGACATGGCCCAAGCCGGAAGGTGCCACGAATTTGCGCAAGGTGCAGATCTATCGCTGGAATCCGGACGACGGGAAGAACCCGCAACTGGATACCTATTTCCTTGATGTGGACACGTGCGGTCCGATGATTCTGGACGCGCTGATCAAGATCAAGAACGAGATCGACCCGACGCTGACCTTCCGCCGTTCATGCCGCGAAGGTATTTGCGGATCTTGTGCGATGAATATCGACGGGATCAATACACTGGCCTGCATTTACGGGATGGATGAGGTCAAAGGCGATATCAAGATCTACCCCTTGCCGCACATGCCCGTGATCAAAGACCTGATCCCTGATTTGACCCATTTCTATGCCCAGCACGCATCAATCATGCCCTGGCTCGAGACCAAGACAAACCGTCCAGCGAAAGAGTGGAAGCAATCGATCGAAGACCGTAAGAAACTGGACGGGCTTTACGAGTGCGTGATGTGCGCTTCCTGCTCGACCTCCTGTCCGTCATACTGGTGGAACGGTGACCGTTATCTCGGGCCGGCTGCGCTCTTGCATGCGTACCGCTGGATCATTGACAGCCGTGATGAGGCAACCGGCGAGCGTTTGGACCAGCTTGAAGACCCATTCAAACTCTACCGTTGCCATACGATCATGAACTGCGCAAAGACCTGCCCCAAAGGGCTGAATCCGGCTAAGGCAATCGCCCATATCAAGGAGATGATGGTCGAGCGGGTCGTCTAGATGATAGCGTTGTGGGGGGGGCTGTCTGCCCCCGCTGACGCTCCCCCCGAGGATATTATGGGGCCGATAATAACAGCAAAGGGTCCGTTCTTTTGAAACGGACCCTTCCGGTCATTACCGGCCACGGTCATCGGCGTCCCCGCCTGTGCCGCAACACCAAAGTTGCCTTCAATTGGTTAAATCTTCGTTATTATTGGCCCCAAAATATCCTGGGGGAGCCCCGCAGGGGCGGGGGCAAAGCCCCCTTACCCGAGACCCGGGAAAGCGGCGCGCAGGGCGATTTCAACCATATCCCCGAATGATCTTTCGCGCTCTTCTGCGGGCAAAGCCTCGTGCGTGATCAGGTGGTCGCTGACGGTGAGTATTGCCAAGGCACGCCGCCCGTAGCGGGCGGCAAGATTGTAGAGTTCGGCTGCTTCCATCTCGACGCCGAGGATGCCATGGCGGATCATCTGTTCGTTCAGATCGGGGCGCTCATCATAAAAAACATCCGAGGAATAAATGCCCCCGACATGCGTTGGGATGCCGTTCTTCCTGGCCGCTTCATAGGCCGCGGACAGCAGATCATAATCGGCACATGGCGCAAAATTGAGCTCCTTGAAAATCCCCCGCGAAGGGGTCGAGAGCGTTGAAGCCGTCATCGCCAGAATGACATCACGGATTCCGACATTATCCTGCATACCGCCACAAGACCCGATGCGGATCAGCGTCTGCGCGTCATAGTCCTTGATCAGTTCGTTGGCGTAGATCGAGAGCGATGGCATCCCCATGCCAGACCCCTGGATCGTCACAGGGTGACCATTCCATGTGCCGGTAAAGCCCAACATGCCGCGCACCTCGTTGATGCAGCGGGCATCTTGCAGGAAGGTTTCGGCGGCCCATTTGGCGCGATACGGGTCACCTGGCATCAGCACGGTCGGTGCAATGTCATCTTTTTCAGCGCCGATGTGAATTGTCATGCTGGGCCTCCTGTTGCTGTGACAACCAGATTAGGGCCAGTCGTCCAGAGGGGAAAGCTAGATTTCCATCGCATCCGGGGATGTACCTGTCTTGATCGCAGCTTTGAACCACGCGGGCTGCCGTCCCTTACCGGTCCATGTTTGGTCGGGGTCGGCCGGATTCTTGTATTTTGCAACCGAGATCGTTTTTGGGCCTGGTTTCGCTTGTCGCTTTTTGCGCAAGTGTGCGGTGCCAGTGATTTCTGCAAGCGAAAAGCCATGCGCTGCCGCGGCCTTCTCAGCTGCTGCCAGTGCTGCTTTCTTTTCTTTCTCGGCCAGCTTTTCCAATGCTTTTTCGATATCGGATTTCAGCCTTTCCAATTCTTTTCGGTTCATTGATTTGAGATCGGGCTTCATATTGCACACTCCAGTTGATGGCACGGCTTATAGCACCCGCATCAACCCACTTCACAGTGCAATCATAAGGCGCTGTACTAAAGCATATCGTCAGAAGCCTATTCGGCAGCGACAGACCGTGGATCAACCAATGTCACAATATCGCTCATGATTTTGTTCAATTCAAAATCCTTAGGAGTGTAGACCTGTGCCACACCCATTGCGCGCAATTCTTTGGCATCTTCATCCGGAATAATGCCGCCAGCAATAACCGGAATATGATCGAGGCCTGCCGAGCGCAGTCGCGCCATCACATCGCGGACAAGCGGGATATGCGATCCTGACAGGATTGACAGTCCGATGACATGCACATCGCCCGTTTGTGCTGCGGTAACGATTTCCGCGGGTGTGAGGCGGATCCCTTCGTAGTCAATCTCCATGCCGCAATCGCGCGCCCGTGCCGCGATTTGTTCGGCCCCGTTCGAGTGCCCATCAAGCCCCGGTTTACCAACAAGAAATTTCAGACGCCGGCCAAGGGCAGTGCTGACCAGATCCACCTGCTCGCGCAACTCTTCAAGGCCTTCTGTCCGGTTTGAGGGGTTGCTGCTGACCCCTGTTGGCGCACGGTACTGTCCGAAGACGTTGCGGACCACGTCTGCCCATTCGCCCGTTGTCACGCCGGCACGCGCACAGGCAATCGAAGGGGGCATGATGTTACTGCCGTCCTGCGCGGCTGTGCGCAAGGCTGTGAGCGCCTCTCTTACCGCGGTATTGTCACGGTTTGTCTTCCACTCATTGAGGCGGCGAAGCTGGTCTGCTTCGGCCTCTGGATCGGAAACCATGATTGCATCATCACCGGCTGTCAGTGGCGAAGGTTCGCCCGCTTGCCATTTATTGACGCCGACCACAATTGTGTCGCCCTTTTCAATATTGGCAATACGGGCAGCATTGCTTTCGACAAGCCGCGATTTCATATAGGCAATTGCCCCGACAGCCCCGCCCATGCCGTCAATTTGTGCTAATTCGGCGCGCGCGCCTTCTTTCAATTCATTCACTTTGCGATCAATTGCGGGATTCCCGTCGAATAGATCGTCGAATTCCAGAAGGTCGGTTTCGTAGGCCAGAATTTGTTGCATGCGCAGTGACCATTGTTGGTCCCACGGGCGCGGTAGGCCAAGCGCCTCGTTCCACGCGGGCAATTGCACAGCGCGGGCGCGGGCATTTTTCGACAAGGTCACGGCGAGCGTTTCCAAAAGAATGCGATAGACGTTGTTTTCGGGCTGCTGCTCGGTCAGACCGAGTGAATTGACTTGCACACCATAGCGGAAACGCCGGTACTTGGCGTCCTCAACGCCATAGCGGGTTGCGCAGATTTCATCCCATAATTCAACAAAGGCCCGCATTTTGCAAAGCTCGGTCACAAAGCGGATGCCGGCATTCACGAAAAATGAAATGCGACCCACCATTGCAGGGAAATGCGCGGCCGGGACTTTGCCTTTCAGGTCATCGAGAACGGCGGTGGCGGTGGCCAGCGCGAAGGCCAGTTCTTCTTCGGGTGTCGCACCTGCCTCTTGCAGGTGGTAGGAACAGACGTTCATCGGGTTCCATTTGGGCAGGTGTTCACGGGTGTAGGCCGCGACATCGGTGATCATGCGCAAAGATGGCTCTGGCGGGCAGATATAAGTCCCGCGCGAGAGGTATTCCTTGATGATGTCGTTCTGTACTGTTCCTTGCAGCGCGCTGATATCCGCACCCTGTTCTTCGGCGACGGCGATGTAGAGCGACAGCAACCAAGGCGCTGTTGCGTTAATCGTCATCGACGTGTTCATCTGGTCCAGCGGGATGTCGTCGAACAGTGCGCGCATATCGCCGAGGTGGCTGACGGGGACGCCGACCTTGCCGACCTCGCCTTTGGCGAGGATATGGTCGCTGTCATAACCTGTCTGGGTCGGCAAATCGAAGGCAACGGAAAGGCCTGTCTGCCCCTTGGCAAGATTGCCACGATAAAGCGCGTTTGACGCTGCAGCGGTCGAGTGACCCGCATATGTCCGAAACAGCCAGGGGCGATCTTTCTGCGTTTGCGACATGTGCGGCTCTCCTGATTCAGTTTGCGTAATTAAATTACACGCAGTGCTATGTATCGGACATTTTATGGCGCTGTCAATTCGCTGCATTGCGGCATGACGGGATTTACGTTGTGCACGTTCCCTGTCACCTTCTTGAAATGACGCAGACAATATCAATGCCGCTTTGGGCTTTTGTCCTGATGGTCCTGTTCGCCGCAGTGACCTTTGCGTCGCATTTCCTGTTTCCATCGGTGCGCTGGTTTTTCCGCAAGCGGGCCGAGCGCGTTATCGCAAGGCTTAACCAGCGCCTGCAACGCCCGATCGAACCGTTCAAACTGGCCCGCCGCTACGACATGATCCAGCGCCTGATCTACGACCCAGAGGTGACGCAGGCGATTGTCGAACATGCGCACAAGGAAAAGATTCCCGAGAATGTCGCCTTTGAAAAGGCCCGCCGCTATGCGCGCGAGATCGTTCCGGGGTTTTCCGCGACAGCCTATTTCAGTGTGGGTATCCGGCTGGCGCGCTGGTTGTCCAAATCACTCTATCGGATCAAGCTGGGCGCTTTCGATCGCAAGCGTCTGGAAGAAATTGATCCCGATGCCACCGTGGTTTTTGTGATCAACCATCGTAGCAACATGGACTATGTCCTCGTTACCTATCTGGCGGCCAATGCAGGAGCCTTGTCATACGCAGTAGGCGAATGGGCGCGGGTATGGCCCTTGTCAGCGGTTATCCGGGCGATGGGGGCGTATTTTATCCGGCGCAAATCTCGCGGTGCGCTTTATCGCAAGGTCTTGGCACGCTATGTGCAGATGGCTACGCGCGGTGGGGTAAGCCAGGCCGTGTTTCCCGAAGGCGGGCTAAGTCTGAACGGGCTGTTGGCACCGCCGCGGATGGGGCTGCTGAATTATATCGTTGACGACTTTGACCCCAATGTGCGCGAAGTGATCTTTGTTCCGGTTGCAGTGAACTATGATCGCGTACTCGAGGACACCATTCTGATCGCCGCCGACAAATCAGGCACACGCAGGTTCAAGCCGCCTCTCTTGGGTGTATTCGGGCGCGTGGCCCGTCACATTGGCTTGCGATTGACGGGGCGCTTCCGTGGCTTTGGCGTGGCCTCTGTCAGTTTCGGAGAACCGCTTGAGTTGTCAAAGTACCATGGTGACGACAGCCAAGACCTGACCGAGCAGATTGCCCATGAACTGATGAAGCGGATTGCCGATGTGACGCCCGTTGTCGGTGTGCCATTGGTGGCGCGGCATATCTTGTTGGCTACCCCTGTTTCCGTGCAGGAGCTGGAGGCCTCTGTCGGGCGATCAATCGCGTTGCTGAAAGACCGCGGCATCCCTTGTCTCAAACGTGGCCCGAAAGAAGTTGTTCATGATGCGTTAAGCCGCCTGCGCGCGCGGGAACTTATCACAGGCGCTGATGATCAGATCACAGTCACGCCAAAGGGGCAGGACATTCTGACGTTCTATGCCAACTCGATTGCACACCATTTTGATGCAGTTGCAGCGAAATCAGGCGATGTTTCTGCGGTTGCAGAGTAATTAAATTACAAAATTTATCCAAATTGGGTTGCATAGTTACTTTGCAATCGCGTATTCAGGCGTCAACGCGACCGATTCTGCGGTGCGGCAACCATGGAACCTGAGTGATGGAGACTGAGATGGCCCTCGACCAAACTGCTTACACGGCACCCGAGAAAGACCTGTACGAAGTGGGTGAGATGCCGCCGCTGGGCTATGTTCCGCCGCAGATGCATGCGTGGACCATTCGCCGCGAACGTCACGGTGAACCAGAAAAGGCGTTCCAGCTGGAAGTTGTCGATGTCCCGCAGCCGGATAGCCACGAGGTGCTGGTCATGGTGATGGCCGCCGGGGTGAATTACAACGGTGTCTGGGCCGGTCTTGGTATTCCGATCAGTCCCTTTGACGTGCACAAGGCCGAATTCCACATTGCAGGCTCTGACGCTGCGGGCATCGTCTGGGCCGTGGGCGATAAGGTCAAGCGCTGGAAAGTCGGTGACGAGGTCGTCATTCACTGCAATCAGGATGACGGCGATGACGAGCACTGCAACGGTGGCGACCCGATGTATTCAGATAGCCAACGGATTTGGGGATACGAGACGCCGGACGGGTCGTTCGCCCAGTTCACCTGCGTCCAGTCACAGCAACTGATGCACCGCCCAAAGCACCTGACTTGGGAAGAAAGCGCTTGCTACACGCTGACACTTGCCACAGCCTATCGCATGTTGTTCGGCCACGAACCCCATGATCTGAAACCCGGTCAGAACGTACTTGTCTGGGGGGCATCCGGCGGTCTGGGCTCTTATGCGATCCAGTTGATCAATACCGCAGGCGCCAACGCAATCGGTGTCATCAGTGACGAAAGCAAGCGTGAATTCGTAATGTCGCTGGGTGCCAAGGGTGTCATCAACCGCAATGATTTTAACTGCTGGGGCCAATTGCCTACAGTGAATACGCCCGAATACAACGCGTGGCTGAAAGAGGCCCGCAAGTTCGGCAAGGCGATCTGGGATATCACCGGCAAGGGCGTGAACGTGGACATGGTGTTCGAACATCCCGGCGAGGCGACATTTCCTGTGTCATCTCTGGTCTGCAAAAAGGGTGGCATGGTCGTGATCTGCGCAGGCACGACCGGTTTTAACTGCACCTTTGACGTCCGCTACATGTGGATGCACCAAAAGCGTTTGCAGGGCAGCCACTTTGCCCACCTCAAGCAGGCAAGCGCCGCCAACAACCTGATGCTGGAACAGCGCCTTGATCCATGCATGTCGGAATGTTTCGAGTGGAGCGCCATTCCCGCCGCGCATACCAAGATGCGCCGCAACGAGCATAAGCCGGGCAATATGTCGGTGCTTGTCCAAGCGCCCAAAGAGGGCCTGCGCACGTTTGAAGACACGCTGGAAGCATCGCGCAACCGCTAGGACCTGTATATTTCCCAAGCTGGGCGCGGTTGGTGACAACTGCGCCCCTTTTTGTTGGCAACGACGGTTTGTGCCGACTGGACGCTCGGATTGTTAATTAATTCTTAAGGAATTGTAGGGACGGTGGCGCATGGGACGAGATTGGATCATCGATGTGCTGGCCGATCTGCGCAGTTTTGCGCGTGACAATGACTTGCCGTTGCTCACGGCACAGTTGGAAGAAGCCAGACTTGTCGCAGAAGTTGAAATCGCGTCCCGCGCAGACAGCGAGGCGGCTTCTCATTCAGGGGAATTTGATGCCCCACAAGGAACGATCCTGCCCGATGGGCTGATCCGGCGCGTTTAGCCCCGTACCTGCGATTGCCGAATGCGCTAGCAGCGCCGATGCCGTCCAGATACAGTTGCAATCATGAACGCGCCGACCATCACTTTCTCAGACGATCAGGCCGAGGCTTGGGACAACGTCGCTGTTGCCTTGCGCCAGTCCGGCATCGATCTTGACGACAGTCTCTTGCAGCCACCCAAGTCCGAGACAACATCTGTCATGGCCGTTGTTGGCAAGGCTGGCTCGGGGAAAACGATGCTGCTGGCCAAGCTTTATCATGCGTTAGAAGATGCAGGGGTCGACGTCGTCTCCGGTGACTGGGAAGGACGCAAGCGGAAGGACCGCCGGACACTTGCTATTCTGGCGCCGACCAACAAAGCGGCAAGCGTTCTGCGCAATCACGGTGTTCCCGCAACGACGATCCACCGCATTCTTTACACACCCGTCTATGACCCTGAGTACGAAAAGGTTGCGGAATGGCTAGCCGGGCAGGGCGACAAGCCAGAGATCGAAGGTTTGACTGACATCGCGCTGGACCGCGCGTATGCGTCTTATCAGGCGCACAAGTCGGTCCCTGCGGCGCTGGCGGCAGCCGGTCTGCGTGGCAGCGATTTCATCACCGGATGGAAGCGCCGGGAAGAACCGCTTGATATCGGCTTTGTGGACGAAAGCTCGATGCTGGATGAAAAGCAGTTCGCGGACCTGAAAGAGATATTCCCGACCCTGCTGCTGTTCGGTGATCCGGCGCAATTGCCGCCTGTGCAATCTTCGGGCGGTATGGTGTTCGAGGCTCTGCCGGCCCCGCGCATCCTGACGCTGAACCGCATCCACCGGCAGGATGCAGGCAATCCCATCCTGGACCTCGCCCATGCGCTTGCCGATCCGCAACTGGATTTCCACGGGTTTGAGCGATTGGTCGAAGATGCGGCCCGATTGGACGAACGGGTTGTGATGGCGCGGCGGGTCGAGGCGGATTTGATGGCGCGCTCGCCGTGTCTGGTCTGGCGCAATGCCACGCGGATCCGGCTGATACACGCTTTCCGCGCAGCTTTTGGCGCCCCTGGGGATGAGCTTTTGCCGGGTGAACCGTTGATCTGTGACGGGATCGAGCTGCCGCTTAAACACCGCAAAAAGCGGCTTGATCTGGAAGCGCGTGGCCTGATCAAGGGCGCACAGGTGATCTATCTTGGGCCGGGGCGCAAGCCGGGCTTTTCGCGCTTGCATGTGATGGGGGCCGAGGATCCGCAGGTCAGCGCGGCCAGCATCGTAAAGATCGAACAGGAAGGCGACGAAGAGCCTTTTATTCCCTTTGCAGCGCGAATGGGTGCTACCTTCTTGCATGGTGCGGCGGTCACGATCCACAAAGCACAAGGGTCGCAATGGGACACGGTGCAGGTCTTTGCCCCAGACATATATGCGGCCTCGCGGATGGGGCGGGTTGAAGCCGGGCAGCCTTTGTGGAAACGCTTGGCCTATGTTGCGATCACACGGGCGGAAAACCAGTTGCGATGGGTCGTACGCAACCGCTTGGCACGACCGCAAGGCGTACTGCGTATTGATGATCTCGAGGTCCCCGCGGCCCCGTTGGAATTGAAGGGCGAAGAGATATGAAATCAATCATCATCACAGGGGCCAGCAGCGGTATTGGCCGTGTTACTGCAGAGTATTTTCTGGCGCAGGGCTGGCGTGTAGGCCTGATCGCCCGCCGTGCGGATACCTTGGCAGAGGTCACGCACAAGAACGCAGTCCTGATGCCCTGCGATGTGACGGACGAGGCGGCTGTGGATGCAGCTTTCACCAGCTTTGGCCAACTTGATGTGCTGTTCAACAATGCGGGCATGTTCGGACCACAAACAACGATTGACCAGATCCCAATGGATGATTGGAAACAGGTGCTCGATGTGAACCTGACAGGTATGTTTCTGTGCGCCCGTGCCGCCTTTCGCCAGATGCGCGCCCAGACACCGCAGGGTGGGCGGATCATCAACAACGGATCAATCTCGGCCCATACGCCGCGCGAGGGGTCAGTTTGCTATACGACGACCAAACACGGTGTCAGCGGCTTGACCAAAACGCTGTCGCTTGACGGGCGGGCCTTTGATATTGCCTGCGGCCAGATTGACATCGGGAATGCCCGCACCGACCTTGTGCTGAATCTTGAAAAGACGCGCGCCGCCCAAGGGCTGGACCCGCTGCCCAGCATGTCGGTCGAGGATGTCGCAAAATCAGTCTTTCACATGGCGTCCCTGCCGCCAGAGGCGAATGTGCAGTCAATGATGGTGATGGCGACAAAGATGCCGCATATCGGCCGCGGTTAGCGGCGGAAAATGCTGAACGCAGCCGATGCACCCCAACCAGCCGCAATGGCAATCGACAGCGACATGATGCCGTAAAGGATTGGGTTGTCATGGGCAAGGTTGTACAGCCAGCGCTCTAACCCGACCTTTTTCACCGGAATCGTTGTGGCGTAAAGATCGACGATCTCGCGGCCACGTGTGAGATAAATTTCAGCTTTGTAGTCGCCCTCGGTCAGGTTCGCGGGCAAGGGGATGAGCGTCCGGAAGAGTGTCTCATCATCAACTGCAACGCCAGTCGGCAGTGTCTGATATAGCCCTTGCGCTTCGCGGATACGGATCAATGCGTCAGTGAAGCTTTGCGCGTTCTCGACGGTCGCACCAACCGACCGGATCGCGCGCTCTGTGCTGATACGCGTGTTCAGGTCTTCTGTGAAAGTCAGAATTTCTTCAAGCGGCCTGTTCGTTGCAACGGCATAGAATGTCGGTGCCACATCGACATCCACAGACTCTGCGTTCACCCAGATCCCCAAGCGCCGATCCTTCTTGCGCACGGTCACCGGCCTGTCAGGTCCGGCAACGGTGACAATGACACCCAGTTCGTCTTCTGTTGTGATAGGCGCGTCCCGTTTGATCGCGCCAAAGATAAGGATTTCGGACCCTTCAAATGTGGCCGTGATGGCAACTTCATCACGGCTGAGGCCAAGGACGATTTCTTCGGCCTTCGCAGGCAGTGCCAGGATCAGAAAGAGTGCAATCAACCGGAGCATCAGTGACCCCCTGTGCCAAGCGAGTAGAGTTCAGAAGGCATCACAAGCAGATCGAAAGCCAGCTTGCCGCAAACCACCAGAACCATGACAGCCAGCCAGATCCGCAACTGTTCGGCTTTCATCTTGACGCCGATGCGTGTTCCGATCTGTGCGCCGATGACACCGCCGACCAGCAAAAGAACGGCTAGCACGACATCTACGGTGAAGTTGGTGGTCGCGTGCAGCATCGTCGTGAACGCGGTCACAAAGATGATCTGGAAAAGCGACGTGCCGACAACGACTTTTGTGGGCATGCCTAACAGGTAGATCATGGCGGGCACCATGATAAAGCCGCCACCGACACCCATGATCGCGGCC
Organism: uncultured Loktanella sp.; assembly: GCA_964614205.1. Lineage (GTDB taxonomy): Bacteria > Pseudomonadota > Alphaproteobacteria > Rhodobacterales > Rhodobacteraceae > Yoonia. The sequence goes on along the minus strand of CAZTKF010000012.1, from coordinate 48,756 downwards.
AGTACACCAACGAGCACACCAACCAGCAAAGGCGGAATGACCGAAATATACAGGCCGGAGACGCGGAATTTCATCTTGAAGGGCAGGTTGTGTACCCAATTGTGCTTGCGCCGTTTAGGTGCAGCCCCGCCTGGCTTGGATGCATTGCGGATCGCCTTGAGGCTCTCAATGAACATCAAAGAGCCAATCATCCCAAGGAAAATGACGTAGCAGAGCTGCACCAGCAATTCCACCTGACCAAGCGACTTCAGATAGTTGAACAGCATGATGCCGAGACCCGATCCAAGAAGACCGCCAATCAACAGAACGGTGCCCATCTTGAGATCGACGGTTTTTCGCTTAAGGTGCGCGAGTACGCCGGAAAAGGACGAGGCAACAATCTGGTTGGCCTCGGTCGCGACGGCGACAGCGGGAGGGATGCCAATGAAAAACAAAAGCGGCGTCATCAAGAAACCGCCGCCCACGCCGAACATACCTGACAGAACACCCACTATTCCGCCTAGTCCCAACAAAAGGAAGATGTTCACCGAGACTTCGGCGATAGGGAGATAAATCTGCATGAACTGTTCCGGGCGCTTGTGCCGCTGCGTGCAACAAAAACCTATCCGGCGGTCATGTCAAATGATGTGAGACAAATTATGATGCGAACGCAGAAATTCCGCCACTTGGACCTATTGGTGCGCAGATACTGGACTTAAGACAAGCCGCGCAAATACCCCCGCAACACCTTTTCCAGCTTGGCAGCCCCAATGGGAGCCATTGCCTTGGTGTGTTCGTGGCTGATCGACTCATCGCTCATCCCGGCGGCCATGTTGGTGATGGTCGAGATAGCCGCGGCCTTCAGGCCCAGAAAACGTGCCAGTATGACTTCGGGCACAGTGGACATGCCTACCGCATCTGCGCCCAGCATCGCGATGGCCTTGATTTCGGCGGGGGTCTCGAATGAGGGACCGGAGTACCAGGCATAGACACCGTCGGCCATGTTGACGTCTGCTGCATCTGCTGCGTTGCGCAGACCTGCACGGATCTGCGGGTCATAGGCGTCTTTCATCGGCACAAAACGCGCGTCTGTGGGTTCTCCGATCAGCGGGTTTAGCCCCGAGAAATTGATATGATCCGACAGGCACATGATTGAACCGGTCGGCATGTCACGGCGCATCGATCCTGCCGCGTTGGTTGCGATCATTGTGTCGGCACCAAGTGCCTCGAGAACCTCCAGCGGCAGGCGCATCGCATCACCGCGCCCGCTTTCGTAGTAATGCGCGCGGCCACCGAAAACGGCAACACGCACACCTTCAAAGTTCCCGATCACCAGATTGGGATTGTGACCCGACACGCCAGCGTGCGGAAAGCCGGGCAAGTCACTGTAAGGGATCGCGATCCCGTCGACCTCATTGGCGATATGGCCAAGGCCAGAACCCAGAACGAGACCGATACGCACGGGCGCATCGCCTGCAATCGCTTTGATCTGTTCTGCAAGTGTCTCAGCGTTCTTTGACATAAGGCTCGCCCCCTGCGCGTGGCGGGATCGCCTTGCCAACGAAACCGGCCAGAATAACCACGGTCAGGATATAGGGCAGAACGTCCAGAAGCTGCCCGTTGACCTGGAAACCGATGGTTCCTTCGATGACGTCAGGGCGCAGCGCCATGGCCTGCAGGAAACCAAATAGCAGACAGGCGTAAAGCGCATACCACGGCCGCCATTTGGCAAAAATAAGTGCGGCCAGCGCGATATAGCCACGCCCTGCGCTCATATCTTTTACGAACCCCGCTTGCAGTGCGGTGGCGAGATAGGCACCAGCAATGCCGCAAAGCACACCGCAAATACCAACGGCTGCAAATCGCAGCGAGATGACAGAGACACCTGCCGTATCAACTGCCGCAGGGTTTTCACCCACAGCGCGCAGACGCAGGCCGAAGCGTGTCCTGAACAATATCCACCATGTCAGCGGCACCATCAGAAGCGCTACATAGACAAGGACCGTATGCCCCGAGATCAGTTCATAGTAGATCGGACCAAGGACCGGCACATTTTGCAGTGCTTCAGCAAAGGGTAGCTCAATGGGATTGAAACGCGCATCACCCGTCAACTGCGGGGTCCGCCCGCCCTGCGCGAACCAGCTTTGTGCAATGACAACCGTCAGACCTGCCGCCAGAAAGTTGATCGCCACCCCTGAAATCAACTGGTTCCCGCGGAAGGTGATCGAGGCCAGCCCGTGTACGGCGGACAGGACCATTGATGCGCCAATCCCCGCCAAAAGCCCCAGCCAGACGTTCCCCGTGACAGCGGCGATCGCTGCCGACAGAAAAGCCGCAGCCAGCATCTTACCCTCAAGCCCGATATCAAAGATACCGGCCCGCTCGGAAAAGAGACCTGCAAGGCAGGCCAGAAGAAGCGGGGTTGCCAGACGCAGCGTGGCGTCCAGCATCTGCAAAAGGGTCGCGAAGTCCATTTAGGCAGCTTTCTCCATCAGGAACGGGAAGAGGGTAAAGAAACGGTCCGCAACCTCGGGGTTGCGACGCAAAACTGCTTCAGCCTCTTCCTGAGTGATATCTACGGCTTGGGTGCGGTCAGTCCGCAAGAAGAATTGTAGCCCCAGCATCGCATCAAACCGCTCGTCCGTGATGAAAGGGTCATGCGGGACCCGGGGCATCACGTTTTCAGCGGGCATTAACACGCTTGTGGGCTTTTGCAGCGCCAACAGCGCCACAAGGTGCGGCGGTACGTCGCCTGCAGGCGCTTGGTCGATCACATGGTGGACCCATTGGTGAAGCTCGTCCATCGTGATCATCCCGAGTGCCAGACAACTGAGCACAAAGCCCAGATCTGCGCCAGTGTCATCATCGACACCCACTTTAAACTGTCCTGCCATCATTTTTTGCTCTCCTCATTGATAGGAATAGCCGCTCGAGCGGCATGCGCACCATATTGTCCAGTGCGCCCGTGAAGAGGATTACCAATGCCTGTATTACGATAATCAGCTCACGGGGGATCGACGTCCAAAGGGCGAGTTCTGCGCCGCCTTGATAGAGGAAGCCGAAAAGAAGCGCGGCCAGAAGAACCCCGAAAGGATGGCTGCGCCCCATCAGTGCGACGGCGATGCCGATAAAGCCCGCCCCCTCCACTGCGTTCAGGACCAGCCGTTCGGCCTCGCCCTGTACGTTGTTGATGGCCATCATGCCGGCAAGACCGCCGGAAATAAGCATGGTAACCATAATAATTTTGGTTTGGTTGATACCTGCGTATCTTGCTGCGGATTGTGAGTGCCCGAACGACCGGATTTCATAGCCCAGCCGCGTGCGCCAGATGAGTGCCCAGAGACACACGCAAGCGGCGATCGCAACAAAGAAGGTGATGTTGGCGGGAGCGCCACGGAAGAATGTGGTTTCGCCGAAGTTGAACATGTCCTGAAACGAAGGCAAATGCGTCGCTTCGGGAAATTTGGGTGTGGCAGGTTCCATGCCAGGCGCCTTGAGCGCTCCGATCAGGAAGTAGTTCAGGACCGCTGCTGCGATAAAGTTGAACATGATCGTCGTAATCACGATGTGGCTGCCGCGCTTGGCCTGCAAGAAGGCCGGAAGCGCAGCCCACCCTGCGCCAAAGATCGCCGCACCGATTGCCGCGCCCAACAAGGCTAGCGTCCAATGGGGCCATGGAATGAACAAGCAGATCACTGCAACGCCCAAGCCGCCGATCAACGCCTGACCTTCGCCGCCGATGTTGAAAAGACGCGCATGGAACGCGATTGAGACCGCAAGCCCAGTGAAAATGAAGTTCGTGGCATAATAGAGCGTATAGCCCCAGCCATAAGTCGACCCCAAAGCGCCGCTGACCATCAGTTTCAGCGCGGACCAAGGGTTTTCACCAATCGCAAGGATCACAATCGCTGACAGGATTGCGGCGAGCAGGATCGAGATCAAAGGGATTAGGATCACGTCGGCCCATTTTGGCATCACGTCCATTGCGTCAGGCCCCCTTGCTCGGGTCGCCGCCAGCATGTGCCAGCTGCGCCTCAACGGCTTTGTGGATAGGGCCACGCGGTTCGGTGGTCATCCCCGCCATGAGCAGACCAAGTTCTTTTTCGTCTGTATCCTGAGGCATCCGCTCGCCCATCATTTTTCCGTCAAACATAACGGCAATCCGGTCGGAGAGGGACAAAATTTCCTCTAACTCCACGGAAACTAACAAAATAGCTTTGCCCTGGTCCCTAAGTGCAACAATCTGCTGGTGGATAAATTCGATCGCACCGATGTCTACACCGCGTGTCGGTTGGCCGATCAAGAGCAGATCAGGGTTGCGTTCAATCTCGCGCGCCAGCACGATTTTCTGCTGGTTCCCGCCGGAAAAGCTCTTGGCGGCAAGGCTCGGATCAGGGGGCCGCACATCGAAGCGGGCCATTTTCCCTTCGGTATCCTTGCGGATGGCCGCATTGTCCATCAGCAGCTTGTTCTTCTGATAACGCGCGTCGTGGTGATAGCCAAAGGCGGTATTTTCCCACGCGTGGAAATCCATGATCAGCCCTTCGCGTTGCCGGTCTTCGGGGACATGGCTGATCCCGCGCGCACGGCGGCTTTGCCCGTCGGATTTTGCGCCGGTCAGGTCGATCTCTTCGCCATTCACCAGAATCGTGCCAGTGGCATTTTCGTAGCCGCCCAAGACTTCGAGCAGCTCTGACTGCCCGTTGCCTGCGACGCCTGCAATGCCGAGGATTTCACCGGCATGAACATCAAAGCTGATACCTTTCAGCCGGTGCACACCCTTGCTGTCGGTCACGTTCAGGTTTTTGACCTCAAGGATTTTCTTGCCGATTTGTGCAGGTGCCTTGTCGACCCGCAACAGCACTTTGCGACCGACCATCAGTTCGGCCAATTCCGGCGGGCTGGTTTCGGATGTCTTGACCGTCGCCGTCATCTCGCCGCGACGCATCACGCTCACCGTGTCGGTGATTTCCATGATTTCGCGCAGTTTATGCGTGATCAGGATAATTGTCTTACCCTCACGCTTGAGGTTCTCAAGGATGCGGAACAGGTGATCGGCCTCGGCAGGGGTCAACACACCGGTGGGTTCGTCCAAAATCAGGATATCCGCCTTGCGATAAAGCGCTTTGAGGATTTCAACACGCTGTTGCATCCCCACGCCGACCTCTTCGATCAGGGCGTCCGGATCGACGTTCAGTTCGTATTCTTCGGCAAGGCTTTTGAGTTCGCGCCGCGCGCGCGCCAGCGACGGGCGCAACAGGCCGCTGTCCTCGGCCCCCAGTACCACGTTTTCCAGAACGGTGAAGTTTTCCACCAGCTTGAAATGCTGGAACACCATCCCGATGCCCGCAGCAATTGCCGCCTGACTGTCGGGGATGGATGTTTTCTTACCCGCGATGAAAATCTCGCCTTTGTCGGCTTTGTAAAATCCGTAAAGGATCGACATCAGCGTTGATTTGCCCGCGCCGTTTTCGCCGATGATCCCGTGGATCGTGCCAGGCATCACGCGGATCGAGATGTCTTTGTTCGCCTGAACGGGGCCAAAAGCCTTGGAGATCCCCTTGAGTTCAATGGCGGGCGCTACGTCTGTCATGCGGGGGCTCCTGTTCCGACAAATCCAACCATACGCGCAATAAGCCCGTCTTGTGACTTTTCCACAAAGTACTGGCCGGTCTGCTCCATCCCGTTCGGCATTCTGAAAGTAACCGTCGCACGGGTGACGCCTTCGCGTGTATCGGACTGCGTGACTTCGGCGGTTGCTCCCGGGGCCTGTGCCGAGAACATGCCGACATATGTGGTGATTGCCGCGGGGCCGATCAGCGGTGCTTCGGTGCGTGGGTCCGCGTAGCTTGCGTTTTGCGTAACCGCAGCATGGATGGCCGCGTTGCGCGCTGTGCTATCTGACATGCCCCAAGCCTCGAAAAACTCTGATATCGCATCCATGATGGTATGACCCCCAAGCAAGAAAGGCCGCGCTTGGTGAAAGCGCGGCCCTGATTTTTGGCCTTAGCGTCGCCTTAGAAGCTGAGCGCTGGGCAGGTTTCGTCAGAGGTATAGTCATGCACGACAAGGTCGCCCGCAGCAATCGAGGCCGCTGCAGCATCGACAGTTGCCTTCATCTCATCTGAAACGAGCTCTGCGTTGAATTCGTCCAGTGCATAGCCCACGCCTTCGTTTGCAACACCCATAACGTTGAAGCCTGTTTCAAGGTCTACGCCCTGTGACATTGCCTCATAGACAGCGTTATCAACGCGCTTGAGCATGGAAGTCAGAACTTCACCGGGGTGCAGGTAGTTCTGGTTGGCGTCCACACCGATGGACAGGATGTCTTCGTCAGCAGCAGTCTGCAGGACACCGACGCCGGTACCGCCAGCCGCCGCAAACACAACGTCAGAGCCCTGGCTGATCTGCGCCAGTGTCAGCTCGGATCCCTTCACCGGGTCGTTCCATGCGGCAGGTGTCGTGCCGGTCATGTTGGCGATCACCGTTGCATCGGGGTTCACGGCCTTGACGCCCTGCGCATAGCCACAAGCGAACTTCCGGATCAGCGGAATATCCATACCGCCGACAAATGACACGGTGTCGCTCTCGGATGCCATCGCGGCCATCATGCCGACAAGGTAAGACCCTTCGTGTTCATTGAAGACAACGGAACGGACGTTGGGTGCATCGACAACCATGTCGATGATTGCGAATTTGGTGTCCGGATAGTCAGCAGCAACTTCGGCCAATGGTGTTGCCCACGAAAAGCCAGCCATGACAATCGGGTTCGCGCCTGATTCAGCAAAGCGGCGGATCGCCTGTTCGCGTTGGGCGTCGGACTGGATTTCAACTTCGGCATATGAACCGCCGGTTTCGGAGGCCCAACGCTCGGCCCCGTTGTAAGCGCTTTCGTTGAAGGATTTGTCGAACTTGCCACCAAGGTCGAACAGGATGGCGGGATCTGCAGCAGCAGTACCGGCAGTGAGCGCCAGTGCAGCAGATGCGCTCAGGAATTTCTGCATAAGTGTCATTAATAATTCTCCCAGGTCGTTACGCGAGGTGTCTACGGGCGGAAAACGCCCCCTCAGTTTAGGTCTGAGCCGATCTTGTGTCGGTCATCAACTGATAAGGCCTTGCCTTGAAAGGAAGATCAACTGCTTTTTTGGCTGTTCTCGCCTGCGGAGCGCTCAAAAAGCAGTGTTATCCACAGCGTGACGCAGGGTCAGGTTGGGCAAGTGACTTCTGCAGGACCAGCGCTGCAACAGGTGCCCCATCTTTGGGCAGATAATAACCCGGACGCCGCCCGATCTGGCAGTAACCGGATGAGGAATAGAGCCGAATGGCGGCATCGTTGTCTTCTGCCACTTCAAGAAAAATTGTCGCAGCCCCCTGCTCTTGTGCCAGCTTCTCTGCATCGCGCAGGGTCTTGCGCGCCAGACCTTGGCGGCGCATCGCGGGTGCGGTGGCGAGTGTCAGGATTTCCGCTTCGTCAAGTACGGTGCGGATCAGAACAAAGCTGTCCGTGTCGCCGAGTGCGGATGTACCGGGATGGGAAAGCAGGTCGGCAAATTCTTTTGCAGACCAAGCCCGCGTGGCGCTGAAAGCTGCGGCATGCAGTCTGGCAAGTGCGGCAGGTGTCATGCCAGCAAGACAGGAGCCGGATCGCGCGGCGGTGCGGCATCGGCGCTGCGCATATAGACAGGGACCGGGCGTTGAGGCGCGTCACCGAGGCGCAAGGCGGCAATGCGGGCGACTGCGCCGATCAGCGTATCTGCCGTCTTTTGCTGCAATGCCGGTTGAGCAATGTGAAGCGGGCCTCTTGCCCCGTCGGGGTGAAATTCCTGCACATATGACTGATCACGCGGGGCAGGGATGGTTGCCCTATAAGGCAAGGGTTCACCGAATGCGCGGGCGTCAAAGCCATTCACGCCTATGGCGGGTTTCCCAAGTCCCAGAGCCAAGCCGCGCGCAGCAGACAGGGCAATGCGGATACCAGTGAAATTTCCCGGGCCGACACCGACACCGACGCCGTCAAGATCACTCCAGCCAAGCATTTCCGCCGCCAGCATGTCTTCCAGCATGGGCATCAGGTGTTCCGCCTGTCCTTTGGCCATCGCGTCAACACGTGTCACAAGACGGTCGCCCAACAGCAAAGCGGCGGCGCAATGCGCCGCCGATGTATCGAATGCAAGCAGAATTGGACTAGGCTGCAACAGGGCGCACCTCGACCACTTCGGGGATGTAGTGGCGCAACAGGTTTTCGATCCCCATTTTCAGCGTCAGCGTTGAAGACGGGCAACCGGCGCAAGCGCCCTGCATGTGAAGATAAACAATCCCGCGATCGAAACCATGGAACGTGATATCCCCACCGTCTTGCGCCACAGCAGGGCGCACACGTGTATCGAGAAGTTCCTTGATCTGGCCCACAATTTCGCCGTCTTCGCCACTGTGTTCAGCGTGACCGCTGGCAGGCTTGTGATCCTCTGCCATCACAGATTGACCAGACTGGTAGTGCTCCATGATCGCGCCAAGGATGCCGGGTTTGATGTGGTCCCACTCGACGTCATCGGCTTTTGTCACGGTGACAAAGTCGATGCCGAAGAACACACCCGTCACGCCGCCTGCCGCGAATATGCGCTTGGCAAGTGGGGACGCGTCAGCCGCCTCGAGGCTGGGAAAATCTGCCGTGCCAACCTCAAGCACATTCTGGCCGGGCAGGAACTTGAGCGTTGCGGGATTCGGTGTTGATTCAGTCTGGATGAACATGGGGCCAACCTTTTTTGTCAGGCTTTAGATATGCGGTCGCAGTGCCCGAGTGTCAAGGCTTTGGAATGGTTCTAAACTGTCCGATCCAGCTAGGTGATCGCTTCAAGCCGCTCTTTGGACAGGTCACCCGGCACAATGGTAATGGGGATCGGCAGACTGCCCGATTGCTTGCTGAGTTGCGTGACAAGCGGACCGGGGCCCTTGCTGTCATCGCCCGCGCCAAGGACAAGAACGCCGATCTCGGGGTCCTCGTGCACATGGGCGATGATTTCCTTGAGTGGTTCACCTTCGCGGATGATCAGTTCGGGATCCACGTTCTGCTTGTCGCGCATCCATTTGGCAAAGACCTCGAAGTGAACTTCGATCCTTTCCCGCGCTTCGGCGCGCATGATCTCGCCGACACCGATCCAGTGGTTGAACTCGTCGGGCGGAATAATCGCAAGCACAGCGACCCCGCCACCTGTGTGTGATGCCCGCATCGCCGCAAAACGCATTGCATTGAGGCATTCGCGGCTATCGTCCAAAACGACCATGAACTTGCGCATTTTCGTCTCCCTGTTGGTGCAAGTGTGGCGCATCGCAGGGGCAGTGGCAACGACAGAATGTCGCGTTCAATAAGTCCAGTTGTCAGGCCGTGCTGGCGGCCCAGTCCCAATACATATCGCGCACGTGGCGTGTGACGGGGCCGACCTGATACTGGCGGTCCTCAAAGGCTGTGACTGGTGTCACCTTGGACATATTCCCCGAAAGAAACACCTCGTCTGCGCCACGGAAGTCATCGAAGGTCAGCACGGTTTCGTGCACTGGCACGCTGTCTGCCCTGAGGTTTGCGATATGGCGGGCGCGGGTAATACCCGAAAGAAACGTGCCGTTGGCAATGGGGGTAAAGACCTCTCCGTCTTTGACCATAAACACGTTGGCAGTGGCGCTTTCGGCGACATTGCCCATCGCATCGGCGACCAGTGCGTTGCTGAAACCGCGCCCGCGCACTTCGGCCAGCATACGGGCGTTGTTGGGATAAAGGCACCCTGCCTTGGCGTTCACCACGGCGTCGTCGATCACGGGGCGGCGGAAGCGCGTCAACCCCAAAGTGGTCGATGCCGTCGGCGGTGCAAAGGGGATCTCTTCCAGACAGATGGCAAAGCCGGTTTCATCGGCGCTGGGAACGATGGCTGTCGCATCGCCGTGGATGGCCCAATACATCGGGCGGATGTAGACGGCGGCATCGGCAGGGTAGTTTGCCAGCCCTTCTTTGGTGATCGCGATCATGTCGTCTGTGCTGACTGTTGGGGTAATCATCAAAGCCTTGGCCGAGCGGTTTACCCGCGCGCAATGCAGGTCGAGATCGGGCGTAAGACCATTCACAAAACGTGCACCGTCAAAGACTGTGGTGCCCAACCATGACCCATGGTCAGCGGCGCGCATGATCGGCACATCGCCCTCGTGCCAAGCGCCCTCGAAATATGTGCGGATGTTCTTGCCGGTGGCCATATTGCGCTCTCCCTTTCGGGTGAACCCTAGGCCCGGGTTTCAGCAAGGTAAAGTGGGTGCGGCGTCCGATGCCGGGGAACACCGGACGCCTGGGGATGCCAAGGTGAGAAACGGGACGAAATCGACCAAGGCCAGCGGTCAGAACGATTCCCTGCCGCTGAGAAGACGGTCCCATGCGGGCGATTCAGTTTTGTGACGCTGGACTCGCCAAAGCCAGAAGCGCGGGGATATCAAGACGGTCATTGACCATCCGCAGAGATCCATCTGCATCGCGCGGCCAGTCGGCCATTGGCTTGTCGACATAAAGCTCGACGCCGTTTTCATCTGGGTCACGCAAGTAGACAGCTTCGCTGACGGCATGGTCTGCTGCGCCATCCAGCGGAACGCCAGCGGCGATTACACGTGTCAGCACGTCGGCTAGTGCTTTTCGGTCAGGATAGAGAAAAGCCGAATGATAAAGCCCTGTGTGTCCGGCTGGCGGCGGTGTGGCACCAAGGCTTTCCCAAGTGTTCAGGCCGATATGATGGTGATAATCGCCAGCGGCAAGAAAGGCCGCACCGGTGCCATAGCGCTGGGTTACGGCAAAACCCAGAATGTCCGAATAAAAGGCGATCGCGCGATCAAGATCAGAGACACGCAAGTGGACGTGGCCAACGCGGGCCGATGCAGGAGCAGACATGATGGCAAACCTCGTTTATCTGTTTGCTCTCATATGGCAGGCTGCGCGCACGCACACAATGCGGCGGGATGCATATAGCATGTGCGCCAGGTCACAGAAATACTAAGACCGCAGCAATCCCACGATATCATAGGTGTCGCGCAAGATTGGTTCGGCGATGGCGCGCGCCCTCAGAGATCCTTCACCCAAAATTCGGTCGATCTCGGCGGGGTCGGCCATAAAGCGTGCCATTTCGTCCGAAATAGGTGCGAGCTTGGCAACGGCAAGATCGGCGAGCGCAGGCTTGAACGTGCCCCAGCCCGCGCCGGAGTATTCGGCAATGACCGCTTCGGGGGTCATGTCATTGAGGGCCGCGTAAATCTCGACCAGATTGCGCGCTTCGGGGCGGTCTTTCAGCCCCTCTACCGTTTCGGGGAGCGGTTCAGGATCAGTCTTTGCCTTCTTGAACTTTTTGGCGATCTTATCGGCATCATCGGTCATGTTGATGCGTTCCATGTCGCTTTCGCCCGACTTGGACATTTTCTTGGTGCCGTCGCGCAGGTTCATGATGCGCATGGCGGGGCCCTCGATGACCGGATCGGTCAAGGGGAAGAAATCGGTTTTGAAGTCGTGGTTGAACTTCGCGGCGATATCGCGGGTCAACTCTACGTGCTGTTTCTGGTCTTCGCCTACGGGCACATGGGTGGCGTGATAGAGCAGGATATCGGCGGCCATGAGGGCAGGATATGCATAGAGACCCAGCGACACTTTCTCGGCGTTACTGCCCGCCTTGTCCTTGAACTGTGTCATGCGGTTCATCCAGCCGACGCGGGCGACGCAGTTGAAGATCCAGCCAAGCTCGGCGTGCGCGGCGACCTGACTTTGGTTGAACAAGATTGACTGACTTGGGTCTAGCCCGGCGGCAAGATACCCTGCCGCAACCTCGCGGGTCATGTTCGCCAGTTCCTTGGGATCCTGCCAAACGGTGATCGCATGCATGTCGACGACGCAATACACCGTCTCCATCTGCCCCTGCATCCCCACGAAACGCTTGATCGCGCCCAGATAGTTGCCAAGCGTCAAGCCGCCGGATGGTTTGATCCCAGAGAAAACACGTGGTGTGAATGAAGTCTTCGTCATAAGCTGTATGTCCGGACTGGATTTCGGGGCAGGGGTCGCATACCCATGTCCGGGCGACCCGTCAACTTCAACTGCCTCAAGAGGCTCATATGAAATCCGAAAGTCCGTTCAACGCTTTGCCGCCACTGGTGGTCGGACTGGCACTTTTGATCCTCGGGATTGAGGCTGTTTTTCAGCTTGCCGACTATGGCATCATCGGTGGCCCCCGTGGCGTCGGCTGGCGTGTCGCCGCGATCGAGCAATTCGGATTCTCCTCGGCGGTGCTGGACCGGGTTCTGGTCGGCGGTGATTATTCCTTCGAAATACTCAAGCGGTTTGTGACCTATACGTTTATCAATATGCAATTGATCCAGGTCGCCTTTTGCACTGCGCTGGTTCTTGCCTTGGGCAAGTTCACGGCCGAGTATTATGGCGCGCTCAAAGTCATAGTGCTTTATGTGGTGACAAGTATCGCCGGGGCTGTCGTCTTTGGCCTCGCTGTTGAGAGCCGTTATCCTTTGCTGGGCGCATTCACGCCCGTATATGGGCTCATTGGTGCCTATACCTATGCGTTGTGGCTGCGTCTGGGCGAAGCGGGACAGAACCAGATCATGGCGTTTCGCCTGATCGGCTTTCTGCTGGTGATCCAGTTGATTTTCGGTTTGATCTTTGGCGGAAACAACCAATGGATATCGGAATTGACGGGGTTCATTACCGGGTTCCTGCTGTCAATCGTCCTAGCCCCCGGTGGTTGGAGCAGTCTCTTGGCGCGACTGCGCCAACGGGCCTAGCGGCGTAGGTTCCGGCGGAATTCTGACAGTTTGAAGGCACCAATCAGGTGGCCGGTCCCGAAGTAGCTGACGATTCCGATCAGGACCAACACCAGCAACGCAAGATAGCGCAAGGTGCCGGCGCCGAAAAATGGCGTCATGACTGCCGACGCGATCATAAGGATCACCCCCATCGCGACGGCGGCAACTATGATCCGCAAAATCCGACGTTTGAAACGTGCATCGAATTTTGCGGCGTCCCCCATGCTGCGGGCGCCACGCATCAACAGCAGGACCATGGCCCACCCTGTCAGTGACGTGCCTATCGCAGCCGCCGCAAAACCGACGAGCGGGGCAAGGCCAATCGCCAGAGCTGCGTTCAAGACCATTGCGACCAATGCATAATAGAACGGACGCTTGGTATCCTCGCGTGCGAAGAACAGGGGTTGCAGGGTTTTTTGAAGGACAAATGCGGGCAGGCCCAACCCGTAGATTGCGACAGCCAAAGCAGTTGCTGCGGTGTCATCGCTGGAGAAAGCACCACGTTCAAACAGGACGCTGACAAGGGGCAGCGGGATAGCGATCAGCGCGACAGAGGCCGGGATGGTCAGCGCCAAGCTGATTTCAGAGGCACGGTTGAACGCGTCGCGTCCGCCGGTTTCATCACCAGCGCGCAGCCGTCTGGAAAGGTCGGGCAGAAGAACGACGCCAATAGCAATCCCGACGACACCGAGCGGCAACTGATAGAGCCTGTCAGCATAGCTGAGCCACGCAACTGCGCCATCAAAGAAGCTTGCGACCTGCCGCCCTACAAGGAGATTGATTTGCACAACCCCTCCCGCAAGTGCGGCAGGGGCCGCGATGATTGCAAGGCGCTTCAATTCAGGTGTGATTTTGGGCATGCCGATCCGTAGCGTATAGCCCGCGCGTTTCGCTGCCATCCACACAACGGCAAGCTGGGCGACACCGGCAAGCGGGACGGCAAAAGCAAGTGACTGTCCAATGGTCGCCTTTCCGTCAGGCCCTGTGCAGTCGCAGGTGATCCCGGTGATGACAAGCGCAAGAACGAAGATGATGTTCAAAAGAACGGGCGCCGCTGCGGCGGCCGTAAAACGCCCTGTCGCATTCAGAACGCCCGACAGCAAGGCGGTCAGCGAAATGAAGAGGATATAGGGGAAGGCGATGCGCCCGTAATAGACGGCCAGATCAAAACGCTCTGTCCCCAGAAATCCACTGGCCATCAGTGTCACGAGGGCTGGCATGAAGACGACGCCGATCACGGTGAAGACTGTCAGAATCCCACCCAGCCCGACAAAGGCGTCCTGCGCAAACCGGTGGGGATCGTCATCGCCTTCGACCTTCTTGGAAAACATTGGTACGAAGGCCATGTTGAAGGCCCCTTCTGCAAAAAACCGGCGGAAGAGGTTCGGCAGGGAAAAGGCGATAAGGAACGCTTCGGCAACAGGGCCTGTCCCCAGATATGCCGCGATCATGATATCACGTACAAACCCCATGACACGGCTTAGCAAGGTCCAGATGCCGACGGTAAAAAAGCCGGCCATGAGGCGAATGGGTTTCATAGATTGCGTCCCGACACCTTAAGGGACCGCAGCCCGAATTTGCTGCAAGATCCGGCGCCCTGCATGGCCGTCATCCTGACACCGCGCGTTCCGCGCCCTGCGCAATCGCTTCACGCAGTTTGCGTTCCAATCCGGCGCGTTTGGCTTCCGAGTAATACTTTAGACCGACGATGTCCTTGACATAAAACGTGTCCACGACCTGTTCGCCGTAGGTCGCAATGACGGCTGACGCGATATAGACGTGGGCGTTTGCAAGCGTGCGGGTCAGATCATAGAGAAGTCCGGGGCGGTCACGCGTATCCACCTCTATAATGGTGTAAATCTCGGAGCCTTCGTTGTCGAAACTGATATTGGTTGGCACCTTGAACGCGCGTTCGCGTTTCTTGATCTTGTCTTTGTCTTTCAAGGCCTCTTTCGCAACGACTTCGCCGCGCAAGGTCCGCTCGATCATCTTGCGCAGACGCGGCAGGCGGTTGGCTTCGTAGGGGTTGCCTTCATTGTCCTGAACCCAGAAAACCGCCGTCGCGTAGCCGTCGTTCGACGTGTACGTCCTTGCATCCACGACATTCGCCCCAACCAGTGCGAGCGCGCCCGTCATGCGGCTGAACAGACCCGGATGATCGACCATTGCAAAGCAGGCCCGCGTGGCGTCACGATCCTCGTCCAGCATCAGGTCAATCTTGATTTCGTCGTCCGCAATATCGCGCAACAGTCTGGCAAAGATGATCTGTGCGGCAAGCGGCAGACCCTGCCAATACGGCCCGTAGTGCCGCCCCATTTCTGTCTTGAGCGCCTTGCTGTCCCAGTCGGAAAGGGCGGCGCGCAACGCCCGCTTGGCCTCGGCCTCACGTGTTTCACGGTTCAGGTCTTCAAGGCCCGTCTGAAGCGCTGACTTGGTGGCTTTATAAAGATTGCGGATCAGAACCGCCTTCCAGTTATTCCACGTCCCAGGCCCGACACCGCGGATGTCACAGACGGTCAGGGCGGTCAGAAGGTCCAGTCGTTCCACCGACTTTACAGCCTTGGCAAAGCCTTGCACTGTCCGCGGTTCCGCGATGTCGCGCTTTTGTGCCACATCAGACAGGAGCAGGTGATAGCGGATCAGCCACTCCACTGTTTCGCATTCCTTTTTGTTCAGCCCAAGACGCGGCGCCACCTTGCGGGCAATCTGCGCGCCCAGAACCGAATGGTCCTTTTTGCGGCCCTTGCCGATGTCATGGAGCAATAGCGCCACATAGAGCACCTTGCGGTTTACACCGCGTTCCAGAATGCCCGATACCACGGGCAGTTCCTCAATCAGTTCCTTGCGTTCGATCTGGGCAAGGTTGCTGATGCATTGGATTGTATGTTCGTCAACTGTGTAGTGATGGTACATGTTGAACTGCATCATTGCGACGATCGGCGCAAATTCCGGAATGAATGCCGACAACACCCCCAGCTCGTTCATACGTCGCAGGGCGCGTTCCGGATTGCCGTGCTTCAACAGCAGGTCAAGGAAGATGCGGCGGGCTTCCTTATCTTCACGCATGTCGCTATCGATCTGGTCAAGATTGGCCGAGATCAGGCGCATCGCATCCGGATGCAGCAGGGTGCCGGTCCGTAAGGCCTCTTCGAAGAGGCGCAGAATGTTCAGTTTGTCAGCCAGAAATGCCTTTTCATTGGCGACTGTCAGGCGGTTCTGCTTGATCGCGTATGGCGCCTTTGCTTTCTTACGCCGCTTGAGCAACCGGACCATCACAGGTTCTTGTTTGGTATGGTTCGCTTCGAGTGCGGTCAGGAAGATGCGGGTCAGTTCGCCGACATGGGTTGCCTGCCGGAAATAGGCTTGCATGAAGTGTTCAACACCGCGCCTGCCGCCGTGGTCGGTATAGCCCATCGCTTCTGCGACCTCGACCTGCATGTCGAATGTCAGTTGGTCGACTGGCCTGCCCGCTATCAGATGCAGATGGCAGCGCACGGCCCAGAGAAAGTCCTCGGCGTTGACGAAGGTTTCGAACTCTTCGGATGTGAAGACGCCCAGATTGACCAGTTCGGCGGCGTCCTTGACGCCATGGACGTATTTGCTGATCCAGAAAAGGGACTGTAAATCGCGCAGGCCGCCTTTGCCTTCCTTGACATTCGGTTCGACCATATACCGCTGCCCGCCCTGTTTGCGGTGGCGCGTCGCCCTTTCCTCAAGTTTAGCCTCGATGAAATCGCTTGCAGTTGTCCTGAAAAGCTCTGACCAGAGCCTTTCGCCCAGTTCCTTCGCGAGGGCTGCATCACCTGCCAGATACCGGTACTCCACCAAAGAGGTGCGGATCGTATAGTCTTCTTTCGCAAGACGCAGACAGTCTTTGACCGTCCGGCTTGCGTGGCCGACTTTCAATTTCAGATCCCACAGCATGTAGAGCATGGATTCGATCACACTCTCTGCCCACGGGGTGATCTTGTAAGGAGTCAAGAAAAGCAGGTCGACATCGGAATAGGGTGCCATCTCGCCCCGCCCACAACCGCCCACGGCAATGAGCGAAAGGCGTTCGCTTTCAGTCGGGTTCGGCAGCGGATGAAGATGCTCTGTCGCGACGCGCAGAACGGTTATGACAACCTGATCGGTCAGCCAGCTGTATGCACGGGTTGTTGGACGGGATGCAAAGGGTTGGGCCTTGAAGGCCGATGCAATCTGCAGCATCCCTGCAGCACGTGCTTGGGTCAGGGTGTCGACGGTCGCTGCCCTGATTTCCTTTTCCGAGCTGGCGTTTGAGACTGCTTCTGCGATCTGTGCTGTCACAGCTTCGGTGTCAAAAATGGCTGACGCCGGACAGATCAACCCGTCCGGCGTTCCAGCATCATGTGGGGCGGTGGGATCAGAGGCCGGGGCCACCAAAGCTTCTTGGGGCTTGTTCAAGGATCACAACCTGATTGTTTTGAATTGTAGCGACTGCAAGGCCGCGCTCGTTAAGGCCATTGGGTAGCAGGCGGAAGACGCCCGAAGTCCCGCGAAAGCCCTGTGGCTGGATCAGCGCGGCCTTTGTCAGGGCCTCCGAAGTCCCTGCTGCAGCCAGCGCGCCGATTGCCGCGATGCCGTCATAGGCAAGCCCGGCAAGCGGGTGTGGTGTGTCACCGTAGGTGGCGGCGTAGCGGTTGGCAAAGAGTGCGGCTGTCCCCGGATCAGGCAAGGCGAAAAGACCACCCTCAAGGCCGGGTAACGCAGCCAGTTGCGGCAGGGTGTCCCAGCGGGTCAGGCCGATAAAACGGCTGCGGCTGGTATCCATGCCGGCATCGGGAAGCGCTGTCGCGAGGATGGGCAGGTCTGCGTTTGCACCTGCTGTCGTAAAGACAGCCTGCGCACCAGAACTGCGGACATTCGCAACGATCCTGCTGGTCGACGTGAAAATACCCTGCTGTGACAGAGGATAGCTTTCGACGCCAACGATCTCGCCGCCATTTCGTTGGATGGCAGATGTAATCGCGTCGCGTCCAACGCGTCCGGGCAGGTCATCACCATGTGCAACCAGATAGCGGCTGACGCCCTGACGCATGCCGAATTGCACAAGACGTTCGGCTGTGTTGTCGAAGGTGGACCCCAGAATGAACACATTGCCGCCCGCAAAGGCGCGGTTGTTGGAAAAGGCAAGGACATTCACATTGCGACCAGCAACTGCAACGCCTGCGGCGTTTGCGGCCTCGCCATAGAGTGGGCCGATGATGATCTTGGCACCTTCGTTGACTGCTTGGGTCGCCGCGATCGCGGCCTGCTGCGGATTGCCGCCCGCGGTATTGTAGACACGCAGATCGATCGTGGCGCCCTGAAGGTCGGCAATCGCGAGGCGCGCTGCGTTTTCAAAATTCTGCGCAAGTTGATTGTCGGTCTCTTGCGCAGATCCCCCCGGAACCAGAAGGGCGACTTCGATGGGCGCGCCCGGATCAATCCGGCGGCCGACGTTCGCATCGGGTGCCAAAGTAACGTCACATGCGGCAAGCCAGAGCAGCGCGGCGAATGCAAAAAAGCGAGCCAGCAGCTTGCGGGCGTAGCTGAAACGAGCAAACATAGGTGGTATTCCTCCTGTTTCGTGCGAAAGGCAGTAGGCTCAGGCCCGACATCCCGCCGCGATGTTGGACATCATCATAAAGCAGGGGGCTGGCGGGTCCAGAGATGAATTTGACAAGCAAGCCACTCTCTGCCGGACTGTATTTTGTGGCCACACCGATCGGCTCTGCGCGCGATATGACATTGCGTGGCCTCGATATTCTTGCCTCGGCCGACCTGATCGCAGCAGAGGACACGCGGACGGCCCGTAAGTTGATGGAAATCCATGGTGTGCCGTTGGATGGGCGCAAGATTGTGGCCTTCCATGATCATAGCGGTGAAGGTGCTATTGCCCGACTGGTTGCGGACATGAAGGGGGGGAAATCTGTCGCCTATGTATCAGAGGCCGGCACGCCCCTGGTGGCCGATCCCGGCTATGAACTGGGGCGGGCCGCCATTGCCGAAGGGCTGCCCGTGACCTCTGCACCGGGGGCATCGGCAGTGCTGGCCGCCTTGACCGTTTCCGGATTGCCGACCGACCGCTTTGCCTTTGTCGGATTCCTGCCAGCGGCCCAGAAACAGCGCGAAAGCGAAATTGCGGCACTGCGCGATGTGCCTTTTACACTGGTGTTCTATGAAAGTCCCAAACGCGTTGGTGAGATGTTAGGAAATTTGCGCGATGTATTGGGTGGCGCACGCGAAGCGGTGGTTTGTCGTGAGCTGACCAAGAAGTTTGAAGAAGTGACGCGCGGATCACTGGCGGAACTTGCCGCTGATTTTCAGGGGCGGCCCGTCAAAGGTGAAATCGTTGTTCTGGTCGGACGGGCCGGGGCAGTTGAAGTTGCGGATGCAGACGTGACCGCGGCCCTGCGCGAGGCGATGAAGACGATGCGCGTGAAAGATGCAGCCACGGTAGTGGCGGGTGCTATGGGTCTGCCGCGCCGGCAGGTCTATCAGATGGCGCTGAGTTTGGGAGACGATGATTGAGCGGATCAGTTGGGTTTCATGCTGGGGTTGCTGCGGAAGAGATTGTGGCCAATGACTATGTCGCGCGGGATCATGTTGTCGCGGCCCGTCGCTGGCGCGGAAAGGCGGGCGAAATTGACCTGATTACACGTGAAGGCGACACAGTGGTTTTCGTTGAAGTCAAGAAGAGCCGCAGTTTTGCGACAGCTACAGCGCGCCTTGGCCGTCGGCAAATGGACAGAATTGTCGCAAGTGCCAGTGAGTTTCTGGCAGGCGAACCGCGGGGCCAACTGACTGATGTCCGTTTCGATCTGGCGGTCGTGAATGGCTTTGGTGCCCTCAAAGTGATCGAGAACGCCTTTGTGGAAATGTGACTGCCCATTGCACATGGTCGGCTGCTGCGCCATTTAGAAGCGAACTGATGCATGCAAGAGGCTGGCCATGTCACTCAAGATCGCTTTCCAGATGGACCCTATCGGACCGATAGACATTGACGCGGACAGCACCTTTCGGATTGCCGAAGAGGCGCAGTCGCGCGGACATGAACTATTCTATTACACACCTGATCAACTGGCCTTTGATCAAGGGCGCGTCACTGCGAAAGGGTGGCCGCTCATGGTGCAACGGGTGAAGGGAGACCACTTCCGCCTTGGCGAACAATGCACCGTAGATCTTGCTGATTTTGACGTTGTGTGGCTGCGACAGGACCCACCGTTCGATATGAGCTACATCACAACGACCCATATCCTTGATATGGTGCATCCTGACACCCTCGTGGTCAATGATCCGTTCTGGGTGCGGAACTATCCCGAAAAACTGCTGGTGCTGAATTTTCCCGATCTTACTCCGCCGACCATGATCGCGCGTGACCTAGAAACGCTCAAGACGTTCCGCGAGAAATATGAAGATGTCATCCTCAAGCCGCTTTACGGGAACGGCGGTGCAGGTGTTTTCAAGCTCAAATTCGGTGATAGCAATCTTGCGTCACTGCATGAGCTGTTTGCGGGCATCAACCGTGAGCCGTTGATTATCCAGCAATTCCTGCCGGATGTTGTGAAGGGCGACAAACGGGTCATCTTGGTAGACGGAGAGCCGGTTGGCGCAATTAACCGTATTCCCGCCGCCGGAGAGACCCGTTCGAACATGCATGTCGGGGGGCGCCCAGAGAAGGTTGAATTAACTGATCGCGACCGCGAGATTTGCGCGCGGATCGGGCCGCTCTTGCGTGAAAAGGGCCAGATTTTTGTGGGCATAGACGTGATCGGCGACTGGTTGACCGAAATCAATGTGACCTCTCCCACGGGGATCCAGGAGCTTGAGCGTTTCGACGGGGTCAACATCGCGGAGAAGATCTGGCAGGCGATCGAGGCACGGCGTTAGACCTCTTTCGCCATGGCGAGCCGATAGCTGACCGCTTCGGCAATATGCGGGTGACGCACCCCTGCCGCACCTTCCAGATCTGCAATTGTACGGGCGACACGCAGCACTCTGTGATAGCCGCGCGCGGATAGCCCGAAACGTTCTGCGACTTTGACCAGAAGCGCCCGGCCCTCTGTATCGGGCGTTGCAATTTCCTCGAGCAAGTGGCCCTCCATATCCGCGTTCACACGGGCGTGCGGGTGATCTTTGAAGCGGGCTGTTTGCGTCGCGCGCGCCTGATGGACGCGTGCCGCAACACTGGCGGAACTTTCGCCGGTTTCTGGAAGGTCAAGATCGGTGAAGGCCACGGGTGGCACTTCGACACGCAGGTCGAACCTGTCCATGAGCGGACCCGAGATGCGGCCCAAATATTCTTCGCCGCAGACAGGCACGCGGGCGCAGGCCCTTGCGGGGTCGGCCAGATAGCCGCATTTGCAGGGGTTTGCGGCCGCAACCAGCATGAAACGGCAGGGATAACGCACGTGTGCGTTAGCGCGGGCAACGACGACTTCGCCGGTTTCGATAGGTTGTCTGAGTGTTTCGAGCACCGTTCTGGGGAATTCCGGGAACTCGTCCAAAAAAAGGACACCGTTGTGCGCGAGGCTGATTTCGCCCGGCTTGGCACCACGTCCGCCGCCCACGATGGCCGCCATCGAGGCTGTGTGGTGAGGTTCGCGGAATGGTCTGTTGCGATTGATCCCGCCTTCGTCCAGCAAGCCCGCAAGTGAATGGATCATGGATGTTTCCAAGGCTTCGGCTGGCGTCAGTTGCGGCAATATGCCGGGAATACGGGCCGCTAACATCGATTTGCCAGACCCCGGCGAACCGACCAGAAGCACATGATGGCGTCCGGCTGCCGCAATTTCCAGCGCGCGCTTGGCGCGTTCCTGCCCTTTCACTTCGGAGAGGTCGCGCGTGCCCGTTTGGCCCAGAACTTCCCCCGGTTCTGCAGGTTGCAGAACTGATTGTCCGGTAAAGTGCCGCACCATGTCGGCCAATGTGCGCGGGGCGATGACATTCACTGCCCCGACCCATGCTGCTTCTGCGCCGCAGGCATGTGGGCAAAGCAGAGTACGGTCTTCCTGTGCGGCCGCCATGGCAGCGGGCAGGGCGCCGACGACCGGAACGAGAGTCCCGTCAAGTGACAACTCGCCCAATGCAACGGTCTGCACGGCATCATCATGCGAAATGATGTCAAGTGCGGCCAGCAGCGCCAAAGCAATCGGCAGATCAAAGTGTGATCCCTCTTTCGGCAGATCGGCCGGTGACAGGTTTACGGTGATACGTTTGGATGGCAATGCTATCGCCATGGCAGTCAGTGCCGCACGCACCCGTTCGCGGGCTTCGGACACGGCCTTGTCCGGCAAACCCACGATGGAGAATGCAGGAATACCGGGGGTGACGGCGCATTGCACTTCGACCAGTCGCGCCTCGATCCCTTCAAATGCAACCGTATAGGCTAGCGCGACCATATCCGTCCCCCATTCTTGGTTAACGGGTAAAGCCAGGTTCTTTAGGAATGGTTAATTTGTGTCGCCCGGCCAGGGTACGCGCGGAAGGTCCATGGAGTAGGGCCAGGGGTCATGCACTTCCTTAAGCGCGGATTCGCGCCAGTCCAGAAATGCCGGGTCGGCTAGGTGCGCGGCAACATAGGCCTTTGCATCTGCGCTCACCGGCAGATCATAGGCGGTGATCCGCATGGCGACCGGCGCGTAAAATGCATCCGCCAGCGAATAGTTGCCAAAGAGCCAAGGCCCGCCTGTCCTGCGTTGTTCGAAGGCTAAACCCCAAAGTTGTTCAATCCGTTGAAGGTCATTTCGCACTTCCAGCGAAGGCGCAAAACCTTTCCACCCAAAGCGGATCATCATCGGACAATCGCTTCTGAGTGCTCCGAACCCGCTGTGCATTTCTGCTGTCATGGACCGCGCAAGCGCCCGTGCTGCAGGATCGCGCGGATAGAGATCAATGTCGGGGTGTCGTTCGACCAGTGTTTCAGCCATCGCCAGACTATCGGTCAGGATGTATCCTTCGGCGGTTTGCAGGACGGGAACTGTTCTGGCGGGTGACAGATGGGCTAAATCGGCCTGCATGGTGCCGCTATACAGCCCGACCAGGTTCGTCTTGTAAGGCAGTCCGAACTTTTCGAGCATCAGCCAGCCCCGCAAGGACCAGCTACTGAAGGTGCGATCACCGATGTAGAGTTGATATGTCATATGTCGTTTCTAGCAGCGGGTTTCCTTTGCGCGCCAACGTTCATATGTGAAGATGACCATCACGGTTTGTGATTGATCCGTTCCACCCTCCAGCCATCCCTACCGCTCCGCAGCGCCGTGACCGAGAGGTTGTCGATGCGGTGGCTAAAGGCCTCATATGCGCCGATACCAAGTGCGCGCTGCAATTGGGTCAGGATCACACCGAAATGCGCAACGACGATCAGATCGCGGTGTCGATCCTGCAGATATCCATCGATTGCACCGTCAACGCGCTGCCTGACGGCGTTCCAGCTTTCACCATTGGGTGGACTGACATGACCGGGGGTTTCCCAATAGGCGCGAATTCTGCCCGCGTCTTCTGCTTCGACGTCTTGGAATGTGCGGAGTTCCCAATCGCCAAAGTTGATTTCACGCAGGCTCTTGTCATGCGGCAACCTGACCTTGGGGCAAAGCATATCGGCAGTGGCTGTTGCCCGGACCAGATCAGACGAGACAACGGGCGCGTCAGGCAGAAACGCCCGCAATCGCCCGATGGCTGCGGTATCGGAAAGGTCTGCAGGGATGTCGGACCAGCCAACCATGGATCTGGCATGGGTAGGTCCGTGGCGCACCATCCACAGTCTTGTCACGGGAGCGAACCTTTCAGCGCCAGAGGAAGGCCGGCCATGACCGTCACAACCAAGTCCGCCTGTGCGGCAAGGTTCTGGTTCAGGCGGCCTTGGGCGTTTCTGAACTTGCGCGACAGGGCGTTGTCGGGAACGATCCCCTGTCCCACCTCGTTTGAAACGACAATAACAGTACCTTTGCACTGCCCAAGGGCCCCGATAAGCGCTGCATTGTGCGTTTCGATATCATGCCCGGCAAGCATGACATTTGTCAGCCACAGCGTTGCACAATCAACAAGAGCGGGCTGGCCATATTCCACCTTTGCCAAGATCGCAGGAAGATCGAGCGGCTCTTCTATAGTTGTCCAGCCGTTGCCGCGCATGTCGCGGTGCCTTGCAACTTTGTCAGCCATCTCTGCGTCAAAGACCTGCGCCGTCGCGATATAGAGCGGGTCTGCATGATTGTTCTGCAAGATCAGGTTTTCCGCAAAAGCAGATTTGCCTGATGCGGCCCCGCCTAGAACGAGAGTGAGCTTTGGCAATGGCATTGTAGCGACTTTTTTTGATCCATCTGTTTCGTCCCTGCGTACCCACTTCAGACAACAAAGTTAATGCATGACAATGCTACCTGGGAGAAATACAATGGGCATAACCGGTTTTTCTGATCAAACTTTGTCTCGAACGGCGATGAAAGCAGAACTGCTGGATGCTGAGACCGAGCTGGCGCTTGCATATGCGTGGCGGGATCAGCGCGACGAAGAAGCCCTGCACCGCTTGATCACCGCCTATATGCGCTTGGCAATCTCGATGGCTTCCAAGTTCAAGCGCTATGGCGCGCCTTTGAACGATCTGATTCAGGAAGCCTCTGTCGGCCTGATGAAAGCTGCTGACAAGTTTGACCCTGATCGCGGTGTGCGGTTTTCGACCTATGCGGTCTGGTGGATCAAGGCATCGATCCAGGATTATGTGATGCGCAACTGGTCCATGGTCCGCACAGGTTCGACATCTTCGCAAAAATCCCTGTTTTTCAACATGCGTCGCGTTCAGGCGCGCTTGGAGCGTGAAGCCGCCGCCGAGGGCCGTGTCTTGGACCAGCACGAGATGCGGGAATTGATCGCAATTGAAGTCGGCGTCCCGCTGCACGATGTCGAAATGATGGAAGGGCGACTGTCCGGTTCGGATTTTTCGCTGAACGCGACCCAGTCTGTAGATGATGAAGGCCGCGAGTGGATTGATGCGCTGGAAGATGATGGTCCGCAGGCCGCGGAAACCGTCGAGAACACCCACGACAACGATACCCTGCGCCAGTGGTTGCTGACCGCATTGTCAGGTCTCAACGATCGTGAACAGTTTATTGTCCGCGAGCGCAAGCTGCGCGATAATCCGCGCACACTGGAAAGCCTCGGAAGCGAATTGGGTTTGTCAAAGGAACGGGTGCGTCAGTTGGAAGCGGCCGCCTTCGGGAAGATGCGCAAGAGCCTCGAAGCGCAAAGCGCCGAGGTCCACGCGTTTTTTGCATGAGCGCGGACATTGTCTTTCCGGTCTGATCTGACCTAGTGTCAGGCGACCCTGACCGGAGACACCCCATGCTCGCAGATAAGCATATTCTGTTGATTGTTGGAGGCGGCATTGCCGCGTTCAAGTCGTTGGACCTTGCGCGCCGTCTGCGCGAGCAAGGCGCGCAGGTGACACCAGTTCTGACAAAGGCGGGGGCCGAGTTTGTTACACCACTCAGCCTTGCGGCATTGTCGGCCTCCAAGATCTATCAAGATCTTTTCAATCTGACCGATGAAGCCGAGATGGGACATATCGAATTGTCGCGCGCCGCTGACTTGATCGTCGTCGCACCAGCAACCGCTGACCTGATGGCGAAAATGGCTGGCGGCCATGCCAATGACCTCGCATCTACGCTGCTGCTGGCGACAGACAAGCGCGTGCTGATTGCGCCCTCCATGAATGTGCGCATGTGGGAGCACCCCGCGACCCGACGCAATCTGGCCACATTACTGGATGATGGCATTCTTGTTGTTGGTCCGAATGAAGGTGATATGGCTTGCGGTGAATACGGTCCGGGCCGAATGGCGGAAGTGCCAGAGATCATCGCTGCGGCAGATGTGGCACTGGCTGGCGGGCCGCTTGCGGGAAAGCATGTATTGGTCACCTCTGGTCCGACCCACGAACCGATTGATCCGGTGCGCTACATCGCCAACCGGTCATCGGGTGCGCAGGGTACAGCGATTGCTAAGGCACTGGCGGCGCTGGGTGCCGACGTCACATTTGTCACCGGCCCCGCCGACATTCCGCCCCCGATGGGTGTCACGACAGTCAGGGTGCAAACGGCGCAGGACATGCTTGCGGCGGTGCAAGCGGCTGGTGCCGCCGATGCCGCCGTCTTTGCTGCGGCCGTTGCGGATTGGCGTGTGGCCAACGCAGGCAACAGCAAGATCAAGAAGGACGGAGCGGGCCTGCCAAAACTCGATTTTGTCGAGAACCCCGATATTTTGGCGACTGTATCGCAGATGCCCGAGGGGCGGCCAAAGCTGGTTGTCGGCTTTGCTGCTGAAACAGATGATGTGATTGCGCATGCCATGGCCAAACGTGCACGCAAGCAGTGCGACTGGATTGTTGCCAATGATGTGTCGCCGGAAACCGGCATCATGGGCGGAGCCGAAAATGCTGTGACCCTGATTACCGCGACAGGTGCCGAAAGCTGGCCACGCATGTCCAAAGAGGCGGTCGCGGCAATGCTGGCCGAACGTATTGCCGAGGCGATTGGGTGAGCGTGACAATTCAATTCCAGTGGGTCGAAGGGGCTGACCAGAGTGTCGGCTTGCCAATCTATGCGACAGCAGGGGCCGCAGGCGCGGACCTGCGTGCCAATTTATCTGACGGGGTGGCTATGACCCTGCGGTCTGGCGAACGGGCCCTTGTGCCCACGGGACTGCGGATGGCAATCCCCGAAGGATACGAGGTGCAGATCAGGCCGCGTTCGGGGCTGGCTTTGAAGCATGGTATGACACTCCTGAATACACCCGGCACAATCGACAGCGATTACCGTGGCCCTCTCGGCGTGATCATGGTTAACCTCGGGAGCGAAGACTTTGACGTGACGCACGGGATGCGGATCGCGCAGATGGTTGTCGCGCCCGTCATTCAGGCGCAATTTGAAACGGTCAAAACGCTTGATGAAACAGTCCGTGGCGCAGGCGGCTTTGGATCCACCGGTCAATGATTATGGTTGGCACAATGGCGATTACCCTATGGGTGATCGGATGGTTGATGAAGGTGCCCTACGCGGTGCGCTGGAATATGATGGCTATCCTTCTGGTCGGTGTCATGGTCATTCATGTGATCCTACCTGACGGGCATCCCCTGCGCATGGCGATAGGTGGTGATGCGCGGCTTTGGGCGATTATCTTTGGTTTTGGCGTTTTGGTTTGGCTTTACCGCAAATTCCTCGGTGCCTTGCGCGCCCGCGTCAAATCTCAAGAGGCCCCTGTGGTGCAATCGGACAGTTTTTCCCAGACTGAACTTGATCGCTATGCCCGTCATATCATTCTGCGCGAGATCGGAGGGCCAGGACAGAAGGCGCTGCGCAATGCAAAGGTCCTTGTTGTCGGGGCCGGAGGGCTAGGTGCGCCTGCCTTGCAGTATCTTTCCGCCGCCGGCGTTGGCACGATCGGCGTTATTGATGACGATGTCGTCGAAAACGCCAATCTGCAACGACAGGTGATCCACCTTGATCGCAATATCGGCATGCCCAAGGTTCACTCTGCAGCAGAGGCCATGAAGGCGCAGAACCCGTTTGTCGCGGTGCGGCCTTATCATCGCAGGCTTGATGCAGAGATCGCTGCTGACCTTTTTGCGGATTATGACCTGATCCTTGATGGCAGCGACAATTTCGAAACACGCTATCTGGTGAACGCCAGTGCCGTCGCGGCGAAAAAGCCGTTGATCGCTGCCGCCTTGACCCAATGGGAAGGGCAGATCGGTGTCTACGATCCAGCCAAAGGTACACCATGCTATGCCTGTGTATTCCCCGAAGCCCCCGATCCGGCATTGGTCCCGAGTTGCGCCGAAGCTGGCGTGATCGGCCCGTTGCCCGGAGTGATCGGGTCAATGATGGCGGTTGAGGCACTGAAACTGATTACGGGCGCTGGCGAAAGCCTTGGTGGGCGTTTGCTGATCTATGACGCGCTCTATGCCCAGACACGGACAATTGCAGTGAAACCCCATGCAGACTGCAAGGTTTGCGGGGGCAGGGGTCTAGCTCTGGCAGGCTAGACCTATGGTGTTTCCGGACTTGCACACTATCTATCCTTCAAAGGAGATTCCCCATGACAAACCCGCTGCTTGACGAATGGAACACACCCTTCGGTCTGCCACCCTTTGACCGGATTACCGACGAAGACTTCGCCCCTGCTGTCGATGCGGCCCTCGCAGAATCGCGCGCCAATATCGCCGCAATTGCCGAAAATCCTGATGCGCCGGATTTTGCAAACACGATCGAGGCGCTGGAACGTGCCGATGATACGCTGGGCCGTGTCTTGGGGGCGTTCTACAACATTGCCGGAGCCGACAGTAATCCAAAGCGCGAAGCCTTGCAGCGTGACTTTGCGCCACTACTCAGCGCCTACGGGTCTGAAGTGTCAGAGAACAAAGCGCTTTTTGCAAGGGTCGAAGAAGTCTGGCAAAGGCGGGGCCAGCTTGATCTGACCGATGAACAGCGACGCGTCCTTATGCTTACCCGTCGCGGCTTTGTCCGTTCCGGCGCACAACTGGAAGGCAAGGCCGCAGAAGAACTGCGCGCCTTGAAATCGCGCTTGTCTGTTCTGGGCACCGAGTTCACGCAAAACCTTTTGGCTGATGAGCGGCAATGGTTCATGGCGCTGGGCGAAGATGATCTGGTCGGCCTGCCCGATTTCGTTGTTGCCACCGCAAGGTCAGCAGGCGCGGAAAAAGATGCCGGAGGTCCGGTTGTGACGCTGTCCCGCTCCTTGATTGTGCCGTTCCTGCAGTTCTCGGAACGCCGTGACTTGCGCCAGAAGGCCTACGAGGCTTGGGGCGCGCGGGGGGCGAACGGTGGTGATACAGACAACCGGGGCATCGCAGCCGAAACGCTGAAACTGCGTGAAGAACGGGCAAAATTACTTGGCTATGATACCTTTGCCGATTTCAAGCTCGAGACGGAAATGGCCGGAGCCCCCGAAGCTGTGCGTGACCTGCTCATGCAGGTGTGGAAGCCTGCCAAGGCAGCAGCCGAGGCAGACGCCGCAGTTCTGGAACAGATGCTGCATGCCGACGGTTTCGATGGGCCGCTGGAGCCATGGGACTGGCGTTTCTATGCCGAGAAGCGCCGCAAGGAATTGCATGATCTGGATGAGGCCGAACTAAAGCCGTATTTGCAGTTGGACCGCATGATCGAGGCCTCTTTCGCCTGTGCAAACCGTCTTTTTGGACTGGATTTCGCGCCTGTCGAAGGCCCGGTTTACCACCCCGATGTCCGGCTTTGGGATGTCACGCGAAACGGAGAACATGTCGCCGTCTTTATTGGTGACTACTTTGCACGCGGCTCCAAACGGTCCGGCGCGTGGTGTTCAGCGATGCGTGCGCAACAGCGCTTGGGTGGGGATATCCGTCCGCATGTCGTGAATGTGTGCAATTTCGCCAAGCCCGAGGCAGGCAAGCCTGCGCTTCTGTCCTATGACGATGCGCGGACATTGTTCCACGAATTTGGCCACGCGCTGCACCAGATGCTGTCAGATGTGACCTACGAAAGCATTTCGGGCACGTCGGTTGCGCGCGACTTTGTCGAGTTGCCAAGCCAGCTTTATGAACACTGGCTTGAGGTGCCTCAGGTTCTGGCCGAGTTTGCCACACATGCCGAAACGGGTAAGCCGATGCCAGAGGATCTGCTGAACCGTATGCTGGGGGCCGCGACCTATGACATGGGCTTCCAGACGGTTGAATATGTGGCGTCGGCCCTTGTCGATTTGGGTTTTCACGATGGACCGGCCCCGACAGACCCGATGCAGAAGCAAGCGGAAATCCTTGAAGAGATCGGGATGCCGCATGCCATTCGGATGCGTCACGCGACGCCGCATTTCGCCCACGTCTTTGCTGGCGACGGGTATTCAAGCGGGTACTACAGCTATATGTGGTCCGAGGTAATGGACGCGGATGCTTTCGCCGCCTTTGAAGAGGTCGGCGATCCATTCGACCCTGAAACAGCAAAGCGCTTGGAAGAGACTGTTCTGTCGTCAGGCGGGTCGGTCGACGCAGCCGAGCTATACGCCGCCTTCCGGGGGCGTATGCCGGGTGTCGAGGCATTGTTGAAAGGGCGCGGGTTGGATCAGGCAGCCTAGGGGCGGGTGTCGTCGGGGTGTCTGGTGACCCCGACGGGGTCTTTATGGATCAGCACATCGGCCTGCGGATAGGCTGCAATGATGGCGCGTCGCAGGGCCGCCCCGATCCTATGGGCATCATCCAGCGTCTGTGACCCATCAAGTTCGATGTGCAGGTTCACAAAAACGCGGCTTCCGGCCACACGCGTTTTCAGGTCGTGAAAGCCGTGGACGCCATCGAAAGTCCCCGCGATCTCGGCAATGCCTGCAATCATCTCGGGTTCCGCCTGTCGATCCATCAGGGCGTCCCATGCGGTCTTGCCTATTCTGAAAGCCCCGACGCCCAGCAAGGCCGCCGCCGCCAGAGCCACGACACTGTCAATCTGGTGAAGCCCGAAAGCCGCCGAAGCCCAGAGCGCGATGATCGCCCCAAGATTGGGGATCAGGTCACCAAGATAATGCAGGCTGTCGGCCTTGACGACCTTGTTGCCTGTCTTGGCAGCCACATACCGCTGCCAGACGACCAGTCCAAGCGTCAGAATGATCGAAAGGCCAATGATGGCAATGCCTTGCCCCTCGCGTTCGGGCAGGACCACATTGTTATCCAGCAGCCGCAGTACGGCTGCTACCGCGATCACGCCAGCCGAGACTAATATAAACAATGACTGGCCGAGTGCGGCCAGGTCTTCGGCGGATGTATGTCCGAAATTATGATCATCGTCCGCCGGTTTGGCTGCATAGGCAATAGCCACCAAGCCACCCAGTGACATCATAAGGTCCAGGGCGCTGTCGGCCAGCGTGGCCGCAACGGCAAGCGATCTGGTCTGGCCCAAGGCCCAGAGTTTGGCAATCACGAGGACAAGCGCAACCGTCACCGACAGCACCCCTGCCGAAAGGTTCAGGCGGGTGTCATCGCGTCCGGTCATTCACGGATTTCGGCTTCGGAAACGCCCCAGAGGGCGGATTTTAGCGTCCAGCCGCGATATCCGCCGGCTGAAAGCTCGCACCAATCGGGAGTGCACGCGCCCAGTCGCGCGACAACACCGGGTTCTAGCAGTGCATTTTCCATTGCGTTGGGGTCCGGGCGGCTACGCAAAGCTGTGTTCTCTTGCTCAACGACAACGGTGCGCGCACCAGACAGCATGCGGTAATGCACCCACCCGCCCTGACCATCGCGGTCGATCACACGACGCCAGTGACCATATTCGGCAATGACCTGGAGCGGCATATTCTGGCGTTTGAACACCCAGTCGATTCGATGCGACAGCGATGGCCCTCTGCGGACATTGGCTTCGCTTGCGCGCAGTGACACATAGCGGGGCAGGGGAAGGTTCGTTTCGGGGCCAATGGCGGGCCCGCTAGTGTTTTGTTGCGCGTGGCCTGTGCTCAGGCCGACGACGACAGCGAAGGCTGCGATCTGAAAAACGCGAAACCAATGCGCTAGTGCACCCATTGTTTGACCTTACTGCTCACTTTTGCGGCGCGCGGTTCTTGTGCTGCGCGTCCCTTTCGCGCAACCTGACACGAGAAGGCCAACTTGAAAACCCGTGGGAGGGAATTGCATGCCAGGTAAGCATCTAAGTGTTGTCGTGACGCGACGGTTGCCTGAGGTTGTGGAGACCCGACTGAAAGAGCTTTTTGACGTCGAGTTGCGCGAGGATGACACGCCGATGACCTCTGAAGAGCTGGCCGATGCAATGGGGCGGGCCGATGTGCTTGTTCCAACCATCACCGACCAGATCGATGCCCGTTTGTTGGCGCGCGCGGGGGACAAGTTGAAGCTGATAGCGAATTATGGCGCGGGCGTTGATCACATCGATGTGGCGACGGCGCGTCAGCGCGGCATTCATGTGTCCAACACGCCGGGCGTCGTCACAGAAGATACCGCAGATATGGTTCTGGCACTGATCCTTGCCGTGACCCGCCGCATGGCCGAAGGGATGCAGCTTGCCAAGTCTGATGAATGGTCGGGGTGGTCGCCGACCGCGATGTTGGGCGGGCGTCTTAAGGGGCGCCGGCTGGGTATTCTGGGGATGGGACGGATCGGGCAGGCTGTGGCACGGCGTGCCGCTGTCTTTGGCATGCAGGTGCATTATCACAACCGTAAACGCCTGCGCCCCGAGATCGAGGACGAGCTGGACGCAACATACTGGGAGAGCCTTGACCAGATGGTGGCACGGGTCGACATCCTTTCGATCAACTGCCCGCATACGCCATCTACATTCCATCTGATGAATGCACGCCGGTTGAAACTGATGAAACCCGAAGCGGTGATCGTGAATACATCGCGGGGTGAGGTGATTGACGAAAACGCCCTGACCAGAATGCTGCGCGCAGGCGAGATCGCTGGCGCAGGTCTGGATGTGTTCGAGCGTGGTCACGAGATCAATCCGCGCCTGCGCGAATTGCCCAATGCGATCCTGCTGCCGCATATGGGCTCGGCGACCCTCGAAGGCCGGATCGAAATGGGCGAGAAGGTGATCGTGAACATCAAGACCTTTGCAGACGGTCACCGCCCGCCTGATCTGGTGGTTCCAGCGATGCTCTAGCGGCATTCAGGTTGCTGCCTTGCAGCCGCCGAGGGTCAGCAGCGGGCCAGTCCCTGCCAGAGCAGGGCCGCATTGTCGGTTTTGCGCATAAAGCGGTCGGCTGGTTCTTTCGCTGCCGGACTGTTTCGCGCAAATTAGCGCCAAAAGTGCCAAGGGAGTCGCGCTCATGAAAACGCAAGTCAAAGCATTGGTCGTTGGTGGCGGCGCGGTGGGTACATCCATTGCCTATCATCTTGCCAAAGCCGGTTGGGACGATGTGATGCTCTTGGAGCGGGATGAATTGACTTCAGGTTCGACGTGGCATGCAGCGGGGTTGTTGCCATTGTTCAACATGTCTTTCGCGACAACCCATATCCACAAGTACTCGGTCGATTTCTATAAATCCCTTGAGGAAGAGACAGGGCTGAATGCCGGATTTGCCGTCGTGGGCAACCTGCGCATGGCGCAGACCCAAGAGCGGATGGACGAGTATATGCTTTATGCCTCGACAGCCGAGACCTGTGATGTGCCCTACGTCTGGATGACCCCCGACGAGATCAAGGCAGAATGGCCGCTGATCCGGACCGAGGATCTCAAGGGTGCGCTTTATCACCATACAGACGGTTACATTAACCCTGCCGATGTGACTCAGGCGATGGCCAAGGGCGCACGTCAACGCGGCGTAATGATCGAACGCAAATGGCAGGCTGACGCGTTCCACTGGAACGGCAAAGCATGGGAAGTCACCTGCACCAAGATGATCGAGAAGGGGGGCAACCTCGTACCGTCCGAGGAGCAGATCGTCGTGACAGCAGAACATGTGGTGACGGCCTCGGGCAACCACGCCCAGACCACGGCAAAGAAGCTGGGTATCAAGATCCCCGCGATTCCCGTCGAGCATCAGTTCATCGTTATGGACAAGGATCCTGCGCTGGTCGCGTTCCGTGCCGAAGGCAATGTGGAACACCCGGTGATCCGCGACGCCGATGCCCAGTCCTATGTGCGCGAGGAACGTGGCGGCTGGATTTTGGGGGTCTACGAAAAAGGTGCACCTGCGGTCTTTGAATACGGCGTGCCCGACAGTTTCCGCGCCGATCTATTCCCGCTTGATCTGGAGCGGATCGAAGACCAGTACATGGCCATGATCCACCGTATCCCGTCCTGCGAGGAAAGCGGGCTGAAGGATGATTTCAACGGGCCGATCTGCTATACGCCGGACGGCAACCCGCTGGTGGGTCCGGCACCCGGCTTGCGGAACATGTGGCTGGCCGAAGGGTTCTCTTTCGGGATCACTGCCGCTGGTGGGACCGGCTACTACCTTGCGCAAATGATGGTCGATGGTGAAGCCGAAATTGACATGGCCTCGCTTGATCCCAAGCGGTATGGCGACTGGATGACCACCGAATGGGCTGCGCGCAAGAACGAAGAAGCCTACGACCACGTCTATATCCTGCATCACCCTGACGAAGAGCGCCCGGCATGCCGCCCGCTGCGCACATCGCCTGCCTATGACCGACAGGCCGCACGGGGTGCGCAGTTCGGATTTGTGAATGGATGGGAACGTCCGAACTATTATGCGCCGATGGGTTTCAATGACCATGACAGCCGTTCGTTTCGTCGTGGCGGATGGTGGCAGTATGCGGTCGAGGAAGCCAAAGCGATCCGTGAAGGCGTGGGCCTGATCGACGCGACTGCATTTACCAAACACATCGTCAAAGGGCCGGGGGCGACCGCGTTTCTTGACTGGTTTACGACAAACAAACTGCCTCGCGTGGGTCGGATCAACCTCACCTATGCTCTGACAGATCACGGAACCACACGGACAGAATATACGATCGTCCGTCTGAAAGATGATGAATACTATCTTGTCTCTGCCGGTTCATGGACTGCCTATGACGCCGATTTCCTGCGCAAAGCGGTCGAGGACAAAGAAGCCGAATTTGGCAGGATCGAGGTGCAGAATGTCACGACCCAGTGGGGTGTCTTTGCCATTGCTGGGCCAAAGTCCCGTGATGTTCTGAACGAAGTGATCAAGGACGCTGATCCTGGAACGGCGCTGTCGAACAAGCGGTTTCCGTGGCTGTCTGCAAAGCAAATCGAGTTGGGCATGTGCCCTGTGAATGCAATCCGCGTGGCCTATACCGGTGAGTTGGGGTGGGAGTTGCATCACCCGATTGAGATGCAGAACTACCTTTTCGATCTGCTGGAAAAGGCCGGTGAAAAGCACGGTATGAAGCTGGTCGGCGCGCGCGCACAGAACTGGTTACGACAGGAAAAATCCTATCGCGCCTTCGGCAATGAATTGGGCCGCGACGCGACACCGCTGGAAGCCGATTTGCCGCGTTTCGTTGATTTGTCCAAAGAATTCAATGGCAAGGCTGCAATGGAAGCCAAGGGCATCCGCTCAAAATGCGTGACTTTGCTGATTGATGGTCCCGATGATGCGGATCCTTGGGGCCGCGAAGCGCTCTATGCGATGGACGGCACGCGCGTGGGCCGTCTGACCTCGGGCGGGTATTCTGTGGCTTTCGGAAAGTCGATCGGCATGGGGTACGTAAAGCCGGAATTGGCCGAGGTTGGCACAAAGATCCAAGTCAAGATGCTGGATCAGCTGTGGGATGCAGAGATTGTCGAAGACAGCCCTTATGATCCCAAGAACGCAGCAATCCGTGTGGATGGTTGACATATGTGCCCCTGTAAGGTGGGCTTGACCCCACCTTACACCAAAGAAAGGGTTGTCGATGTCAGGCAAGATTGCGGTTGAGAACATCAATGCGCCCGGCAAGACCACCAATGTGGACAAAGCCAAGTACATGGCCATGAAGCGCGCGATGCTGGCCACGCTGCCCAAGTCTGCACCTGGTATGACTGCAAAAGAAACGGTCGATGCGACCAAGGCGCATTTGCCCGAAGACTTGTTTCCGGGCGGTGCAACGGCAGGCTGGTGGCAGAAATGTGTGCAGCTTGATTTGGAGGCCAAAGGCATGGTGGTTCGTGAAAACACCAAGCCATTGCGCTTTCACCAAGCCTAGTTGTTGTCAGGGACCGTTGATCCGGCTGCCATCATTGCTTCCATGAAGCCGGACTTCTGACTGGCTTCCATTTGCAGTTCCATCATGCCGCAAGCGCTGTTGATTTCCATCATGCGATCATCGGTCAGGCCCTGTGGTGTCATTTCCTCAAGGACACCGGTTTCGGTGGCCTCTGTCATCGTCATGGTCGCCAGTGTGGGTACGATTTCTTCCATTCTGTCCAACATCTCATCGACGGCGGATGAGCTTGTTTCGGCAACGTACTCTTCAAGAATGCAATCGGCGGCTTGGCGGATTTCATCGCTCCATGGTGGCATCATGCCATCAAGCGCGCGCAGAGCCGAAGCATCACCACCGGCCTGCTCGATTTCATTCGAAAACATCGTGATCATGACGGCACTGATCTGGTCAGACAAAGCTT
The DNA here is from genome assembly GCA_964614205.1 of uncultured Loktanella sp. Taxonomy (GTDB): domain Bacteria; phylum Pseudomonadota; class Alphaproteobacteria; order Rhodobacterales; family Rhodobacteraceae; genus Yoonia. The sequence goes on along the minus strand of CAZTKF010000012.1, from coordinate 12,874 downwards.
CAAACCGCTCAAGCCGTGTTTCAGCGGAAACGACGGCGGGCAGCAGACATATCGTAGTTGAAAGAATGAAACGTTTCATCAAAGTGCTTTCCTCAAATAAGTGTAAATCATAGTATTCTGCGTTATTCCCAGTGACGAACCAGTCGGGAAAACCTGACCTAATTCGCTAATCAGGTAAGGAAACCCCCAGTGCCGTTCTTTGGGTGCCTTTCGCATCAAAGTTGGCAGGTTCAAGCCAGGTCTCAAACTTTGCCTTCAGATGCGGCCAGTCTTTATCAAGGATCGAGAACCATGCTGTGTCACGGTTGCGCCCCTTATAGACCTGCGCCTGCCGGAAGAGCCCATCGTATTGAAACCCCAGCCGTTGTGCTGCACGCCGCGATGGGGCGTTAAGAGCATCGCATTTCCACTCATAGCGCCGATAGCCCATGTCGAAGGCACGTTTCATCATCAGATACATGGCCTCGGTCGCCATCGGTGTTCGTTGAAGCGCGGGTGAAAACGTGATGAAGCCGACCTCAACCACCCCGTTCTGCGGTTGAAGGCGCAGATAGCTGGCAACGCCAAGTGGTCTGCCGGTTTTCTTTTCAATGATTGTAAAGAACAGCGGGTCTTTACTGGTGCAGGCGCTGGCGACCCACGCGGCATAGTCGGCCTCTGTCTTGAATGGTCCGACAGGCATGTAGGTCCAGAGTGTTCCTGTCTCATCCTGCGAGAAAGCCGCGTAAAGGCCGCTGCTATGTGCTTGTTGAAGGGGCACAAGATCGCAGAAGCGCCCGTGCATCGGCGTATGCGGAACGGGTGCACATCCGCTCCAGTCCGGAACCGGTACGCCGATGGGCTGCCCGTGGCTATTAGTGTTTTCGGTCATGCAAACCTCGCAGGCGACAAGGCGGCAATGGTATCGCGGTCCAGTTCAGAAGGGCTCCCGCTGACCAGATCGGCCAGCAACTGGCTGGCTGCGGGGCTGGATTGCATCCCGTAGCCGCCTTGGCCGGCGCACCAGACAAAGCTGGGGTCGTGCACATCGGGGCCTAGTACCAGTGTGCGGTCCGGTGAAAATGTTCGCAAGCCGGCCCATGAACTTAGTAGGCGTGTGACGGGTTCGGTGACATTGGCTTCATAGCGTGCCAGCCCTTCGGCCAACACCATGTCGTCGGCATAGGCATCATGCGGAATGGTCAGGTCTTCTTCGGCGGGGGACACGATCAGCGCGCCCGCGTCCGGTTTGGCATACCAGTCCTCGCCCGGCCCGAATATCATTGGCCACTTGCTCACATCATGGCCACCCGGTGCAGGGATACGTGCCATCGAACGGCGCAGCGGCGTAAAACCAAGCGGTGCGATTCCTGCCATTTCCGCGATCTGGTCGACCCAAGCGCCTGCGGCATTCACAAGGTTGCGCGCTTCGAACTGTTCTGTTCCCGCGCTGACGGCCCATCCTGCATCTGTTCTTGCTATCGTATCAACCAGCATCTTGGTGCGAATGGTCCCACCGTTTTCGCGGGCTATGCGCGCAAATGTCTGGATCAGCCTGTCGGTATCCATATCCCACGCCGAGTCGTGATAAGCCGCGCGATCGACGACAGCGTCGTTCAGGATCGGGACCATGTCCTTGGCTTCTTTCAGTGTGATGCTGTCGATCTGCATCTGCTTTTGGTCATCCGCAAAGGTATCCGCCATGTCTCGGCTGCCAACCAGCAAGAGACCGCGCGGGCTGAGGATACCCTGCGTTTCGTGAAATCCATAGCTGGCCAAGTTCAATGCGATCGTTGAGGGTTTGCCGTAGTTTTGTTCAAACAACGCCGCTGACCTGCCGGATGTGTGATAGGCCAGCGCATCTTCGCCTTCCAAAAGGATCACGCTGCCGAGCTTGGAAAAACGTGCCGCTGCGGAAACGCCGGCGACGCCTCCGCCGATGATCAGGAAATCAATCATAGCTCTTCGAGCCTGTCGGTCGCAGGCGGCGGTGTAACGCTGAGCGCCGTGATCTGGTCATAAAGATCAGAGCTTATCTCAAAAGCAAGGGCATCCAGTGAGGGCTGCAACTGTTCGACTGATCTTGCCGAGATGATGGGTAGCGGCCGGACCGCATGCGCCGCCGCCCAGGCAACTGCTAGCGTTGCCGGATTGATGTCGATGCCTGCACCCAAATCTGCAAGTTTTTTTGCGGTGTCATGCATCCAAGGCTGGTCATAGCGTGACCTGTAACGCGCATCCTCGGTCAGGCGGCCTGTTCCGCCATTTGCATATTTGCCGGTCAACAGTCCGCCGCCAAGGGGTGAATAGGGCACCGCTGTAATGCGCTGGTCTGCGGCCATCGGAAAGAGTTCTACTTCGCTTTGCCGCTTTACAAGACTGTACATCGGTTGGATGACATCAATTCTGGTGCCAAACGATTGCGCAACGGCCTGTGCCTTCATCACCTGCCAAGCCGCATAGTTGGACACGCCGATATGCCGGATCAGGCCTTGCGACTGCAACTCGGCAAGGGTGCTGAATGTCTCCTCCAGCGGTGTGTCGTCATCAAATCGGTGCATGTAGAGCAAGTCGACGGCGTCTTCGTTCAGCCGCTTGCGCGAGATATCGAAATGCTCGAGTATTTTTGCACGCGACGCGCCAGCGCTGTATCCGGCTTTTGTCGCGAGATAGATATCATCGCGCGCCGGTTTGATCAGTGGGCCGAGGATCGTTTCCGATGCACCTTCGGTATAGATATATGCCGTGTCAAAATGGTTGATGCCGCCGCCATGGGCGGCTTCAAACATCGCCTTGCTTTCGGATGGGTCGGCCTTGCCGCCGAACTGCATCGCACCGAATGTGAGTCTTGAAAGCGGGGCGCCACTGCGCGTTGTCAAATCAGTCATGGCCGAACATTGTCACGCATGTGATATGATGAAAAGAGGCACCGGGAGATGTTGTAATGATTGGCTGCAAGGCGGTTAGAAGGGCGTTGCCATGGAAGCCGCACGGATTGACAGTCTTGCCAATGAAATGGCTACTACGTGACACATGAAACCAACCGATGAAGACAAAATGCTGCTGCCTTGCCCTTACTACGCTCCTCAGGTGTGGCAGGAATGAAGGGGGCAGCGCCAGTTGCGAAGCCCGGTCAGGTGATCGGCCTTTTGGGGGGGTCATTTGATCCGCCGCACGCCGGACATGTCCATATTTCCAAGGCAGCTCTGAAACGCTTCGGTCTCGATCAACTCTGGTGGCTGGTGTCTCCGGGAAATCCATTAAAGCAAGACGGCCCCGCGCCTTTGGCAGACCGCATGCAGGCTGCGCGGGCCATTATGCAGCACCCGCGTGTGACCATCACGGATATCGAAGCACAGATCGGTACGCGCTATACCGCGCAAACACTGATGGCATTGCGCCGCCGCTACCCTGGGGTCCGCTTTGTCTGGCTCATGGGTGCTGACAATCTGGCACAGTTCCATCGTTGGCAGGACTGGCGCTGGATCATGGAAACTGTGCCTGTTGGCGTCTTTGCCCGGCCCGGAGACCGTATTTCGGCGCGTCTGTCAAAGGCGGCCAGACTCTATGCGCACGCGCGTCTGCCGGGGCGGGCTGCGCATATCTTGGGTCATGCCGATGCTCCTGCATGGACCTTTGTCAATCTGCCGATGTCGGATCAGTCCTCCACGGCCATTCGCAAGCGGGGTGAATGGTGATGCGTCTGTCCCGTCGCGCCCTGTTGGCAGGAGCTGCTTCGACGCTTGCCACCTCGGCGTTTTCCGAAGCGCCACTTACGTCGCTTCGTCCCGTTGCCCGCGTCCCCGCTCGGGATACGATTAGCAAAATGGTGGCATCAAGAGAATTTTCCGGTGACTTCGCGGTTGTCGTTTTCGACCTGCAGACAGGCGAGGTCAAAGAGGATATCGCGGGTAGCAAAGCGCAGCCACCCGCAAGCGTCACTAAAGCCTTCACAGCACTCTACGCAATAGAGGCGCTGGGGGAAGAGCATGCCTTCAAGACACGCATATTTGCTGAAGGAGAGGTAAGGGACGGTATTTTAGATGGTAATTTGATCTTGGCCGGTGGCGGTGATCCAACCCTCGTAACTGACCAGATCGCCGAACTTGCAAAGCGGCTCAAGGCGACCGATCTGCGCGAGGTCAGGGGGGATTTCCTTGTCTGGGATGACGCGTTGATCAATCAGGACGAGATTGATGACAGCCAATTCGATTATCTTGGGTACAATCCAACGGTCACGGGTCTGAACCTTAACTACAACCGCGTTCATTTCGAGTGGAAGTTGGAAGGTGAAGATTACGTGACGGCGATGGATGCCCGCAGTGAAAATTACCGCCCGGTTGTAACAACAGCACAGATCATGGTGGTGGACCGCAGTGCGCCTGTCTTCACGTACCGCGACGCGGGGGATGTGGACCAATGGACTGTGGCCGGCTCCGCTTTGAATAGGGAAGGGTCGCGATGGCTGCCGGTCCGTCATCCGGCACTCTATGCAGGTGAAGTTTTTGCCACGTTTGCGCGGAGCCATGGGATTGTCTTGAAAGCCCCGAAGGAAACAGCGGATGCGCCAACAGGCACACCTCTTGTTAGTTTTGAGAGCGCCCCACTGGCCGAAATGATGCGCGGCATGCTGCGCTATTCGACAAATCTCACCGCAGAAGCCGCCGGCATGACCGCAACTGCGGCGCGGGTCGGGGCACTGCGGGGATTGCGGACCTCTGCCCTTGGCATGTCGCGCTGGGCCGATAAACGCGCAGGTGGGATATCACCGTCCTTCGTTGATCACTCGGGGCTGGGCGACCAATCGCGCGTGTCGCCAGCTGATATGGTGCGTATGCTATGTGCGCCGGATGTCATGACGACGCTGCATCCGATCCTGCGTGATATTCCTCTTGTCGGGAGTGACGGTCAGGTGATTGATGACCGGCAGGTTTCTGTAAAGGCCAAGACGGGCACACTGAACTTTGTGTCGACCCTTGCTGGCTATGTCCGAACCAAGAGTGGCCGCAATCTGGCATTCGCGATCTTTGCGTCCGATCTGGACGCTCGCGAAGCGGGAAAGCTGACGGGCGCAGAAAGCCCGCCGGGTGCACGGGGATGGAACCGGCGTGCTCGCCGCTTGCAGCAGGATATCCTAAAGCATCTGGCGTTTAGCGCAGTTTGATCAAAGCGTCATGTGCCGCGCGCGCGAGCCACGTTCGATTGCTGCCGCGTGCAAGCGATCAAGGTCCAACTCGTCGCGAATCTCTTCCAGCATGCGCACTTCGGGGCCCACGACACGCCCATCTGCCGCTGCAACGTCGCAGGACAGCGCATAGGCTGTTTCATAGAGCCGCTCGGGCAATGCGGTGCGGATCAGGCCAAACAGTGCCTCCAGCCCGTCTTCTTGTTCAAACAGGTCGAAAACCATTTTGGACATGCGTGGCAGCCGCTCTGGGTCGTAGCCGTCAAAAACGGGCAAGTTGTTGATGGCATTGCTCATTTTCACGAGTTCCGCTGTGCGAATATTCTCGTCAGAGGCGGAAACCGCGATCATCAGGGCGGCCAATGCGTCTTGCGCGGTCAATGGAGCGTCTTCGAGCATGATCAATTCCTTTACATCTGCCCCCACATTTATTGACGCCTTGCGTGTCTCGCAATAGGGAGTGCGCGCGGCGGCGATCATAATGACGCCCTTTGATGATGCGAGAAAAGAATATGAGCAATATGCGTGAAGCGGCGATGACGTCGAAGGCTTGGCCCTTTGAAGAGGCACGCGCATTGCTCAAACGGTATGAAAGCAAGCCGCCCGAGAAGGGGTATGTGCTGTTCGAGACCGGCTATGGCCCGTCCGGCTTGCCGCATATCGGCACATTCGGTGAAGTCTTGCGCACCACCATGATCCGCCGTGCGTTCGAAGTGATCTCGGATATCCCAACCAAGCTGATCTGCTTTTCGGACGATCTGGACGGTATGCGCAAGGTTCCGGGCAATGTGCCCCAGCAGGAAATGCTGGCCCAGCATATGCACAAGCCGCTGACGTCCGTCCCTGATCCTTTTGGCACGCATGAAAGCTTTGGCCATCATAACAACGCGATGCTGCGGCGGTTTCTGGACACTTTCGGTTTTGAATACGAGTTTTACTCGGCGCGTGAGTTCTATCGGTCCGGCCAATTTGATGAGGTCTTGTTGCGTGCCGCTGCCCGCTATGACGAGATCATGGCCGTGATGCTGAAATCCCTGCGCGAAGAACGCCGCGAGACTTATTCGATCTTCCTACCGATCCACCCTGAAACGGGCCGCGTTCTTTACGTGCCGATGAAGCATGTAGACGGCGAAAAGGGCGAGATAACATTCGACGATCCGGATGGCCGTGAATGGACCCTGCCGGTGACCGGTGGAAATGTGAAATTGCAGTGGAAGCCCGACTTTGGCGCGCGCTGGGCGGCGCTGGATGTCGATTTCGAGATGTACGGCAAGGAACATGCGACCAACACAGCGATCTACGACCGGATCTGCGAGATTCTCGGAGGGCGTAAGCCGAACCATTTCTCATACGAGCTTTTCCTTGATGAGAACGGTCAGAAGATTTCCAAGTCTTCGGGTAACGGTATATCAATCGATGAATGGTTGACCTATGCCTCGACCGAGAGCCTGAGCTATTTCATGTATCTCAAGCCAAAAACAGCCAAACGGATGCATTTCGATGTGATCCCCAAGGCGGTGGACGAGTATCACCAGCAGTTGCGCGCCTATGCGACGCAGGATGCCGCGGGTCGTGTGAACAATCCGGTATTCCATATTCACGGCAAGGATGTCCCGACCTCTGACATGGTGGTGCCGTTTGCGATGCTGTTGAATCTGGCGTCTGTTTCGGGGGCCGAAGACAAGGAAACGCTCTGGGGTTTCATCAAGCGCTACGCCCCCGAGGCTTCTGCCGAAAAGAACCCGCAGATGGATGAGGCCGCCGGTTTTGCGGTGCGCTATTACAATGACTTTGTGAAGCCTGCGAAGGTCTACCGCGCGCCAACCGATCAGGAACGCGCGGCGATATCTGATCTGGCCGAGCGGCTGAAGGCCTGGGACGGCGGACTGGATGCGGAAGAGCTGCAAACCATGGTCTTTGCGGTGGGCAAGGATCACGGCTTTGATCCGCTCCGCACGTGGTTTACGGCTCTCTACGAGGTACTTTTAGGGGCATCGCAAGGGCCACGTTTTGGCGGGTTTATCGCGCTTTACGGTGTGGATGAAACGATCGCCCTGATCGAGCAGCAACTGGCTGCCTAGGCTCAACATCGCAAAAGAATTGAAACTAATCCGCGTTTTCCTGCGTATCTCTTAATAGAAGAGAGCACAGGAGGACGCTGATCATGCGCATATTGGCATTGGTTTTCGGGTTGTGGATGGTGGCAACGTCAGCCGTTGCGCAGGATGCCGACGCAATCGAAGACGTGATTAGCAGTCAGCTCAATGCGTTTAATAACCGTGATATTTCACAGGCTTGGGAGTATGCTAGCCCGAATATCAAGCGGCTCTTCGGCAATCCCGGAAACTTTGGCATGATGGTCCAGCAAGGCTATCCGATGGTATGGGACAACGCGGACGTGCGATTTCTTGAGCTTCGGGATGTGCGCGGCAATCTTTGGCAAAAAGTCATGGTGCGCGATGCGCAGGGCGGCCTGCATATTCTCGACTATCAGATGGTTGAAACGGCTCAGGGCTGGCAGATCAACGGTGTCCAGTTGTTGCCGTCGCCTGACGTCGGTGCCTGACTTGTTGCACGGCTGACCGTTACGGTGCTGTCAGCCACTTTTTAGATCATGAGGATAGCCCTTCGAAAGGTGGCCCGGTTTCGCACCGGGCCCTTTTGCGTTTCTCAAGCTTCAGGGGCTCTTTTTCATGAACAAAGCAATCACCGACGGAATCGTTTTTGATCCATTGCCGTTTTCCGCGGGGCTTGCCCTGTGGTCCAGTACTGATGGCACGCCCGGGTCGGACACCTATGCGGGCAGTGGTTCAGGTGTCTTTGTTGCGGCCGATCAGGATTTTGCGGGCTGTTTGGAATTGCTCAAGATCGATGCAACGGCGCGGGTCCGCTACAAAGGCGAAACCCCCATAATGCCAGAGTGCTATCTTCAGATCAAAGCACGGGTCAAGGCGGTTGCAGGTCCGATGCCAGCCGTCAGTATCGCGGGCTGGGCCGGCGCAGGCGGTGGGGCCCAACTAACAGGCGTGACGGAAGTCGGTCCTTCGGTGCAGCTGACGACCTATGGGGCGATCGTCGAGATAACAGCCATTGTTGCAACGGCGGATCGCAACGGTGTTGATCTGGTTTGGACGGGCGCTGAATACGGCCACTTCGGGATTGATCTGACCGGTCCGACCGGTGGTGTGGTGCGGTTAGATGATATCACGATTACCGATGTGACGTCAGCGTTCAGCGGTGATCTGATGGGCCTTGTTGATGTCCGCGACTATGGCGCGAAGGGCGATGGCACTACCGACGACAGTGCCGCATTCAATGCTGCAGATGCTGCGGCTGAGGGCCGGACGGTGATGGTGCCAGAGGGTGACTATCTGCTTGCAGACAATGTAACGATGGAAAATCCCGTACGGTTTGTGGGGCGCATTGTGCAGTCTCAGGCGTTTCGCTTCATTCTCCAGCAGGGCTTTGACTATGACAGTTACCTGTCTGCGTTTCAGGACGAAGAGCTGGCGTTCAAGAAGGCCTATCAGGCGCTTATCAATTTTGCTGATCATGATTCTTTTGATCTGTGCGGTCGCCGTGTTTTGCTGACGGCTCCTGTTGATATGCAGGCTGCTGACCCCAGCCGTACTCGGTTCGAGACACGTCGTGTTATCCGGAACGGTCAGTTTCAACCAGCCGACGGTTCCGCGTGGGATACGGTTGAGGTGACATCACAGGCGACATATGCGGCAAGTGATGACAACCGCCTGACGAATGTCGTTGACATTGCCAACATCGCGGTAGGGTCCTTGGTGCAGGGAAATGGTGTGGGGCGCGAAATCTACGTGACCTCGGTTAACGAGAGCGCGCAAACGCTGGAGTTGAGCCGCCCGCTGTTCGATGCGGAAGGCACGCAGGTTTTTACCTTCACCCGCTTCCAGTACATGCTGGATTTCTCGGGATACGAGAAGCTGAGCCAGTTCATTCTGGATGACATCGAGTTTCAGGGGCGCGGCGTTGCAAGCGGCATCATGATGGCGCCGGACGGATTTACCTTCCATGTCCGCGATTGCTTTGTGAACAAACCCAAGGATCGGGGGATCACGTCTCCCGGTCGGGGGTGTCAGGGGATGATGATTGACCGCTGTCAACTGATCTCCGACGAGCAGGCTACCCCCGTCGCCGCCCGTGTCAGTATCGGGTTCAATGCCAACGCCAATGACATCAAGATCAGGGACAACCGGACCAGCAAGTTCAAACATTTCTGTGTTCTGGCCGGGTCTGGCAACCTGATCAGCGGCAACCATTGGTTCCACGGTGATGATGAGGTGAACGGCGTGCGGATGGGGGGCATCATTCTGACCTTGCCTAATCCTAAGAGCATTCTCACAGGCAACTACTGCGACAACAATTTTATCGAATGGACCAACGAACATGACGCGACCCCTGCCTTGGGAACGCAGTTTTCCTTTGGTGGCCTGACGATCACAGGCAATATGTTCACCACCAATGATGTGGCGGACTGGTTCAATTTCATCGTGATCAAGCCTTATGGCCCCGGGCATTTCATCAATGGCTTTGCCGTTGTCGGAAATGTTTTCCGTTCGATCAATGGCCGGATCGATCGGGTCGAGAACGTGGATACGACTTTTGCCGATCTCGACTATGGCCGGACGCGCAGCTTTGAGTTCACAGGAAACACGTTCCACAACGTTAACGAACCCGTGTCCAATCCGGCCGCATTGACACACGCGCAGGCGACCGAGGCAGCGACCTGGGTCATGCAGACCGGCACTGCCTTGCCGTTTGGCGGGCGGGCGATGACGGTAGAAAGCGTGGCTCCGGCGGGGGCGATTACGAATGCCAGCGGCTTTCGTGTGCATGACCTTCCGTGGTCCGAGGGACAGCAGGGAAGCGACTTGCGTGATGTTCATCTGAACTGGAGTGAGCCAGTCAAGGGGCAGGTACGCTATGCGGTCAGAATGGACCAGACGGACTGACGGCTCTGGCAGAATAAGACATCAGGGCACCCATCCGGGTACCCGCTTGGGTTTGGTTGCAGGCTTTTGCAGTGAGGCCAAGTACTTATGCCGCAGTGCAGAAAAATGCTGCACTGCCGAAAGAATTGCGCTATAGTTGTGGGGACGTTCACAGAACTAAGGGGAAACAGAATGACACCCGCACTGACACTCTCATTCACAGCGCAAAGTATGCAGGTTGCAAGTGCCGTCATCGGTCAGCAAATGCGCCTTGCTGATGCGTTGATCGAACAAACCACTCTCGCGCAGCGCGCGCTGGCTGCACCCTATGCGCTTGCCTGGAAAAGCAACGTCGTTGCACCTGATGAAACAACCCTGAAACCTGCCGGAAAGGCAGTGGCTGCCAAGGTCACAAAGGCGGGCCCAAAGGCCAAAGTGACTCGGGCTGCAAATAAAACAGTGACCAAGCCCATGGCGGTCGCCTCCGAGGCTCCGGCTGTGGCAGACAAAAAGCCTGCGGCCAGTGCCACAGAGCATCCGGCAACAGCGCCCGCAAAAAAAGCAAAACAGCCCGCCAAGCCGAAATCGGCGCCATCGAAAGTGAAAAAAGCCGCTGTGCCCAAAAAAGCCGCCCCTCGGGCTGCCACGAAAAAGGCAACGGTCGCAAAAGCCGCGCCCGCAGCGGTCATGGCATCCGATGCGAAAGAAGCCCCCGCGCCAAAGGTGACTGCCGCACCCACGGTCCCAAAGAATATTGCTACACCGAAGCAGACTAATCAGGCGGGCGCTACACCTAAGCCGGCACCGACAAAGGCAGCGACGGGCAAGGCTGCTGCGAACGCGCCAGCACCAAAAGCCTCTGTCGCAGGGGCCGCCAAGACAACCAAGCGTGGCAAGACAGTGACCGTTGCAGATGCGCCTTGGGATGGAAAGTCGGCAGAAAAACCATCCTAGGCACGTCCAGCGAACACGCGGAACAAGACCCATCATGCACCACGTGCATGGTGGGTTTGCATTTGTGTACGTTGTTGAGGTTGGTTTGCTGAATTAGGTCTGCGCGCGGGAGGTTGCAGATTAATAGCTACGAGGCTCAAAATGTCACTCCGTCCCGATAATACCCTGATTTCCAACCGTGAAATGCTGCTTGAACTGCTTGCCGTGCCGTTCCACGCGATGGGCACTGCGCTGAAAAGCCTTGCGACCAGCACTGCGCGCGCCCAAACGCTGCGAGAGCTTGCAGCGATCTCTGATGAAGAATTGAAAGCACGTGGCCTGACACGCGCCGATGTTGTAGGCTTTGCCTTTCGTCACGACGGCTGAAAATGACCGGTGGGTGATCGGGGGCCAGTGCCCCGCACCTTGGCATTCTCTGTAAAACTCTTGACGCACGTCAAAGCTTACTTTGTGCGCGGCTTTACTTATTATGGAATCCGGGCCCGAGACGGCTTGGATTCCGAGCCGTTTTCGCCATGATGCGTGCCGAGGAGGCATTGGGCCAAGCACCCAAAGCCGGGAGAGACTATCAGGGAGGGAATTGCCGTGACCGATCAACCAGCAGGAACATATCCGCCATCAGCCGAAATGGCCGCGGGCGCACATGCTGACAAAGCAGCCTATGATGCGATGTATGCCGCGTCCATCAACGACCCCGATGCATTCTGGGGCGAACATGGCAAGCGGCTTGACTGGATCAAGCCCTATACGCGCGTCAAGAACACCAGCTTTGCGCCTGGTAACATTGACATCAAATGGTACGAAGACGGCACCTTGAATGTCAGCGCCAACTGTATCGACAGGCATTTGGCAGACCGTGGCGATCAGACCGCCATCATCTGGGAGCCCGACAGCCCCGATGATGAGGCGCTGCACATCACCTACAAAATGCTGCACAAGAAAACCTCGCTGATGGCGAATGTGCTTAAGGAAATGGGCGTGGGCAAGGGTGACCGCGTTGTGCTTTACCTGCCCATGATCCCTGAAGCCGCCTATGCAATGCTTGCCTGTGCGCGGATCGGCGCAATCCATTCCATTGTTTTCGCGGGTTTTTCCGCCGAGGCGCTGGGCGCAAGGATCAACGCCTGTGACGCCAAGGTGGTGATCACCGCTGACGGGGCCCCGCGTGGTGGTCGCGTGACCAACCTCAAGGACAGCGTGAACCAGGCACTGCTGAATGACTTTGACGAAGTGAAATGCCTTGTGGTCAAGCGGACCGGCCAGCAGATCGCATGGCGTGGTGAACTGGACTACTGGCTGCATGAAATGGAAGATAAGGTCAGCGCCGATTGTCCGCCGGAAGAGATGAACGCCGAAGACCCGCTCTTCATTCTCTATACATCGGGTTCCACGGGCCAGCCCAAAGGCGTGGTCCACTCCAGCGGTGGCTATCTGGTTTATGCCGCGATGACGCAGCAATACACATTTGATTACCACGATGGCGATATCTTCTGGTGTACCGCGGATGTAGGCTGGGTGACCGGCCATAGCTATATCGTTTACGGCCCACTGGCGAATGGCGCGACCACGATCATGTTCGAAGGTGTGCCGACCTATCCGGATGCGGGCCGTTTCTGGGCTGTTTGTGAAAAGCACAAGGTGAACCAGTTTTACACCGCGCCAACAGCCATTCGCGCGCTTATGGCGCAGGGGAACGATTACGTGGAGAAATACGATCTGTCCGATATCAAGGTGCTGGGCACCGTGGGCGAGCCGATCAACCCTGAAGCATGGTACTGGTACAACGTCGGAGTGG
>CAZTKF010000011.1:0-61608 GCA_964614205.1 uncultured Loktanella sp. | reverse complement strand
CAGAAAGCCGATCTCGGTCATCTCGCGCCCGTCGCGGCCTTTGGTCAGGGCGGCCATAGGAAGCACATGCACAGGTGCATCCTGCTGGGCGCGGCGCTCGACGAATTCCAGCGTCTCAGGGGTGTCGATCGCGGGCGTCGTGTCAGGGCGGGTGACGATGGTTGTAACCCCGCCAGCGGCTGCAGCGCGTCCCGCAGAGCGGAAGCTTTCCTTGTGCCGCTCACCGGGCTCCGAGACTTTTACGCCCACGTCGATGATCCCGGGAGCAAGGCATTGCCCGCCGCAATCGACCACATTGGCAGACGTTGGTGGTGGGGTCCCTTCGTCAAAAACCTCTTTGATCATACCGTCTTCGATCAGGATTGCGCCCGGGCCGTCGGTCAGGGTGATCGGGTCGATCAAACGGGCGTTGGCAAAGAAAGTGGCGGTCATTCGCAGTGTCCTCGGCGCGGGGCTTCAAGGGGTTTTGGCGGGAAATACATTTCAGAGCAACCGTTCTGTCATCTAGCCGCCTACCCAGATCATCAGCGCCACAAGCGCAAACATCGCCAGCAGTGCGTACATTGCGACAATGCCGCTCATGCGCGCGTCAGATTTCCGCGGCTTGGTGGGTCTTGGTTCCAGAACACCTTTCGCAGATGCATCCGGCAGCGGTTGGGGTGGGACAATCCTTGCGACCGGACTGTAGGTTGTTACGTGGTGCAACCCATCAGCCAAAGTCAGCGTGGTTTCGATCCCGCCCGTTGCACGCGACAGCAACAGAATTGCATAGCCGGTAATGGCATCGACGGCGGCCTTGTCGACCAGATCGGGGGGCATGTCATAGCCGGTGGCGATATACGTGCTGAGTGGCATTTCGTCCAAATCCCCGATCCTTACAATATCGATGAAATCAGGGTTCAGGTCGGCTTCAAAAAGATATTCCAGCCCGCGCGGGGTCTTGTCGATCGCGTCAGCAGGCAGGGCCGCATCAATTGCAAAGACCCTGATCTGACCGTGATCGTTTGCAGGGATCGTCAGCGTGGTCATACCATCACAGCCTTGCGTCCGGCCCGCAGGTTTTGTGCGAGCAGATCCATTGCGGCCATGCGCACGGCGACGCCCATTTCGACCTGTTCCTGAATGACCGAGCGGTTAATGTCGTCAGCAATATTTCCGTCGATTTCGACCCCGCGGTTCATCGGACCGGGGTGCATAACGATGGCGTCAGGCTTGGCATGGGCGAGTTTGGCGGCGTCCAGACCGTAGCGGTGAAAGTATTCCCGTTCGGACGGGATGAACCCACCATCCATACGTTCCTTCTGAAGGCGCAGCATCATGACGACATCGACGTCTTGCAGCCCTGCTTCCATATCCTCGAAGACCTCGACGCCGAAATCCGCGACGCCGGACGGCATCAACGTGGGTGGCGCGATAAGCCTGATGCGGTTCTCCATCTTGCCTAAAAGCATGATGTTGGATCGCGCAACACGGCTATGGGCGATATCGCCGCAGATTGCGATAGATAGGCGGTGTAGCCGTCCCTTGGCGCGGCGGATCGTCAGCGCATCCAAGAGTGCCTGCGTCGGGTGCTCGTGCTTGCCGTCGCCCGCATTCAGCACCGCGCAGTTGACCTTTTGCGCCAGCAGATCGACCGCGCCCGAATGGGGGTGCCGCACTACCAGCAGATCGGGGCGCATGGCGTTCAGGGTGAGTGCTGTATCAATCAGTGTCTCGCCCTTTTTGATAGAGGACGCCTGCATCCCCATGTTCATTACATCCGCCCCTAACCGTTTGCCGGCCAGTTCGAAACTGGCCTGTGTGCGGGTGGAATTTTCAAAGAACATGTTGATCTGCGTCAGACCCGCCAGCACATCACGGTGCGCGACCCCGCGCCTGTTGTGATCAGCATAGCTGTCGGCAAGGTCCAGCAGGGTGGTGATCTCGGTAGGGTGCAGAGGTTCGATACCCAAAAGATGCCTGGCGCGGAATGTCATCGGACCCTCATTTCAGCAGTTCGGGGTCTTATAGGCGGGTGACGGGCCTGCATCAATGCCGCAGGCACTGCACATCTCTGTCGATCCGGCATATCCTGGGCGCAATGGATTCGACCGAAACATATTGGACCGACCGCGCACTCTTGGAGTGGCAGGTTGAACTGGGGGCGACAGATGCCATTCTGGACGCGCCTGTAGATCGCTACGCGCTCGAAGCGGTGAAGCCCGCGCCGCAAGTTATGACGGCTGAAAAGGCTGCGGGTACGACACCTGCGCCGGAGGAGCCACAGGTTGATGCTGTGGCAATTGCCAGAACGGCTGCCGGAACCGCCCATGATCTTGGAGCGCTGGCTGCTGCGATGCAGGCGTTCGAGCATTGCGAGTTGAAACGCGGCGCCCGCAATTTCGTGTTCAGCGACGGCAATCCGGAGGCAAAGGTGATGATCATTGGCGAAGCGCCGGGTCGCGAAGAGGACCGCGCCGGCCGGCCTTTTGTGGGGCGGGCGGGCCAGCTTCTTGACCGGATGCTAGAGGCCATCGGGATGGGTCGCGCGGCGCAGGATGCCGCACACAGCGTCTATATCACGAATGTTCTGCCGTGGCGCCCGCCATCGAACCGTACGCCAGATGCTTCCGAGATCGCGATGATGTTGCCATTTCTGGAACGTCACATCGCCTTGGCTGATCCGGACATCATCGTTCTGATGGGGAACACCCCGTGTCAGGCCCTGCTCGGGCGGACGGGCATTACGCGGATGCGCGGCAAATGGGTCGAAGTCCTGGGCAAGCCGTGTCTGCCGATGTTCCATCCGGCATATCTCTTGCGAAATCCGATTGCCAAGCGCGAAGCTTGGGCCGATTTGCTGGAACTGAAAGCACGGTTGCGTGGCTAGAAAGGGAACCAGATGAAACGATTGGCAATAGTTGCGGCGGTCTGTGCCGGGCCTTTGGTGGCGGATCCGCTGGATCTGGTCGACTATGAAGCTGTGTTCGAACAGAACGCCGCCGACGTCGAAGAGGTTTCCGAAACCCGTTCGCTCTTGCGTGTCGGCGATATCGCCTTGATCCGCGATCCGGCTTTGCCGCGCACCTTTGCCGGGATTGACGAAAGCGGTCAGGGAGCTGTGGGCTGCTACGTTACCATTCTGGCCACCATCGAAAGTGCACTGTTGGCCTGTGAAGGCAGCCTGCCTGCCGCGCAGAGCGCACGGCAGAAGAGCTATCTAGAACAGGCGCTGGCCTTTTATGCGGAAAACACTATTCCGCCGGCAGCGCCTGAACTGGTGCGGGCCCGCTACGACGCTTTGGTTGCCTCACAGATCGAAGGAGCCCGTCCGTTTTGTTCGAACCTCGACCTTGTGACAGATCTGGCGGATCGGATTTTCTCTGATGACGGGGCGGGCGAAATCAGCGACATGCTGTCGATACCCCGCCTGCCGGTCGAATTTCCCTGTTTGTGAGGACACCATGAGTCGTATTGATGAAACCAAGGCATTCATGCCGGTCCGTATTGCCGTGCTGACGGTCAGTGATACGCGGCAGATGGCCGATGACCGATCGGGCCAGACGCTGGTAGAACGGATTTCCGCTGCTGGACACACCCTTGCCGATCGCAAGATCATCGCGGACGAACGTGATCAGATCGCGGCACAGCTGCGCTTATGGTGTGCCGATGATGCTGTTGATGTGGTCATCTCTACAGGCGGCACAGGCCTGACTGGCCGCGATGTGACGGTCGAGGCCCACCGCGATGTCTATGAAAAAGAGATCGACGCTTTTGGTACGGTCTTCACCATCGTCAGTATGGAAAAGATCGGCACCAGTGCGGTCCAAAGCCGTGCGACGGCCGGTGTCGCGCAGGGGACCTATCTCTTTGCGTTGCCGGGGTCCCCGGGTGCGTGCAAGGACGCATGGGATGAAATTTTGCTCAAACAGCTCGATTATCGTCACCGTCCCTGCAATTTTGTGGAAATCATGCCGCGTTTGGACGAACATCTGCGACGGAAATAACGCCTTTGTGCGTAACACTGGACAGCATGCGGTGTGCGCCTAAATCCTAAAGGCAAGCCAAGGATAAAATGAATGCGGTTCTTACGTCGTAGCCTTACGGGTGTTTTCTTGTTGGCGGTCACGCTGGCCCTGATCGCGTGGGCAGGTGAAATGATCCGTGACGCTGTGGTTGCGCGCATGAATGAAGAACCGCGCAGTTTCCCCCAGCGCGAACGTGTCCTTGCGGTGAATGTCGTCACGCTGGAACCACAAACCATCGTTCCGGAACTGACTGTCTTCGGCGAGTTGCGTAGCCAACGGACACTTGACTTGCGCAGTGCGACAGGCGGAACCGTATTGCAGGCAAGCGATGCGCTTGTCGAAGGCGGGGCGGTTGTAGAGGGTCAGCTTCTGCTGCGTATTGATCCGGTCGAGGCGCAGGCCGCCCGCGACCGTGTACGCGCGGATTTGCAGGACGCGCAGGCCGAACTTCGTGATGCCGAGCGCGCGCTTCTGTTGGCCGAGGACGAACTGACAGCGGCCCGCGCGCAAGCCAGTCTGCGTGATCAGGCGCTGGCTCGTGCGCGCGATCTTGAAACGCGCGGCGTTGGAACGGCTGCGGCGGTCGAAACGGCAGAACTGGCAGCATCTTCCGCGCAAGCTGCGGTGTTGACCCGCAGGCAGGCTCTTGCGTCGGCGCAGGCGCGGATTGATCAGGCAACGACCCGACTTGCCCGTGCGGAAATTGGCGTGGCCGAGGCAGAGCGCGCTGTCGCCGACACCGAAGTTTACGCCGCCTTTGATGGTATCCTTGCTGATGTGACAATCAGCCCCGGTGGCCGTGTGACAGCCAATGAACGCTTTGCGCAATTGGTTGATCCGACGCGGCTCGAGGTGTCGTTCCGTGTTTCGACATCGCAATACGCGCGGCTATTGGATGAAACGGGGGCGCTGATCAAAGCACCAGTTGTCGTGACCCTCGATGTGTCAGGGGTGAACTTGCGCGCTGAAGGTCGCATCACGCGGGAAAGTGCCGCTGTAGGCGCAGGGCAGACGGGGCGCTTGCTTTTTGCGCAGCTTGATTCAGCACCGGGGTTCCGCCCCGGCGACTTTGTGACAGTGCGGATCAACGAGCCTGCGCTGAACGATGTGGCACTGGTGCCCGCAACGGCGGTGGCACCAGACCAGACTGTTCTTGTTGTCGGTGAAGAGGATCGCTTGCGCACCGCAGAGGTAACGCTGTTGCGCCGTCAGGGCGATGACGTGATCATCGGAGTTGGCGATGTTGCGGGTGCAACGATCGTTGCGGAGCGTTCACCGTTGCTGGGGAGCGGTATCAAGGTGCGTCCAATCCGCCCGGGTGGCACGGAGGCCGCATCTGAGCCCGAGATGATTACGCTGGATGCAGAACGGCGAGCCAAGCTGATCGCTTTCGTCAGCGAAGGCCGGATGCCGGACGAGGTGAAAGCACGCATTATCGGACAGCTGGAAGCAGAAGAGGTATCCTCTGAAACGGTGACCCGGCTTGAAGCCCGGATGGGCAGCTGATGGTCACCGGTGGCGAAAGGCTCAACGCGGGCGCGGGCGGGATTCTGTCATACTTTACCCGCCACAGAACGGCTGCGAACCTGCTGTTGGTGCTGATGCTCACCGCAGGTCTGTTTGCATTTCCCAACATGCGGGCGCAGTTTTTTCCCGATGTGGTCGTGGACGATCTGACCGTATCCGTCACTTGGCAGGGTGCGGGAGCCGAAGATGTGGACGAAGCTATCGTTCAGGTTCTCGAGCCTGTTCTTTTGGGGGTTGAAGGCGTCACATCGTCTTCGTCCACCTCACGCGAAGGGCGTGCGTCTATCCGGATCGAGTTTGATCCCGGCTACGACATCGACCGCGCCGCTGAGGACGTGCAACTGGCCGTCGACAGTACGACAAACCTGCCTGAGGATGCCGAGGAACCTTCGGTCCGGCGCGGTGGCTGGTCTGACCGTGTGACTGACGTGGTGATCACCGGTCCTGTCGGGGTGGATCAACTGGGGCGCTTTGCAGACGAATTCTCGACGCGGTTGTTCGCCGAAGGTGTGACGCAGGTTATCGTGCAAGGCGTTGCAGCACCCTCGACAATCGTAGAAGTTCCATCACTTTCACTGATCCAGTATGACATCGGATTGTCGGATATTTCGCAGCGGATCGCAGAAGAAGCGGCGGCTGATCCGGCCGGCGATGTATCTGCCAATGCCCGGGTCCGGACCGGTGTGGCAAAACGCAGTGCCGAGGAAATCGGCGCGATTGTGCTGCGATCGAACCCAGACGGTTCAAAATTGACGATTTCCGACGTGGCGCAGGTGCGCGTGGAAGGCACAGACAGGGAACGGGCCTATTTCGTAGGCGACAATCCGGCGATCAAGGTGCGTGTCCAGCGGTCCGCCCAAGGTGATGCGATCGGGATGCAGGAAACGGTCGAGCAGGTGGCGCAAGAGTTGACCGCCTCTTTGCCCAGCGGCGTGTCGATTGAACTGACAAACGGGCGGGCAGAGCTGATCGAAGGGCGTCTGAATATCCTGCTGGACAACGGGTTGACCGGCCTGATGCTGGTTGTGGGTCTTTTGTTCCTGTTTCTGAATGCGCGGACCGCGTTCTGGGTCGCCTTCGGGATTCCTGTCGCGATGCTGGCTGCTATCGCGCTGATGTATGCCGTGGGGATCACGATCAATATGATCTCGCTTTTTGCGTTGATCATCACGCTGGGGATCGTGGTGGACGACGCGATTGTTGTGGGCGAGCATGCCGATTTCAGGGTCAGGCATTTGGGCGAAGACCCGACTGCTGCCGCCGAACGAGCGGCAAAGCGGATGTTCAGTCCGGTGTTTTCGGCGACTTTGACCACGATCATTGCATTCTTTGGGCTGGTGATCATCGGGGGGCGCTTCGGTGATCTGATCTCGGACATTCCGTTCACGGTGATCGTGGTCCTTGCTGCCAGTCTGGTCGAGTGTTTCCTTATTCTGCCCAACCACTTGTCCCATTCCATCGCCCATTCCGCCAAGGAACATTGGTACGACTGGCCTTCGCGCACGGTGAACCGAGGGTTTGACTGGTGCAAGGAAACGTTCTTCCGCCCGTTCATGGGGATTGTTGTGAAGGCACGTTATCCGGTTTTTGCAATGGCCCTCGTATTGTTGGCCAGCCAGATTACGCTGTTCATCAAGGGTGATGTCAGTTGGCGCTTTTTCAACGCGCCCGAACAAAGCCAGGTGACAGGAAACTTCGCTATGTTGCCCGGTGCGACCCGTGAAGATACTTTTGAGATGATGCGCGAGATGCAACGCGCGGCAGAGGCGTTGGGCGCGGAATACGAGGCCGAGCATGGGGTCAATCCGCTGAAATTCGTGGTGGCTGAGATCGGCGGCAATTCGGGCCGTGCCATAGCAGGCTCTGACACCAAGGATGCAGATCAATTGGGCGCGATCACAATCGAGCTTATCGATGCTGACAGCCGCCCCTATTCCAGCTTTGCATTCGTCAGCGCCTTGCAGGATGCGATTGTACAGCATCCGATGGCCGAGACAGTGAGCTTCCGCAGTTGGGGGTCCGGGCCTGGCGGTGACAGCCTTGATATCCAGATGTTTGGTGCGGACAGTGACACGCTGAAGGCGGCGGCCGAGGCGCTCAAGACAGAGTTGGCACAGTTCGCCGAGATTTCGGGGCTGGAAGATACGCTGGCCTATGACAAGGAAGAACTGATACTGGAACTGACGCCACAAGGCGATGCGCTAGGCCTGAGCATTGACGGGCTGGGCCGTGTGCTGCGCAACCGTCTGGGCGGGATCGAAGCGGCAAGTTTCCCGGATGGCGCGCGCTCGGCTACTATTCGTGTCGAATTGCCGCCGGGTGAATTGTCGGCCGATTTTCTGGATCGCGCGCAGATACGGACGCCAGACGGCGTCTATGTGCCTTTGGCCGATGTGGTGACGGTACAAAGCAGGACAGGATTTTCGACGGTGCGCCGCGAGAACGGAATTCAGCTGATTTCGGTCATCGGTGATCTGGATGACGAGGATGCGGCCCGCGCCACGGAAATCCAGCAGATCATCAACGATGATATTTTGCCGCGCATCGAAAGCGACTACGGTATCGAAACCCAGCTTTCGGGACAAAGCGAGCAGGAACAGCGGTTCCTGAGTGATGCCCGGACCGGGCTGATCCTTGTCTTGCTGGGGATTTATCTGACGCTGTCTTGGATTTTCAGCAGTTGGACACGTCCGTTGGTTGTGATGTCGATCATTCCTTTCGCGCTGGTCGGGACGATTTACGGGCATCACCTCTGGGGCATCCCCATGAGCATGTTCACGGTTGTCGGTCTGATCGGGATGGTCGGCATTATTATCAACGACAGTATTGTGCTGGTGACGACAGTCGATGAATACGCGCAGGATAGGGGGCTTGTTCCGGCCATTATTGACGGCACAGTCGATCGTCTGCGTCCGGTAATGCTGACCAC
This sequence comes from uncultured Loktanella sp., assembly GCA_964614205.1. Taxonomy (GTDB): domain Bacteria; phylum Pseudomonadota; class Alphaproteobacteria; order Rhodobacterales; family Rhodobacteraceae; genus Yoonia. The sequence continues at coordinate 53,145 of CAZTKF010000011.1, read as the reverse complement.
GCTGACAACGGTGCTGGGACTGGCACCCCTGCTTTATGAAGGGTCAACGCAGGCCGAATTCCTAAAGCCAACGGTCATTACCCTGGTCTTTGGTCTGGCTTTCGGCATGGTGCTGGTCCTGCTGGTGGTGCCATCTGTTCTGGCGATGCAGGCAGATGTCTATCGGCAGGTACAATCGGTCAAACGGGCCTTGCGCGGACGCAGGCTGGCTATGTTTGTACCGGCGAGCCTTGGTGCGCTGGGTGCGGTTGGCTTGTTTGCGTTGACTGTCGGTCCGATCCTGCTGACAGGGGCGCCATTGCCCACAGTTGCCGGTCTCTTGCCGGTGCTGGACAGCGGCGTGGGCGCGGCGTTCGGCGTTTATGTTGTGGGTCTGCTTGCGTTGCTGTTGGCAATCTACATCATTGTGCTGCTGGGTCAGGGTATGCGACGCGCGCGCAGCTAGTCCGCAGTGCATCCCTGCAAATCGATCGCGCGGCCGTCACTGCCAAGGACGGTGATGCGCACGCCAGAGCGGTCAAAGGCAAAAGGCTGGCCGCTGGGATGCACCATCTCGACCGTGGCGCTGAGCGTTGCGCCGTCGCGGCTTACGTCGGCTTGCGATACCCAGATACTGGGGTTGCTTGGTTCAATGACCACAAACTCGGAAGATCCCGATTGGGGCACGTCAATCCGCGTCGTCATGCGGAGCCCGTCGCTGATGGGCGCGATGCTGCAGGTGACGTCGCCGACATTCGCCTCAGACCGCGTGAGTGGGCTGTCGGCCAGCGCCGCGGCAATGGCCGCATCATGCGTGCCGGCCTGGGGCAGCACGGTGTCGAAGCCGAAGGTGACCGGCATGCAGATTTCTTCGCATACGCCAATGGTCAGTTGGCCGGACAGGGGAATATCGCCGCTGACGCCGCCGGCATCGATGGTTAGCGGGAAGATCACACTGCCATGATAGCCGATCGACAGCAGACCCGCGTCATCGAAAACTTCTGGCACTGGCCAGTGGGGTGTTATGCCTGCGATGGTACTATGGCTTGTAAAGCTGAACTGGGGGGGGATACCCGCTTCGCCCGGTGCGCGCCAATAAGTGATCCAACCCGGTGCAAGGGTGATCTTGACGGCCGAGATGTGATCGCCGGACGCCGTGCGCCAGCCGGGCAGGATTTCGAATTCTGCCATGTCTTTGTAGTCCTGCGCGGCCGAAAAGGTCGGCAAAGCGAGCAGGGCAGCCATTATGAACATCGTCTTGCGCATGCCATCTTATTTATGCATCGCGCCCGCAATGGGAAGTCACGTTTGCGACAAGCATTGCAATGATGGCGCTTGCGTCACAGGCTGCTGTTTCCCATCTTACGTACATGACCGTTTCAGATTCGACTCTTGTTGGGAAGCTGTTGATCGCGATGCCTGACATGTCCGACCCGCGCTTTGCCAACACCGTGATATACATGTGCGCCCACTCCGATGAGGGCGGCATGGGACTTATTGTGAACAAGCCCCAGCCGGAGATGAAATTTGCAAAGCTGCTGGAGCAGATGGATATCCCTGTCTCGCTGGCTGCGCGTGATGTGCGTGTCCACTATGGCGGGCCGGTCGACCCGCAGCGGGGATTCGTTCTGCATTCCAGCGACTATGCGTCTGACAACGGCACGCTGGACGTGGATGAGAATTACCGCATGACAGCGACCCTGCAGGTACTAGAGGATCTGGCGCGTGGCGAGGGACCTGATGTGTCGATGATGGCCTTGGGCTATGCCGGGTGGGGGCCGGGCCAGCTTGAGTACGAGATCAGCCAGAACGGCTGGTTGACGTGCGAGCCGACCGACGAAATCCTTTTTGGACCTGATAACGCGGAAAAATGGGCCGCAGCGCTCAAGTTGCTGGGCATTGATCCTCTGTTGTTGTCGGCAACCGCGGGGCGGGCCTAGCTTTTTGGTCCGATCAGCGTTTGCATGATCGCCATGGCGTTTTCGCTCGACCAGTCGGCATCGCCTTGCATTCGCGCGACTTCATTGCCTTCGGGATCAAGAATAACTGTGACGGGAAGCCCAAGAACACCCATGCCCCGTGCGAGGCTTTGGCGTGCATCGGTATGAAGCGGCAGATTGTCGACCTCGATTTCCTCGAAGAACCGCTGCATGCCGGCAAGCGGGTTGCGTCCGGTGGCGATGGTCACGACCTCCATCTGGTCGCCGCCCATCGCGTCCTGAAGTGCCGAAAGATGCGGCATCTCTTTGCGGCAGGGCGCGCACCATGTGGCCCAGAAATTCAGAACGATGTATTTTCCCTGCAAATCAGCAAGCGTCATTTCCTGCCCGTCTTCGCCCGTAAAGGGCTCGTCTGAGCTTGTGATCGGCGTGGCGTGGAAGATCAGTTTACGCATATCGCCTTCGCGCATGGCCTCTGCCGCAGTCACATCGGCGTGGCCAGTGTTTGCAAGACCCACAAGGGCCGTATAAAGCAGGGCTGATATCAACTTTCGCACGGGCGACTTCCTTTATGACCAAATCCGCAAACACAATGTGGGGCGGGCGTTTCGCCGCCGGACCAGACGCGATTATGGAGGCCATCAATGCCTCGATCGGGTATGACCGTCGTCTTGCACCGCAGGACATCGCAGGTTCACGCGCCCATGCCGCCATGTTGGCCGCCACAGGCATCATCACAGATACCGATGCGCAAGCGATACGGGAAGGCCTGCTCACTGTTTTGTCAGAGATTGAAACGGGGAAATTTCCGTTTTCGACTGCGCTGGAAGACATCCACATGAATGTCGAGGCACGGTTGCGGGATTTGATCGGGGAGGCTGCGGGACGATTGCACACGGCACGGTCGCGCAATGATCAGGTGGCCGTCGATTTCCGCCTTTGGGTGCGCGATCAGTGCGACCAGGCGGATGAGGCTTTGGCCGCGTTGCAGGCCGCCCTTCTGGGGCAGGCCGAGGCGGGTGCCGATTGGGTCATGCCCGGCTTTACCCATCTGCAAACGGCCCAGCCGGTCACATGGGGCCATCATATGCTGGCCTATGTGGAAATGTTTGCGCGCGACCGGTCGCGGTTCGCCGATGCACGGGCCCGTATGAACACCTCGCCTTTGGGTGCTGCCGCCCTTGCGGGTACATCGTTCCCGATTGATCGTGAGATGACAGCGAAAGCGCTGGGCTTTGACCGGCCGATGTCCAATTCGCTTGATGCGGTCGCGGACCGTGACTTCGCGCTCGAATTTCTTGCTTCGGCCAGCATTTGTGCGATGCACCTCAGCCGCCTGGCCGAAGAGCTGGTAATCTGGTCGTCGGCCCAGTTCCGCTTTGTGAAGATGTCGGACAAATGGTCCACGGGTTCGTCCATCATGCCGCAAAAGCGCAACCCCGATGCGGCCGAGTTGATCCGCGCCAAGATCGGCCGGATATTCGGGGCCAATGTGGCGTTGATGACTGTCATGAAGGGCCTTCCTCTGACCTATTCCAAGGATATGCAGGAAGACAAGGAACAGACCTTTGATGCTGCCGACAACCTGATGCTGGCGCTGGCTGCGATGACAGGGATGGTCACGGATATGACGGCGCAGCGCGAAAACCTCGAGGCTGCCGCCGCAAGCGGATTTTCGACCGCCACGGATCTGGCCGATTGGCTGGTGCGCGAACTTGGGCTACCTTTCCGTGAAGCGCATCACGTGACCGGGTCTCTGGTGGCGATGGCGGAAGGCAAGGGCTGTGATCTGCCGGACCTGACGCTCGAGGACATGCAGTCAGTGCACGGGGGCATCCGTGCGGATGTCTTTGATGTGCTTGGGGTTGAGAACTCGGTCGCGTCCCGTACCAGTTTCGGGGGAACCGCGCCGTCACAGGTCCGCGCACAGGTGGCGCATTGGAAAGAGGCTTTGAAATGAAACGTATTGTACTGATCTTGACCGTGGTCGCACTTGCCGGATGTGGCGCGGATGGTGCGCCTTTTACCCCGACGGCGAATGTCGGGCTGAGTGTCGGCACTAACGGGGTCAGCACCGGGGCCAGTGTTGGCGCGTCGAACGGCACTGTTTCTGTCGGGGTCGGCATCTGATGCGTAACGTGTTTCTGGCCCTGGCTATTTGGGGTGCGATTCACCCGATGTACTATTTCGTCAGCTGGTTTCTGGCAGAGGGCTGGAGCATCATGGCGATGGTCGATGCATGGCATGTGAACGCCGCATCCAGCGGTCTTGTTTGGGATCTGACCATCGCTGCGGTCAGCCTGACGATCTGGATCCTGATTGAGGCCTACCAGAGAAAGAACTGGCTGAGCCTGATTGCGATTCCCGCCACCTTCTGTATCGGGGTGAGCTGCGGGCTGCCGCTCTATCTCTATTTGCGCGACCGGATCGTTTATCGCCCTGATCCGGGCAAGGTGCGCGTATAGCATAGACAAATCAGGGTTGGTCTTTGCCTGTGATCTGCTATGTCCAAAAGCTGGTTTTGGACAAGGATCACCGGCTTGGATCATTTTCTTTATCGTGATGGCGCGCTTTATGCCGAGGACGTTCCCGTGGCCGAGATTGCGGCAGCTGTCGGCACCCCGTTCTATGTTTATTCAACGGCAACACTGAAACGTCATTTCGCCCTGTTTGACGAGGCTCTGGCTTGGGGTGAGCACCTTGTTTGCTTTGCCATGAAGTCGCTGTCCAATCAGGCCGTGATCAGGCTCTTGGGGAAGGCCGGCGCAGGCATGGACGTGGTCTCGGCCGGGGAATATCTGCGGGCGAAGGCGGCCGGTGTGCCAGGGGACCGCATCGTGTTTTCAGGCGTAGGCAAAACTGCTGATGAAATGCGCGTCGCGATCGAGGGTGGGATCCGCCAGTTCAATGTCGAGAGCGAGCCGGAGATGTTGCTGCTGGATCAGGTTGCGCAGTCGCTTGGCGCCGTTGCCCCGATCACCATTCGCGTCAACCCCGATGTCGATGCCAAGACCCATGCCAAGATCGCGACGGGCAAGTCCGAAAACAAGTTCGGTATTCCAATAAGCCGTGCGCGTGATGTCTATGCGATGGCAGCGCGCTTGCCCGGCCTGAAGGTCGTTGGCATTGATGTGCATATCGGGTCGCAGCTGACCGAACTGGCGCCCTTCGAGGCCGCCTATCGCAAAGTGGCCGAGTTGACCGAGCAGTTGCGTGCCGATGGGCACGACATCAGGCGGCTCGATCTGGGGGGCGGTTTGGGCATTCCCTATGCCCGTTCCAACGAAGCACCACCTCTTCCCACGGATTATGGTGCGCTTGTTCAGCGGACCGTGGGCCATCTCGGGTGCGAGATCGAAATTGAACCGGGTCGGCTGATCTCGGGCAATGCAGGGTTGATGGTATCAAAGGTGATCTATGTGAAATCCGGCGAGGATCGCGAGTTCCTGATCCTGGATGGCGCGATGAATGATCTGATCCGTCCGGCGATGTACGAGGCGTGGCATGACGTCGTGCCGGTGATCGAACCTGCGCCGGGTGTGGCACCTGCCAAATACGATATCGTTGGCCCAGTCTGCGAAAGCGGCGATACTTTTGCCAAAGGCCGCGAGATGCCCGCGATGAAGGCCGGTGATCTGGTCGCTTTCCGGTCTGCGGGGGCTTATGGCGCGGTAATGGCGTCGGAGTATAACTCCCGTCCGCTAATCCCCGAGGTGCTAGTCGATGGCGATCAATTTGCAGTTATCCGCGCACGCCCTACCTATGAAGAAATGATTGCACGCGATACGGTTCCAGAGTGGTTAAACTAGACTGACGCCCACCGCCGCGTGCCGCAGACCAAGGGAGAGGCCCGCTGAAAGATCAGCAAGACCCGATGCGCCATTTGCGCTTTCCTGTTGCTGCCACCCGCGCGGGTATGGTGGCCGAACAGCTTGTGCGCGCGTTCTGGCCATTCTGGACCGTTGTCTTTCTGATCCTTGCCCCCTTGATGATGGGCTGGCAGGATCTTGTGCCGCTTGAGGTCTTCTGGGGTGCGAGCGTCATTTCGGTGATCGCGTTTCTGGTCACCCTCGGTTGGGGTATCCGCCGGTTTCGGTTGCCAAGTGCGGCAGAGGCGCTGGCGCGCGTCGATGCCGCGATGCCCGGTCGCCCGATCGCCGCCATCTCTGATACGCAAGCGATTGGCAGCGGTGATGCTGCTTCCGAGGCCGTATGGAAGGCGCATTTGGCGCGCATGGCTGAACGCACCAAGGCCGCGCGTCCGGTAGAGCCTGACCTGCGCGTGTCGGATCGCGATCCTTACGGATTGCGCTTTATCGCATTGCTGTTCTTTGTCGCGGCCTTGATGTTTGGGTCTCTATTCAAGGTGTCCTCCGTTGGCGAGATTGTCACCGGAAGCGAGCAAACTCTGGCGACCGGCCCTGTTTGGGAAGGTTGGGTAGAACCGCCTGTCTATACCGGCAAGCCGTCGATTTATCTTAATGATGTTCCTGCAGGGCCATTGCGCGTGCCGGAAGGCAGCAAAGTGACATTGCGCCTTTATGGTGAAGTCGGCGCCTTGACCGTCGCCGAGACAGTCTCGGGACGCGTGGGCGAAATTGGTTCTGCCTCTGATGCCCAACAGCAGTTCGACATCACGCAATCGGGTACGCTCACGATCAGCGGCGCGACAGATACAACGTGGGAAGTGACTGCTGTTGCAGATGCAGCCCCTGGCGTCGACCTGACTGGCCCGATCGAGTCGGACGCGATGGGCGAACTGTCGCAGCCATTTTCGGCCTTTGATGATTACGGAGTGGAATTCGGTACCGCAACCATCACGTTGGATCTGGCTGCAGTCGACCGCCGACATGGCCTCGTGATCGACCCTGATCCGATCGCTCCGCTGGTCCTTGATCTGCCGATGCCCTTTACCGGTGATCGTTCTGATTTTGACGAATTTCTGATCGATAACCTGAGCAAGCATCCCTTGGCCAATATGCCGGTCACGCTCCAGCTGGAGGTGCGTGATGCAGCCGAACAGTCCGGCACAACACCGGCGGAACCGATGATCCTGCCGGGGCGGCGTTTTTTCCAGCCATTCGCGAAAGCAGTCATCGAGCAACGCCGTGATCTGATGTGGTCCAAGGCCAACGCGGGGCGTGTGAACCAGATTTTGCGGGCGGTTTCGCACCGGCCCGAGGGGCTCTTTTCAAACGAGACGACCTATCTGCGCCTGCGGACGATAATTCGTCGCCTCGACGGTGTGGCAGACACAGGACTGACTGACGAAGTGCAGGATGAAATCGTCGAGGCCTTGTGGGAACTGGCTATCCAGCTTGAAGACGGCCGCTTGGCCGATGCGCGCGAACGTTTGCGTCGCGCACAAGAGCGGCTGGCCGAAGCGATGCGCAACGGGGCTTCTGACGAGGAAATCGCTGAATTGATGCAGGAACTGCGCGAAGCGACCAATGACTATCTGCGCATGCTGGCCGAGGAAGCCGAGCCCAATGACGGCACGGACCAGGCCGATAGCGGACAGCAGGGCCGGCAGATGGGGATGGACGAGTTGCAGGCGCTGATGGATCGCATCGAAGAGCTGATGCAGGAAGGCCGGATGGCCGAGGCGCAGGAGTTGATGGAACAACTGAACCAGATGATGGAAAACATGCGCGTCACCCAAGGCGAGGGTGGCGATGGCCCACCGTCACCGGGCGAGCAATCCATGCAGGACCTTGCAGATACGCTGCGCGAACAAGAGGAGCTATCGGATGACAGCTTCAGAGACCTGCAAGAGCAGTTCAATCCGGGTGAACAGGGTCAGCAAGGGCAGCAACCCGGCCAGCAAGGGCAACAGGGACAGCAAGGCCAGGAACCTGGACAGCAACAGGGCCAGCAAGGCAGTCAGGGCAATCAGCCGGGTCAGAGCGGTCAGCAGGGCCAAGGGCGGGGTGTCGGTGAAAACAGCCAAAGCGGTGATCAGCGTGGCGATGGTGCGGGTGGCGAAAATGATCAACGCGGCCTTGCAGAGCGCCAGCAGGCATTGCGCGAAGAGTTGCAGCGCCAGCGTGACGGTTTGCCAAATCTGGGGGGCGAGGCAGGTGAGACTGCCCGCCGGTCGCTTGAGCGCGCCGAAGGTGCGATGGAGGGTGCTGAAGATGCGCTGCGCGATGGCGATCTTGCCGAAGCGATTGACCGGCAAGCCGAAGCCATGGATGCGCTGCGCAATGGCATGCGCGAGCTTGGGCAGGCGATGGCCGATAACCAGAATGCGGAACCCGGCCAAGGCGCAGAGCAGGGCGAGGCCAGTGGCCGTCCCGTCCCCGGGCAGCGTGACCCGCTTGGTCGTGAAATGGGCAATACCGGCCAGCTTGGCACCGACCAAGAGCTGTTGGGAAATGGCGACATCAACCGACGTGCCGAGGAATTACTGGACGAAATTCGCCGCCGCTCGGCCGAGCAGCGGCGGCCCGAAATCGAACGGGACTATCTGCGCCGTTTGCTCGATCAGTTCTAGGAACGGTCGACGTCGGAGCGATCTGGCGAATGCCGGGCTATTCAGCCATGAAGCCGTTTACCATCTCGCCAAGCGAAACCCGCAGTTGATCGACCATCATGACGTAAGACGCCATGAATTCCGACGTCTGCGGCAGGTTTTCGGTGATCTGGTCCGCAAAGACGTAGGGCAGGATCAGGATTGCAAACAGGATCAGAACCCAAAAGAAACCGCGACGGAAACCTTTGCGCTGTACCGCTTCCTCTTTCTCGGTCTCGGTCAGTCCGGACGTATCATAGGCTTGGGCGCGTGCCCGCAGTGTCGCGTTGATTTCATTGATTGACGGTACTGTGCGCAAGTGGGCTTCCTCTGCGCTCTCGCTCGGCGCGGAGGCGGCAGGCTTGGATTGTTTGGGCGTACCGGTCCGTGTGCCACCTTCCTCGGCAGTCACCAAGGCGATGCGCTGGCGGGTTTCATCCGCACCGACAGGTGCCGGTGGCTTGGCAGCCTCGGTTGCAGGTGGTTTTGCAACGGCGGCGGGTGTAGGAGACGGTGCCGGAGCAGAGGCCGCTGCACTGAGTGAGGCTTCCTCGCGCAGGATGTTGGCGACAGCATCGTCCAAGGGACGGCGCTGCGGCTGTGGTGCCGGTTCGGGCGCAGGCGCTTCCGGTTCAGGCTCTGTCGGAGCGGATCCGGTTTCATCAGCAACCTGTTCCGGGGCCGATGGTTCTTCTGTGGCGGGTGGTCCGGCTTCCGCCGCATCATCTGCGATCCCGCCAGAGGAGGCTGGTTCTGATTGTTGTGGTGTGGCCAGTTGCAAGGTATCGCGCGCGGGAACAGACGGTTTCTCGGTCTGGAACCACGAGGTTTGGCAGTTTGAACACTGCACGTCACGTCCGCCCGGTGGGATTGCATCATCGGCGACTTCGTACTGTGCGCCACATTTGGGGCAAATCAGCCTCATGGTAAAAATCCTTCTGCCCGGTGTTCTTGCTATCTTATTGTTATCACCGGCCTCAATCTAGCAATGGATACGCTAAACGCAAAGGTTTTGCGCAAGCGCCCCTTGCAGACATTGAAACCTGTTGCAGATTTGGGCAGAAGTGCGGTGTAGCGCAGGGGAACAGCCGTGATTGAACTTGATAACGTGTCCTACGGATTTGGGGGTAACGCGCTTTTTTCCCAATTATCCCTGACGCTTGCACCCGGATCGTTCCATTTCTTGACAGGGCCTTCTGGGGCGGGGAAAACGACCCTTTTGCGTCTGTGCTATGCTGATTTGCGTGCCATGAAGGGCAAAGTGCGCATTTTTGGCGAGGATGCAGGGGCGCTGGACCGCGATGCTGTGGCAATGGCCCGCCGACGCATTGGCGTCGTGCATCAGGACTGTCAGTTTCTGGATCATCTGAGCATCGCCGAGAATATCGCTTTGCCGCTCACCGTGTCCGGCCGCGTCAGCGAAGCGGCGGAAAACCTGCAAGAATTGCTGACTTGGGTGGGTTTAGGTGCGCAGGCAAACCAGCTTCCGCCTGAACTGTCCGGCGGTGAACGCCAACGCGCAGCTTTGGCGCGCGCGGTAATCGTTTCTCCTGATGTGATCATCGCGGACGAACCGACCGGCAATGTTGATTGGGACATGTCGCAGCGGCTCCTGAGTTTGTTGATCGAATTGAACAAGATGGGCAAGACGATCCTGATTGCGACACATGATCTGGCGATGATCCGTGCTGCAAAGGCCGATGTGAGCGCGCGCATTCTCAGGCTCAAGGATGGGCAGCTTGTCCAAGCAGGGGCCGAGCTATGAGGGCGTTTCTTGAACTGATCGTCGGTGACCCACAGGCCGACCGCGCCGTCCCTCAAACCGGAACGACCGCGCGCCTGACCGTGTTTGTTGCGGCGGTGATGGCGTTCTTGGCCGTCATCGCCTTGGCCGTTTCATTGACAACCAATCGCGTCGCCAGCCTTTGGGCTGATGAACTGGCGCAGTCTGCGACTTTGCGCCTTCCAGCCGATCCGGCCACGGCGGATGCGCTTTTGCTTTCGGCGCTTGATGTGCTTGAGACCACCCCGGGGATCAGCAGCGTGCGTGCGTTGTCGCAGGACGAGCAGCAGGCCTTGCTGGAACCGTGGTTTGGCCCTGATCTGCCCTTGGACGCGCTGCCAATCCCGCAGCTGATCGAGATTATCGCGGACCGCGATGAACTTGATGTTGATGGTTTGCGGGCGCGGCTGACAGCGCAGGTACCAGGCGCCATTCTGGACGACCATACGGCATGGCGCGCGCCGTTGTTGGAGGCCGCCAGCCGGGTGCGACTGATCGGCTGGACTGTCATCGTGCTGATCGGGGCGACTGTCGCGGCGATGATTACGCTGGCCGCACAAGCGTCGCTTGCGGCGAATGTCCGCGTGATCAGCGTTCTGCGGCTGGTGGGTGCCAAAGATGCCTATATCGCCCGTGCCTTTGTTCGCCGCTTTACCCTGCGGGCGGCAGGCGGTGCCGTGGCAGGAACAATCATCGGGGTCGCCGTAGTTCTCCTGATGCCGCAGGGGGATGCATCGGGGGGGCTCTTGCTTGGTGTCGGCTTTGAGGGGGGGGAATGGGCTTGGCCCTTGATGATCCCCGTTCTGGCTGCCATTGTCGCCTTCTTTGCGACCCGCGCCGCTGCGTTTCGCAGGTTGAGGGAGCAAACATGAGCACTGCAATCCAATGGGTCCGCTCGCTGTTCTTCAACGCGCAGATGTATATTGCGATGCTGGTCGTTGGGATCATCTACACCCCTGCTGCGATCATCTCGGCAGATGGTGCTGTGGCTGCCTGCCACGCCTATTGCCGCTATATCCGCTGGAGCGCGGGCTGGATGATCGGCCTCAAGACCGAAATCAGGGGCGAGCCGCCGACTGACGAAGTGATGGTCGCCCCCAAGCACCAGTCATTCCTTGATGTCTTGATCATTTATGGTGCGATGCCGCGCGGGAAGTTCATTTTCAAGTCAATCCTGAAGTATGCGCCTATCATCGGGCAGTTCGGCCTGCGCATTGGCTGCATTCCTGTTGACCGCGGCAAACGGGGGCAGGCGATCAAAAAGATGGTGGCGGATGTCAAGGCAGGGCGCGCACGGCCCGGACAGTTGATTATCTACCCGCAAGGCACACGGATCGCTCCGGGGGTAAAGGCACCCTACAAGATCGGGACCGGTGCGCTCTACCGTGAGCTTGGACAGCCGGTTGTGCCGGTTGCCACGAACGTCGGTGTTTTCTGGCCCAAGCGCGGGGTGATGCGCAAACCGGGGACGGCGGTGTTCGAATTCTTGCCGCGCATCGAGCCCGGGCTGGAGGTTGGCGAATTCATGCAGCGTTTGGAGCATGATATCGAGCAAGCCTCTGACCGCCTGAACAAAGAAGCCGGTTTTGATGGCTGAACATGTGATCAAAGAGATAGCAGAGCTCGAGGCCCTTTATGGCGTCCCCGGCAAAGCCTCTATGATCAAGGTCGCCTCGCAGCTTACCCCGCTTTACCGCAAGTGGATCATGACATCGCGTTTTTGTGTCGTCTCGACGGTTGGGCCGGAGGGGACCGATGGCAGCCCACGCGGCGATCACGGCCCCGTTGTTCAGGAGTTGGATGAGAAGACCCTGCTTTTGCCCGACTGGCGCGGGAACAATCGCATGGATAGCTTGCGCAATATCGTCCGCGACGGGCGGGTCAGCCTGATGTTTGTCGTACCGGGGTCAGACAATGTGATCAGGGTCAATGGCACGGCTGTTGTTTCGCTGGATCCGGCATTGCTGGGCCGGTTTGACCAAAAAGGGCATCGTCCCCGCAGCGTCGTGGTGATCAGGATTGCCGAGGTGTACAGTCAATGCGCCCGCGCTTTGATGCGTGCGGGCCTTTGGACGTCGGGTGATGATAGTGCAAGCTTGCCATCCGTCGGAGAATTGTTGGCAGAGCAGGAAGCAAGCTTTGATGGCGTGGAATACGATGCGCATTGGGCCGCCCGCGCCGCACAAACAATGTGGTCTTGAAACCGGCCCGCTCGGGGTGCCGGACCCAGTCCAGTTGCATGGACCGGCTGACTAGGCAGCAAGCCCCTTGGCGCCCAGAGCAAGGTACTTGCTGCGCCGATCCGCGCGCAGCTTATCGCCGGACAGATCGCGCAACTCATTCAGCATGGTTACCAAAGCTGTGCCGACTGACTTGATCGCGGCATCACGGTCGCGGTGCGCACCGCCTTCGGGTTCGGGGATGATCCGGTCGCAGACACCCAACTCATGTAGGTCTTTCGATGTCAGACGCAGCGCTTCGGCAGCTTCACGCATCTTTTCGGCATCCTTCCACAGGATTGATGCACAGCCTTCAGGGCTGATCACGGAATAGATCGAATGTTCTAGCATTGCGACGCGGTTGGCCGATGCAAAAGCAACCGCACCGCCCGAGCCACCTTCGCCGATCACCACACTGATCAGCGGGACTTTCAGTTCCAGACACTTCTCGGTTGAGCGGGCAATCGCCTCGGACTGGCCGCGTTCTTCGGCGCCTTTACCAGGGTAGGCACCGGGCGTGTCGACCAGGGTGATGACCGGCAGACCAAAGCGGTTGGCCAATTCCATCAGGCGGATCGCCTTGCGGTAACCTTCGGGGCGGGCCATGCCGAAGTTGCGTTCAATGCGCGATTTGGTGTCATTTCCCTTTTCGTGGCCGATCACCATCACCGGAATGCCCTCGATCCGCGCAAGGCCTCCCATTACGGACAGGTCATCGGCAAAATTCCGGTCGCCTGCCAGCGGGGTGTATTCGGTGAACAGTGCTTCGATATAGTCTTTGCAATGCGGGCGGTCGGGGTGGCGTGCCACCTGACATTTGCGCCAGGGCGTCAGATCCGCATAGAGCGAAGTTAGAAGGTCGGCGGCTTTTTTGTCCAGCGCCGCGGCCTCTTTGGCGACGTCCATTTCAGGGTTCTCGCGGGCCATCGCGCGCAGCTCTTCGGCTTTGCCTTCAATCTCGGCGAGTGGTTTTTCAAAGTCGAGGTATTGAGTCATCAATCACGAACCCTTGTGCATTGCGTCTTGGTTATATGGCGTAAGGGATGCGCAATAGCAACGTTGCGTCGCGCCGACAGAAGGGCGAAACCGCAAAAAGGGCGCGCTGTTGAAAGCTGCGCCCTTGGTGGCCTTTGAAAGATCAGGTTAGCTGCCTGCGATCATTTCTGACTGTCGCACGATGACCTCGGCCTGCTTGATCGAGGCAATGTCAACCAGACGGCCCTTGTAGACGGTCGCCCCTTCGCCGCGCGCCTTGGCGTCTTCCATGGCAGCAAGGATTTCTCGTGCCTCTGCGACGGCCTCGTCTGATGGCGTGAACACTTCATTGGCCAGCGCGATCTGTTTGGGGTGGATTGCCCATTTGCCGACCATCCCCAGCGTGGCCGAGCGACGCGCCTGTGCGCGATACCCCTCATCATCACTGAAATCACCGAATGGCCCGTCGACAGGCAACACACCGTGGGTCCGGCAGGCGGCAACAATAGCGGTTTGCGCCCAATGCCACGGGTCAGAGTAATGTCGCGTGTCCCCATGCAGCATATAGTAGTTTTCTTGCGTTCCGCCGATCCCGGTCGTTTGCATCCCCATCGACGCGGCGAAATCGGCGGCACCGAGGCTCATCGCGGCCATGCGCGGGGAACTGGCGGCGATTTCTTCGACATGGGCGATCCCAGCGGCGGATTCGATGATCACCTCGAAGGTAATCGGTTTTGTCCGGCCCTTGGCCGTTTCAATGGCTGTGACCAGCGCATCAACTGCATAGACATCGGCCGCACAACCTACCTTGGGGATCATGATCTGGTCGAGCCGGTCGCCAGCTTGTTCCAGCACATCAACGACGTCCTTGTACCAATACGGGGTATCCAGACCATTGATGCGCACGGAAAGATATTTGGAGTTCCAGTCCACGTCGTTGATCGCCTGAATGACATTGCTGCGCGCAACGTTCTTGTCAGAAGGCGAGACACTGTCTTCAAGATCAAGGTTGATCACGTCCGCAGCACTTGCCGCCATCTTCTCAAACAGTCTGGTATTCGATCCGGGGCCAAACAGCTGGCAGCGGTTCGGGCGGGCAGGTGGGGTCGGTTGCAGGCGGAATGACATTGGCAGATCCTCGGCGTATTTTAATTACGTATTCGTCCCGTCGACCGGTATATTATTGCGCGCGGGCTAACAAGGCGAATTTGCAATCGCAGCAATGAAATGCTGCAACGCAATATCAGACGCCGGCGTCGACGATCGCTTTCGCCAGAACGGGTACCGTCTGCGCATTCAATCCGGCAATGTTCATGCGGCTGTCGCCCACCAGATATATTCCGTGATCCGCACGCAATTTCTCGACGATTTCGGGTGACGTCCCCAGACGGCTGAACATGCCGCGGTGATGTGCCAGAAAATCAAAGCGGTCACTGTTGGTCAGGCGCTTAAGCTCATCGGCGAGCTGCTGCCGCAGGCCAAGCATGCTGTTGCGGGTTTCTTCCAGCTCAGCTTCCCAATCGGCACGAAGCTCGGGATCCTGCAGAATGGTGGTGACGACCCGCGCCCCATGGTCGGGTGGGAAGGAATAGTTCTGGCGGTTGAGGAACGCGAGGTTTTGCTGGGTCAACGCCTGCTGATCGGCATCTTTGGCGACCGCCATCAGGATACCGGTCCGTTCGCGATAGATACCGAAGTTCTTTGAACAGCTTGCGGCGATCAGGCAATTCTCGAAACTGCTGGCAATCTGGCGTGTTGCGACCGCATCTGCGGCCAGCCCGTCACCAAAGCCCTGATAGGCAATGTCAACGAAAGGCACCGCTCCCTTGTTCTGCATCAGGCTGATAACCTGCGCCATCTGGTCATAGGTTAGGTTCGCCCCCGTTGGGTTATGGCAGCATCCGTGCAAAAGCACGACGTCGCCGGGTGCAAGCTTGCCCAGATCCGCAATCATTCCGTCGAAATCAACACCGCGCGTATCATTGTCGAAATAGCGGTACTCGGCCATCGACATGCCAAGGTATTTGATGATGGACGGATGGTTCGGCCATGTCGGGTTTGACAGCCAGACAGTGGCCTTTGGGGCTGCCATGCGGATCAGTTCCAGCGCCTGACGGATCGCGCCTGTGCCGCCGGGTGTTGCCACGGCCGCGACACGTTCGTCCGGCACGCTATCGCCGAGAACGAGGTCTTTCATTACGGCGCTGAAGGCCGGGTCGCCGGCAAGACCGGTGTAGGCCTTGGTGGACTGGTCCGACAAAATCCGCCGCTCGGCTTCCTTTACGGCACGCATGACGGGGGTATTGCCCGTTGCATCCTTATAGACGCCGACACCAAGGTCGACTTTGTCGGCGCGCGGATCGGCCTTGAATTTTGCCATGAGGGCCAGAATTTTGTCGGCAGGTTGGGCGGTCAGGTTTTCAAGCATTATTCAGCTCCGGTCGCAATTGGAAGGTCGGCGTACATGCCCCATTCGGACCATGACCCGTCGTAAAGCGCATGATCGGTTTTCCCGATCCGCTCAAGCGCAAGTGAAAGAATAGCCGCTGTCACACCCGATCCGCAGGTTGTGATCGCAGGTTTGGCCAGATCAACGCCGGCGTTTTCGAAGATGGCCTTGATTTCACCGGGGGATTTCATGGTGCAATCGGCGTTCAGCAGGTCTTGGTAAAAGACATTCCGCGAACCCGGAATATGGCCCGAGCGCATCCCTTCGCGCGGTTCCGGTTGTTCACCTTTGAAGCGACCGGGTGCGCGGGCGTCGATGATGCTGTGATCGCCCAGCTTGGCCGCACGCGCGACATCTGTGACGTCCCGCACACGATGCGGCTCTGGTTTCACAGTCATGTGGCGGTCGCGGATCGTTGGCGCCGCGGTAGTCAGCGGGTGGCCGTCAGCCACCCATTTGGGCAACCCGCCGTCCAGAACGGCGATGTTCTTCTGCCCCATCAGGCGGAACAGCCACCACACACGTGCCGCTGAAAAGAGCCCCGATCCATCGTAGACGACAACCTGATGCCCGTCGCCCACGCCCATTGCCCGCATCCGGGACATGAATTTCTCGACCGGGGGTGCCATATGGGGCAGTTCCGAACGGGCATCGCTGATGTCGTCGATGTCAAAGAAGCGCGCCCCGGGAATGTGGCCTGCGTCATATTCCGATTTGGCGTCGCGCCCAGCGTCGGGCATATACCATGAGGCATCGAAGATCCGGAGATCCGGGTCTTTCAAATGTGCCGCCAGCCAGCCAGTACTGACCAGTGTTTTCGGGTCATCCGAGCTTGATGAAGTCATCACGCGCCCCTTCTTGCGAACTCAGGTCAGGCCTACCGCGCAGCGCCTCGCGAGACAAGCCATCGCAAGACCACTGCGCTCTGTTATTATTGGCCCAAAATATCCCCGCCGGAAGCATCAGCCCTGACCAGGCGCGTCCAGCGGTCAATCTCCGTGGCGCAGCAGCCGCTGTTTCTGTCGCCCCCAATCGCGCTTGGCCTCTGTCTCGCGCTTATCGTGGTTCTTCTTGCCCTTGGCGGTTGCGATCTTGAGCTTCACAAGGCCGCGGTCATTGAAATACATCACCAATGGCACCAGTGTCATACCTTCGCGCTTGGTGGCGTTCCAAAGGCGGGCCAGTTCGCGTTTGCTGACAAGGAGCTTGCGCTTGCGACGTTCGTCATGGGTGAACATGGCGCGGTCATAGGGGGCGATATAGGCATTGGTCAGCCATAGCTCTCCGTCATCGACGCTGGCATAGCTGTCGGCGATATTGGATTGACCTGTGCGCAGGGATTTCACCTCGGACCCGGTCAGGATAATGCCGACCTCGATATCGTCTTCGATGGCATAGTCGTACCGCGCCCGCCGGTTTTCGGCGATGACTTTGTAGTTTTTGTTTTCAGGTTTCTTGGCCATAGTTGGGATGAGATATGCGATGGGGCTTTGTGGCACAAGGTGTGCAGCGCCTGCCACTGTTCAGGGAAATAACAAATGATTATGCAAATCGCCCTCGGTACCGTGTTGATGCTGTTTTCGATCATTATCGCAGGGGTCAGTTTCTGGCTAATGGAAACATGGCTCGTGAAATACCGGCCGTGGCTGACGCGCGCGCCGCACCGGCCCAAGCTGACGCTTGTCCTTTGCATTGCCGCGATCTGGATTGTGGCGCAAATGACGGCTGGTGTCTGGGCTTGGGCATTGACGCTGATGGCCCTTGGCGTTTTTGATACGCTGGAACTTTCGGTCTATTTCTCGCTCGTGGCTTTCACCACTCTGGGCTTCGGCGATGTGTTGTTGCCAGTCGAGTGGCGGTTGTTGGGCGGCATGGCGGCGGCAAACGGGCTTTTGAATATCGGTCTGGTGACGGCGCTTCTGGTTGAAGCATTGCGGCAGGTGCGACTGCGCCAGCTTGAAGTGACAAAGGCAGACAGTTGAACGTTCCGGTTCTTTCCAATCAGGCAGCAAGGCACCTGTTTCTGGCAAGACATGGGCTCGCGGCACGCCCTTCCGGGCAGGGAAAGGGTGCCGATCTTAAGGGCGTGATCGACAATCTGGGCTTTGTACAGCTTGACAGCGTGAATACCTTTGCCCGCGCACATGACATGATCTTGTGGTCGCGCCGCCAGCAATATCGCCCCAAGGCCCTGCAACATCTGCTGCATCGTGACCGGCAGGTGTTCGAGCATTGGACCCATGACGCCGCTGTTGTACCAATCGAGAGTTTCGCCCATTGGCGCTTGCGTTTTGCCCGCGATGCAGAGCGCATGGAAGGACGCTGGAAAGAATGGCGGCGCGGTGATTTCACGGCCAAGATTGATGACGTACTGCGCCAAATTGCAGACCATGGATGCTGTACCTCGGGTCAGGTTGGCACGGATGAAAGCCGAGGTTCGGGTGGCTGGTGGGACTGGCACCCCTCCAAGACCGCGTTGGAATACCTCTGGCGATCGGGTCAGGTGTCGGTTGTGCGCCGTGACGGGTTCACCAAGGTCTATGACCTGACCGAGCGGGTGATTCCGGAAGAGCATCTGAACCGCCGACACCACCCCGAAGAAACGATAGACTGGTGTTGCGCGGGCGCGCTGGACCGTCTGGGGTTTGCGACCAGCGGCGAGCTAGCGGCGTTTTGGGATCACGTGACGCCTGCAGAGGCAAAGGCATGGTGTGCCGCCGCGCTGGCAGACAAGCGTATCGTTGAAATTGACGTCACCGGCGTTGACGGCAAGCTGCGCCGGTCTTTTGCATGGCCCGACGTGATGGACGAGGACACACTGACGCCGGTGCCTCGGGTACGAATCCTGTCGCCGTTTGACCCTGCGTTGCGGGATCGCAAGCGTGCGGAGCGGCTTTTCGGGTTTTCTTACAGGATCGAGATTTTCGTGCCCGCACCAAAGCGCCGGTATGGGTATTACGTTTTTCCCGTCATGGAAGGCGACCGCATGATCGGGCGCATCGATATGAGGCGAGAGGGCGGGGTTCTGGCCGTCCGCGCCTTCTGGCCCGAAGCCGGTATCCGGATGGGAGCTGGTCGGAAGGCTGCCCTGCGCAAGGAATTGGAGCGTGCGGCGTTCTTTGGACACTGCGGTGAATTGAGCTTCGCAGAAGGTTGGGATTGTGCTGTACAATAGTGCTTGAACAATGTTCATAAATGCGATATCCCCATGATACCATAGTGAGGACTCGGCATGTACTACGTCGCTCAAACCGATCAGCTTGTTGCAGATGGGGTGATCAACACCGCTCAGGCAGATGAAATCCAGACCCGCGCCCGGGCTGCGATGATTGCACTTTGCGTGAATACCTTGTTGATCGCGGGCATACTGGCCGCGACGTTTGGACTGGTCTTTTTTCTGGCTAGCGCATCAAGCGTGGCGATCTGCGGTGGTCTGTTTCTGGCAGCGGGTCTGCTGATCCTGCGTTACGGGGCTGCGCTATACCGGATGTTTGGCAACGCAAGTGCACTGATCGGGGCAGGCATGTTGATTGCCGGGACCGCGATTGAAGTGGTCGACAAGGTGCCGGATCATGCAGGGGCCTTGCTGGCCCTCATCGGGGCAGTTCTGGCCGCGTTGTTTTTCTGGCGGTTCAAGACAGGTCTTGTGCAGCTGCGGTTTGCCTATGGTGCCGTTCTTGTTATGGCGGCCGCGCTGCACCTGTTCGGCGTTTATGCGGCATCACATGCGTTTGACCTATCGGGCTGGCCTATGCCCATTGTCCATTTTTACGTGTTTGCGGCAATTGCAGCACTGGGTCTGACGCTGGACCTGCGCATTATCACCGCGCTTGCGATCGTGCCGTTTGCCCAGATGATTGATACAGGGACCTATTACTTCACAGCGGCCTATGTCTTTTATTCGCCGGAGTCGACGTTGAGTATCTTGCAGATGGCCGTCTTGATCGCGGTGTGCCTCTGGGCAGCGGGGCGTGCGGGTCCGGCAATGGCCCGGCAAGCGGGTGTCCTGATGATCATGGCATTCATCGTGGGAAACCTTTGCTTTCTGGTCGGAAGTATCTGGGGCGATGTCGTGGGTGAGCATCTTTGGGGGCCTGCCTATGGCGATTTTGATGGTAACTGGGAAGACTACCGTATCGCGAGTGATGCCTTCCGCGCACAAGCACTCAGCATCAGCGAAGGCGTCTATTCCATTGTCTGGGCGCTGCTCTTGGGTGCGCTGATCGTCTGGGCGGCGATGTCCAACAGACGGGGGATGTTCAATGCAGCAATGACCTTTGCTGGCATCCACGCTTACACGCAGATGTTCGAAAGCTTCTATGATGAACCACTTGCCTATGTGATCGGTGGTCTGGCCGCGATCCCGCTGGCCTTTGGGCTGTGGCGGCTGAACAACGCATGGTTCAAACCGCTCTCACCGTCCAGCACGCATTGAGCCCGAGGCATGTAAGGTGGGCCGAGACCCACCTGACGCTAGTTCAGCAATCCCGCATGTACCATCGCGGCGCGAATCTTCTCTTTGGTCGCGTCTGTCAGGCCGGTCAAAGGCGAGCGCACCTCTTCACTGCACATGCCTAGCAAAGACATGCCGTACTTTGCACCAGCCACCCCGGGTTCAGTGAACACCGCCTCATGCAAGGGCATCAGGCGATCAAGTTGCGCCAGTGCTTTGGCATAGTCGCCTGCAAGCGTGCTTTCCTGAAAATTGGCAATCAGTTTCGGCGCGACATTGGCTGTGACCGAGATGCATCCACGACCGCCGTGGGCGTTAAATCCAAGCGCTGTTGCATCTTCTCCGGACAATTGGATGAAGTCTTCGCCACAGCGCAAGCGTGTTGCCGGTACGCGAGACAGATCGGCTGTTGCGTCCTTTACACCGATGATCATCTCGTGCTTGGCAAGCTCGGCCATAGTGTCGGGTGTCATATCAACGACAGAGCGTGGCGGAATATTGTAGATCACGATGGGCAAGCCGCAATCGGCAGCCGCTGTGAAATGCGCAATCATACCGCGTTGCGTCGGCTTGTTATAGTATGGCGTGACCACAAGCGCAGCGTCCGCGCCGGCCTTTTTGGCGGCCTGTACCAGACGGACGGTCTCGGCCGTGTTGTTCGAGCCTGCGCCTGCGATCACGGGGATCCGTCCAGCAGCTTCGTTCACGACCGTTTCAACCACCATATCATGCTCGGCATGGGTCAGCGTCGGGCTTTCGCCCGTTGTGCCGACAGGCACCAGCCCGTGTGAGCCTTGATCGACGTGCCAGTTCACCAGTTTTTTCAGCGCGTCCACATCAACTTGGCCGTTCGAAAACGGCGTGACGAGGGCGGGGAGTGATCCCTTAAACATGGCACGCTTCCTTCTTTTTGGTGGCTTCTTATAGCCGGGGTAAAATCGCGCGGACACTAGGCGCAGTTGGCAAATCCTACAAGCCCTTCGTTTACCCTATCGGGTGAGCGGACCACCGCCCGCTTTGCGCCGATTGCCGCGTTTGTGAGTTGTTATTATGCGCGCGCAGGTTACCTTTGTTCACAAAAGAGGTATGCAGTGGACCTTAAGAAACGTCTGATCTTGTTGCTGGCCATCACCACGGCGTTTCCCGCAGTGGCCCAGTCTGTTGATCCCAAAAGCGTGGCAGCCATTGACGCTGCGCAAAGCGATTGGCAGGTCGCCGACCAGATCGCACAGGTTGCTGGCCCGGTGACTGCTGATGCGCTGATGTGGTTGCGTTTGCGGAGCGGCGAAGCTGATTTCGATACATACCGGAATTTCCTGTCGCGCCGCGCGGATTGGCCAGGATTGGACCGTTTGCGCGCGGAAGCTGAACGGTCAATTGATGACACGATCACGCCAGAGGTCGTTGTTGCATGGTTTGGTGGCGAAACCCCGCAGACCGGTGAAGGTGCCGTGCAACTGGCGCAGGCCCAGATCGCCTTGGGGCAGCCGGATGCGGCCCGTGATACATTGCGTGATACCTGGATCGCGCGTCGCCTCACCGAAGACGGGCAAGATGCGATGCTCGCAGCTTTCGGAGAGGCTTTGCAACCCTTTCATGCCGCCCGTGTCGATGCGCTGCTCTGGCGGTCGCGTGCGGCGGAAGCAGAGCGGATGCTGCCCTTGTTGTCAGAGCAGGACCGCCCCCTTGCCGCGGCGCGTATCGGCTATTTGACCCGCGCTGATGATCTGCCTGCATTGGTAAATGCATTGCCTCCTGCTCTGCGTGAGGATGCAGGATTTGCCTATAGCCGCTACGCATGGCTCGCGGGGCGTGGTGAACGCACTGATGCCGTCAAGATGTTGCTGGAGCGTTCGGCCAGTGCGGCCGCATTGGGCGACCCGTTTCGGTGGTCAGGCTGGCGGCGGGTGCTTGCTCGCTGGGAAATGCGTGAAGGCCGCGCCGAACAGGCCTATATACTGGCATCGCGCCACTATCTGACCGAGGGTGCATCCTACGCCGATCTGGAATGGCTTTCGGGGTATATTTCGCTTACCTATCTTGGCGATCCGGCACAGGCGCTGGGGCACTTCCAGAATGCATTGCGCGCCTCCAGCAGTCCGATTTCCCTGGGTCGGATGCATTACTGGATCGGGCGCACCCACGAGGTCAAGGGCAATGCCGATCTTGCGGCCGAAGCCTATGGCAACGGCGCGGCGCACCAAACCAGTTTCTACGGCCTACTTGCATCCGAGAAAGTCGGTCGCCCGCTCAGCCCGTCTTTGAGCGGAGCCGTGACGGCATGGCAGGGTGCCCCTGTCTTTGACAACGAGATCGTGCAGGCCGCCTTGATCCTGCTGGCCGGAGGCGAGCGCGGCGCGGCTTTCACCTTCTTTGCGGATCTTGGGCGGACACTGAACGCCACGGAGCTTGCACAGCTTGGCGCCTATCTGGCCGAAATTGACGAGCAATATTATGCGCTCTTGCTAGGAAAAACCGCTGTGGCGCGCGGCATCCTTATTCCGGAAATCTATTACCCGATACACGATCTGGCTGACTTGGATTTGCCAGCCGATCCGACATTGTCCCTTTCGATTGCACGACGAGAGAGTGAGTTTAACGAAACCATTGGCAGTCCGGTCGGCGCATTAGGGCTGATGCAGGTCATGCCCGCGACCGCACAAGAGGTCGCCGGATCACTCGGGCTTCCCTATGTCAAGGGGCGCCTGACGAATGACTGGCAGTATAATGCGACACTCGGGACCGCCTATCTTGCCCGTCTGGAGGAAGAATTCGGGCCTAGCCCTGTGATGATTGCCGCCGGCTATAATGCCGGGCCCGGCCGCCCCAGAAGCTGGATGGCTGAACGCGGTGATCCGCGTTTGCTAGAAATGGATATCGTGGACTGGATTGAACATATCCCGTTCCGTGAAACCCGCAACTACGTGATGCGTGTCACGGAAAGCATCCCGATCTACGAAGCGCGCCTGACTGGCCGCACCGGTCCGGTGCGCTTTACGGAGTTGCTGGTTGGCAGCAAGCCTGTGTTGCGCCCGCGCGCGCGTCCGGTCGTGGTTTCGACAAGGACGGCGCCCGATGTCAGGCCTATTGCGCGCCCCTGAAAGCCTAGGCTCTTTTGCGTGAACGCCACAGGGTGAACAGCCCGGCTGCGACGACAATTGATGCACCGACTGCCACATTCGGGCGAAGTGTCTCGCCCATGAGGGTAATGCCAATGATGCTGGCAAAGACCAGTTGCAGATAGGCAAAGGGCTGCACCTCGCTGGCTTCCGCCACCTCGTAGGTCTTGATCAGTAGCCAATGCCCGCTAGCGCCTGTAATGCAGAGTGCGGCCATCCATTGCCAGTCTGTCAAGGTCATTGGTTCCCAGAACCAGATGCCGATGATGGTCATGACCACCCCACCCGAGGTTCCGGTCCAGAAAAAGGATGTTGCGGTGTTGTCCTTGCGCGCGGCATAGCGGGTCAACAGACCATAGAGTGCAAACATCAAGGCCGAGGCCAGCGGCACAACTGCGGCAGGTGCAAAGACGGCGTATCCGGGCTGCAGGATCACCAAGACCCCGATGAATCCAATGCCGATAGCGACCCAACGCCGCCAGCCGACTTTTTCGCCCAAAACAGGTCCGGAAAGAGCCGCGATCAAGAGTGGATAGCAGGCGAACACGGCGTGGCTTTCGACCAAACCGAGCAGGACAAAGGCGCTGACCATAACGCAGATTTCAAGCGCAAGCAGCGTGCCGCGCGTGATTTGCAGGATCGGCTGCTTGGTGGCTGCCGCGGCGCGGATCGACCCCGATTGCCGCGTTGCAATCGTGATGACGAAGGCCGCAAAGAACCAGTAGCGGATCATTACAATCATGATGACGTTATAGTTTTCCGCCAGATGTCGCGAGATCCCGTCCTGCACGGCAAACACAAAGGTGGTCGCGATCATCAAGAGAATGCCAAGGCGCGGGTTATTCTGCATCGGGCATCCTTGCGCATGTCATGTGGCGTTTGCGTCCAAAGCCGGGGGTGCGGGTAACTTCGAAACCCGCCTTGGCCAGCGCCTGCCGGACATGACCCGCGGCGGAATAGGTGGCAGCAGTTCCGCCGGGCCTTGTGTGAGTAGCCACTGCCTGCAAGAGGTCAGGTTCCCACAATTCGGGGTTCTTTGCAGGCGAGAAACCATCAAGAAACCACGCGTCAGCCGCGCCGTTCCACGCAGGAACAGTCTTGCGGGCATCCCCCCTGATCACATGAAGCGTCGGACCATTGCTGAGCGTGATCTGCTCTTCTTCCGGTGTCCATTCGGACAGAAGGATTTCAGCAAGAGCTGCCAACTGTGGGAAATGCCCGAGCGCGTCGCGCATATCGTCTAGGCGCATCGGGAAAGCCTCGAACGAAGCAAACTTCAGATCCCCCGGACGACCGGCTTTGTCCCATGCGGCCCATGTGACCAACAGGTTCAATCCGGTCCCGAACCCCAATTCGGCAATCTGGAAATCACCACCAAAGCGCGCGGGCAGATCGTTGCCCGCAAGAAAGACATGCGCGGTTTCGGCCAGCCCATCATCGAGTGAATAATAGGGATCATCGAAGGCTGTCGCGATTGGCACACCATCCCGCCAGTCGAGTTTTGCTGTCTGGTCTGTCATCCGCTCTTGCCTTACCACTGCGCCATCTTTGAGCGGAAGGATCCGGAATGGCAACGGCTGATGTGACTGTCATGGGGGCAGGGGTGTTTGGCCTGTCGGTTGCCTATGCCTGCGCGCGCCGTGGTGCTTTGGTGCGGGTGATTGATCCGAATGGCGTGGCCTCTGGATCAAGTGGCGGTCTGGTCGGTGCTTTGGCCCCGCATGTGCCCGAGAACTGGAATGAGAAGAAGGCGTTTCAGTTCGAGAGTCTGATCATGGCAGAAGCCTTTTGGCGGGGTGTTGCAGGTTTGACAGGCGTTGACGTGGGCTATGCCCGTTCGGGGCGGTTGCAGCCCCTTGCGGATACGCGCGCAGTTGCTTTGGCGCAGGCGCGGGCGGAAACGGCCATGGACCTCTGGCAGGGCAAAGCGCTGTGGGAGGTGACATCGACAAAAGATGCGCCATGGATGCCACCATCGCCGACAGGTTTGGTCGTCCATGATACCCTGTCGGCATTGATCCATCCCCGTCGCGCGACGCGTGCTCTGGCGGATGCTGTCGTCGCGCTGGGCGGCGAGGTCCTAGTAAACGGCAACCCCGAAGGCAAGATAGTCTGGGCAACCGGCTGGCCCGGTATTCAGGAGGTTGGCGGCACCGGTGTCAAAGGACAGGCGGCCCTGCTGCGCTTCGACGCGGCAGGTCAGCCGCAGCTCTTTGCGGATGGCTTGCATATCATTCCGCATGGCGACGGGACTGTGGCAATCGGGTCGACTTCGGAGCGTGAATTTGACGATCCGCTTCACACCGATGCCGCCCTTGATGCTGTTCTTGACCGTGCGGTGATGGCCTTGCCTATTTTGCATGGGGCCGAGGTTCTCGAGCGCTGGGCAGGCGTCCGGCCGCGCAGCAAGAGCCGCGCGCCGGTTTTGGGAGCACATCCGAAACGCGACGGTGCCTTTGTTGCGAACGGAGGGTTCAAGATCGGTTTCGGGATGGCGCCAAAGGTGGGCGAAGTGATGGCCGCTTTGGTGCTGGAAGGTGACGACCAGATACCCGAGGGGTTTCGCGCCTAGCAGGGGGCGCTGCCCCCGACCCCTATCGGGGTCTCCCCCGAGGTATTTGAAACATGAGAAGATGCGGTCATGTGCCCTCAGGGCCGGGGTGCGCGGGCGAAGGGCAGATGGCCGGTCTTGATCCAGAACGTGGCACCTTCAGGTCCTGCGGTGATCTGGAGGGGCGTACCCTCTGGTAAGCGTAGCCATGCCCCGGTGCCGAGTTGATCCGGCCCTTCGGTTGCTGCCCCGGAAATCATCAGCAGTTCGGCACCGCCTTGGGGTGCTTCCACAAGCACGGCACCCGGTGCCAGCGTGATAAAGCGCACCGTTTCCCTGTCGTCCTTATGGAGCAGATGA
Source organism: uncultured Loktanella sp. (assembly GCA_964614205.1). GTDB lineage: Bacteria > Pseudomonadota > Alphaproteobacteria > Rhodobacterales > Rhodobacteraceae > Yoonia. The sequence goes on along the minus strand of CAZTKF010000011.1, from coordinate 26,803 downwards.
GCGCGGGTCCCTTCGCCCATATTTACAAGATCGGAGGCCATTTCCTTGCGGAATTGATTGCGGTCCTGAAGTTCAAACTGCCAGAGTTTGACGAAGATCGTGCAGCCTTCAGCGGACCCGGGCGTATGCGAGGTCGTCGGTGGATTACGTACGTAGGTGCCAGCCGGGTAGTCACCATGTTCGTCCTGAAACACCCCTTCAAGCACGATGAATTCTTCGCCGCCTGTATGCGTATGCGCTGAAAATTTGCTGCCGGGCGCATAGCGGACAATAGAGGTTGCGCGCGCGACCTCGTCCCCGATCCGGTCCAGCATGCGGCGGTCGACGCCCTGCATTGGCGAGGCTTTCCACGGGATTTCGGACGAGTGGATCAAGACCCTTTGGGAAAAATCGGCGTTCAGTTCCATATTGGCTCCTTAGAGTGGGGCAATTGTGATGCCTGCGTCTGTCAGGTGCTGCCTGATCCCGCGGGCCATGTCCACCGCACCGGGTGTATCCCCATGCAGGCAGATCGTATCGATCCGGCAGGGAATATGCTTGCCGGACTCCGCGATAATGGCTCCGGCCTCAAGCATCCTGAGGATGCGGGGAGCTGCTGTCTTGGCGTCATGCAAGACCGCACCGGTTTTGCTGCGGTCGACAAGAGTGGCATCATCGTTATAGGCGCGGTCTGCAAAAACCTCGCCCGCCCAGTTGCAGCCCAGGTCGCGCACGACATCCTCCATTGCTGTGGCGGCCAGTACCATGATTACGATGTCCGGATCGACGTCTAGCGCGGCCCGATAGCAGGCCCGCGCCAGTGCCTTGTCGATAGAGGCCATGTTGGAGAGTGCGCCATGCAACTTGAGATGACGGACCGTGCCGCCGGCCCGTTTGGCCATGGCTTGGGCCGCACCCAATTGGTAAGCGACGGCGTTCGCGATTTCCCGATGGGGGAGCGGCAGTGGCCGTCGTCCGAACCCTTTGAGGTCGGCAAAGCCCGGATGTGCGCCGATGCCGACATCGTTGGCCACCGCAAGACGCATGGTCTTGTCCATCACGTCGGGGTCGCCTGCGTGAAAACCGCAGGCTATATTGGCGGACGTAACAATGCCCAGCAATGCCGCATCATCGCCCATGCGCCACGGCCCAAAACCTTCGCCCATATCTGCGTTGAGATCGACAGTGCGTGTCATGTCATGACCCTCCAAGATTGGCGCTGCGGGGTGCCTCGCTGATCAATAGGTAGCCGAGCAGATCGCTGCTGTCATCGAGAGCTTGGCAGGCCTAACAAGTCTTGTCGGCCGGGTCGACGGGATATTCGTGTCGGGCATGCCGTTGCGTCATGTGCCGTTTTTCAGCACATTGAAGCCGTTGATATGGACCAAATTGCATTTCCAACGTCTAGAAACTGTGACAACAGAGCCCTATTTAGCCCTCTACGGCTGTATTTCGCGCCGCTGCGGGTGCGTAGACTAACCCAAAGGAATGCCTGATGGCACAAGATATTGAGCCGGATTTGGCCGGCAAATTGACATTTGATTCTGAAAAGGGGGCAGGGCGTTCCAAATGGGTCGCCATTTTTCTGGCGTTGCTCCTGGTCGGCTGGATGGGGAGCGGATACATTATTCCGTCAGATGCCGCCGAGGATGAAGTGCCCGAAGCACAAGCGCCACGCGCCATTGCAGTTGCTGTCGTCCCTTCACAGGCACAGGATGTCCAGCTTGTGCTGACCGCCGAGGGCCAGTCTGAACCAGATCGGGCTACAGCCGTGCAGGCCGAGGCCGGTGGTCAGGTTGTATCCGTTTCGGCAGCGCGCGGTGATCTTGTCAGCGCAGGTCAGGAAATCGGACGGATTGATGCGGAAACGATCGAAGCGCAGCTGTTGCAGGCGCAAACGCAGCTCGAACAGACAACCCGTGATCTGAACAATGCGATGGCGTTGCAAGAACGCGGGGTCGCCACCGAGGACCGCGTCAGTAACGCAAGGGCAGCCAAGGCCGCCGCCGATGCCGCGGTCACCGCAGCGCAAGAGCAGCTTGAGAACACCATCATCCGCGTGCCTTTTGCGGGACGACTGAATGATCTGACCTTGGATGTCGGCGAATTTGTCGACGTCGGCAGTGTAGTGGCCGAGGTGATCGACAATGATCCGCTCACCATCGTCATCCAAGTGCCGCAACAGGCGCTTTCACGGATCCGGACCGGACAGGACGCTATGGTAAATTTCATCACCGGTGAACAGCGCACAGGAACGGTCAGCTTCATTGGCGCAAATGCCGACCAGCAGACGCGGACCTTTCGGGTCGAAGTCACCGTGGACAACCCTGACAGCGTGATGCCTGCGGGACTGAGCGCGCGGATCGTTTTGCCAACCGACAAGGCGCGCGGTCATTTCATTTCGCCGGCGATCCTGTCACTGGGGACAAACGGTGATCTTGGGATCAAGACTGTTCTGGAAGATAATACCGTCGCTTTTTCAAAGGTCGCCATTGTCCGCGCCCAGACAGATGGCGTCTGGGTGACCGGTCTGCCCGAAACCGCTGATATCATCACTGTGGGGCAAGGCTTTGTCACAGCGGGTGATGTGGTTGATCCGCGCCCGATGGAAGCCGGACAGACTGCGGGTGCTTCACAATGAATGCCCTGATCGACGCCGCATTCAACCGCAGCAAGGTTGTCCAGCTACTGCTTGTGTTCCTGCTGGCTATTGGGGCGATCTCCTACATCTCGATCCCGAAAGAGAGTAACCCCGAGATTCCGATCCCGATTGTCTTTGTGTCGGCATCGGTTGACGGGATTTCGCCAGAAGATTCGGAAGATGTGCTTGTCGGCCCGCTCGAGACCGAGTTTGCGTCACTGACCGGTCTGAAATCGATGACCGCGACCGCCAGCGAAGGCCGGGGTGCGGTACAGCTTGATTTTGAACCCGGTTTTGATGCGGCCGAGGCTTTGGACAAGGTGCGCGAAGGTGCTGACACCGTTGAGAGCGAGCTCCCCTCTGATGCCACTGTCATTGTCACAGAAATCAACACCGCGCTCTTTCCGATCCTGACCGTCATCCTTTCCGGTCCGGTACCCGAACGCACGCTCAATGCGCTTGCCGAAGACTTGCAGGACGATATCGAGTCACTGAGTGGCGTGCTTGAGGTGGATGTCGGCGGCAAGCGGACAGAGTTGATGGAAGTTCTCATCGATCCGACGGTCTTTGAGACATATAATATCTCGTTCAACGAGTTGATCAGTTCCATCACCAACAACAACCAGCTGATCGCCGCTGGCGCCATCGAGAGCGAGGCCGGGCGCTTGGTGCTGAAAGTGCCGGGCTTGATTGAAGACCTAGAAGACGTCATGGAGCTGCCCATACTGGTGCGGGGCCAGACCGTGGTGACTTTTGCCGATGTGGCCACCATCCGCCGCACATTCGAAGATCCGACCGGCTTTGCGCGCATTGATGGCCAACCAGCCTTGGCGCTTGAAATCAAAAAGCGCGTCGGTGCGAATATCATCGAAACCGTTGCAGAAGTCCGCGACGTGGTCGAGGCAGCACAGGGTGACTGGCCCGACAGCGTTCAGGTGCGCTACACGCTCGATGAGAGTGAGACGGTCAAGACGATGCTGTCCGATCTGGAAGCGAATGTGATTGCTGCGATCATTCTGGTCATGATCGTTGTGGTCTATGCACTTGGCTTGCGGTCGTCCCTGTTGGTCGGCCTTGCTATTCCGGGGGCATTCCTGACGGGTGTTGCCGGTCTCTATTTCATGGGCTTCACGATGAATATCGTTGTGTTGTTTTCCCTGATCCTTGTGGTCGGCATGTTGGTCGATGGCGCCATTGTCACAACAGAACTGGCAGATCGCTATTTGCATGAGGGCCAGCCCCCGAAAGAGGCCTACGCGCGTGCCGCCAAGCGCATGGCGTGGCCCATCATCGCGTCTACTGCGACGACCCTTTGTGTGTTCTTCCCGCTGCTCTTCTGGTCAGGTGTCGTGGGGGAGTTCATGAAATTCCTGCCGATCACTGTGATCTTCACGCTTGCGGCCTCGCTGTTCATGGCGTTGATCTTCATTCCCGTGATGGGTGGCGTGATCGGCAAGCGACAGGCGCAGACCGCCACGGCCCAAGCGCAGCTCTATGCAGCCGAACACGGCGACCCGCGCCAGATGACAGGGTTCATGGGCGGCTATGTCCGCGTTCTTGAATGGTCGATCTTGCGTCCGTGGACAACCTTGAGCCTTGCGATGATGGCTCTGGTTGCGTCGTTCGTGGCCTATGGCAACTTTGGCAACGGCCTGACATTCTTTCCCGAGGTCGAACCGGAATACGCGCAGGTCGAAGTCCGTGCCAAGGACAACTTTTCGGTCTATGAACAGGATGCGCTGGTCCGGCAGGTCGAGACGCGCCTCGCTGCCTATGACGAGATCGCGAGTGTCTATGCGCGCTCCGGCGGTACGAACGATGGTAGTGACACGATCGGGACGCTCCAACTTGAGCTGACCGATTGGGACACGCGCCGCACGGTTGGCTTGATCGCCGAAGATATCCGCGCAGATATGGCGCAGATTCCCGGGATCGACGTGCAGGTGCAAACGGATTCGGGCGGACCGGGCGGGGGTAAGCCGATCAATCTGGAGGTCGTGGGCAACAATCAGGCCGATCAAGAGGCTGCCGTTGAAATGATCCTTGCCGAGATGACGCGGATCGGCGGCTTTATCGATGTTGTCGATACGCGTCCGAGCCCGGGTGTGGAGTGGCAAATCTCGGTTGACCGTTCCGAAGCTGCGCGCAGTGGCGCAAATGTCGCTTTGCTGGGGCAGGCGGTGCAACTGCTGACGCGTGGTATCACCGTGGCCGACTATCGCCCCGAAGACGGCGATGGCGAGGTTGATATTGTCGTGCGTTTTCCAGCCGGTGACCGGACGCTGGCAGAGTTGGAAGCGCTTCGGGTGCCAACCGATGCGGGCCTTGTGCCGATCTCGAACTTTGTGTCGTTCAATCCTGCTCCGCGCAGTGGTGTGATCACCCGCATCGATCAGGAGCGCGTTATCACGATCTCGGCTGATGTTGCGACCGGCGTGTTGGCAAATGACCAGACGGTCGCGCTGCAAGCCGCGCTAGAAGAGCTTGATCTGCCGGGTGATGTACGTGTCGAATTTGGCGGCGAAGCCGAAGAACAGGCCGATGCCATGATCTTTCTTGTTGGTGCCTTCCTGTCGGCCATCGGGTTGATGTTTCTGATCTTGCTGACCCAGTTCAACAGTTTCTGGCAGGCGTTCATTGTGATGTCCGCGATTGTTTTTTCGATCGCGGGGGTCTTGCTGGGCTTGATGATCACAGGGCGTCCGTTCGGCGTTGTTATGGGGGGGATCGGTGTGATTGCTCTTGCCGGGATTGTGGTGAACAACAACATCGTTCTGATCGACACGTTCAATCAACTCAAGGCGCAAGGACAGTCATCGCTGGAAGCCGCACTGCGGACCGGTGCACAGCGTTTGCGCCCAGTTGTGTTGACCTCTGTGACAACCGCGCTGGGGCTGATGCCGATGGTGATCGGGCTTAACATCAACTTCTTCACGCGCGAGATTGTCTACGGGGCCCCATCGACGCAGTGGTGGACGGAACTGTCAAGCGCGATTGCGGGTGGCCTGATCTTTGCAACCATCCTGACGTTGCTGGTCACGCCCGCGATGTTGATGCTGGGCGAGCGCCGGGCGAAACGGTTTGAAAATGGCGCCGGCCTTGTGCCAGCGGAATAACTACCCGGCACTCAGTATCTGTGACGCGGCCTTGTCCGCCGCCGCCAGCGCGCCTTCGATCAGGCCGCCAGTGTCAGGTGCCATTTCGGTTACGGCAAAAAACAGTTTGCCCTGCCAGAGCCCTTGCACAGCCTTTGGCATTTCGTAGGTGGGATGGCCTGCCGGTGGAATGGCATCATCGGCGGTGGCGGTAAAATGGACCTGCGACCAGTCCTCCAATGCGGTTGCAAGCGGCGTTTCGGCTTTGGGACCAAACAGGTTTGCAAACTGCGCCAGTGCCGCAGGCAACAGTGCATCACCCGCCTGTATTCGGATATCTGCGGGTAGGCCCACAAAACCAAAGAGTGCCCCGAAGCCGCCGTCCTGAGGGCTTGCGTCGTGGATTTCAACCAAAGGTCCGCGGCGGCTGCTTGCGTCTCCAGAGAGGTTTGCATTGCGCCAGAACGGGGTGGGATACACGGCAATGCATTTGGCATGGGCGCCCATCCACGTGGGAATAGCCCGCAACGCGGCAAGGGTTTCGGGTGGAAAGGCGGGGGACGTCCGTAACTGGGCCGCCAGCCGCGGTGGCAGGCAAACCACAATCCGCGCAGCAGTGATGGTTTGCCCGTCAGCCAGCCGCGCCTCAGGACTGTCGCTGATGGACGTTACTTCCGCATCGGTCTGCACCCTTGCAGGATCAAGCTGGCTGACAAGCGCATCGGTGAGGGCCGTTGTGCCGCCCGCGATCCGCAATGACCCGTCCATGGACATAAAGCCCGCGTTGCGTATGACTTCGCCGTTGGGCTGTTCGAAAAGTTGTTCGCCGCTGCTCCATTGTGGGAACAACTCAAGGCCGAGCCCGGATGCCATTGTCGCAATGCGATGCTGACCAGGCCAGACCCAGGAAGGGCCAAGATCGAACTTTGCGCCATTCACATCAAGCGATTTGATCCGCCCACCCAGCCGCCTGCGCGCTTCGACAAGCCGATAATCATGCCCGGCTTGCTGAAGCCGGTACGCCAATGACAGACCGGACAAGCCGCCGCCGATGATCAATGTCTGGGTGTGCAAGTGGCGACCTTTTGCTGCGTGCTGATCTGCCAAAAGAGATGGGCGCGGTCTGTCACAGGCCGCGCCCATCAGTCTTATTTTACGTCAAAGCGGTCTAGATCCATGACTTTGGCCCATGCTGCGACAAAGTCTTTTGCAAACTTCGCGCTGGCGTCGTCTTGCGCATAGACTTCGGACAGAGCCCGCAACTGCGAATTGGAGCCAAAGACCAGATCGACACGTGTGCCGGTCCATTTCACTTCACCGGTCGCACGGTCGCGGCCTTCGAAGATGCCTTCTTCTTCTGCAGGCTGCCATGCGATCCCCATATCGACAAGGTTTCTGAAGAAGTCGTTGGTCAGCGCATCGGTCTTGTCGGTAAAGACACCATGCTTGGAGCCGCCTGCGTTGGCGCCCAGCATCCGCAGACCACCTACCAGAACAGTCATTTCAGGCGCGGACAGGGTCAGAAGCTGTGCACGGTCAACAAGCATTTCCTCGGCAGGGACAGTAAATGCCTGCTTTTCGAAGTTGCGGAACCCGTCGGCTTCCGGCTCAAGCGGTTCAAAGCTTGCGGCGTCCGTTTGCTCTTCTGTTGCATCCATGCGGCCCGGAGTGAACGGCACGCTGAGATCGTGGCCGCCGTTCTTGGCAGCTTGTTCGACAGCCGCCACACCGCCCAGCACGATCAGATCGGCAAGCGATACCTTCTTGCCGCCCGCTGCCGCACTGTTGAAGCCGCTCTGGATGCCTTCAAGCGTGGACAGGACTTTGGACAGTTGTTCAGGCTCGTTTGCCGCCCAGTCTTTTTGCGGAGCCAGACGGATGCGCGCGCCATTGGCACCACCGCGTTTGTCTGAGCCGCGGAACGTGGAGGCAGACGCCCATGCGGTCGAGACCAGTTCGGAAATCGACAAGCCAGAGCCGAGAATCTTTGCCTTCAGATCAGCGATGTCGGCATCGTCGACAAGCGGATGATCAACCGCAGGGATCGGATCCTGCCAGATCAAGTCTTCCTCTGGCACCTCATCGCCCAGATAAAGCGCCTTGGGCCCCATGTCGCGGTGGGTCAGCTTGAACCATGCGCGTGCATAGGCATCAGCGAACTCTTCGGGGTTTTCGTGGAAATGGCGCGAGATTTTCTCATACGCCGGATCCATTTTCATCGCCATGTCTGCTGTGGACATGATGATCGGCACCTTCTTCGAAGGATCCTCAGGATCGGGGGCCATGTCGGCCTCTTCGATATTCTTTGGTGTCCACTGGTTCGCCCCGGCAGGGCTCTTGGTCAGTTCCCAATCGTATTTGAACAGTACGTCGAAATATCCCATGTCCCATTGTGTGGGGTTCGGTGTCCACGCGCCCTCAAGGCCCGAAGTGATCGTGTCGCGCCCTTTGCCGGACTTGTAGGTAGACAGCCAGCCAAAACCCATCGCCTCAAGAGGTGCGGCTTCGGGCTCGGGGCCAACGTGCTCTACGGGACCTGCGCCATGGGTCTTGCCGAATGTGTGACCGCCAGCGGTCAGTGCCACTGTTTCATAGTCATTCATTGCCATGCGCGCGAAAGTCTCGCGAATGTCGCGGGCAGAGGCGAGCGGATCGGGGTTCCCGTCAGGGCCTTCGGGGTTGACGTAGATCAGACCCATCTGCACGGCAGCCAGCGGATTTTCCAGATCGCGCTCGCCAGAATAGCGACTCTCTTTGTGTTCGCTGCTCGCCAGCCACTCGTCTTCACGGCCCCAGTAGATGTCTTCTTCGGGTGCCCAGACGTCGGCGCGACCGCCGCCGAAGCCAAACATCTTCAGGCCCATGGATTCCATCGCACAGTTACCGGCGAGGATATACAGATCGGCCCATGAAATCTTGTTGCCGTATTTCTGTTTGATCGGCCAAAGCAGACGGCGGCCTTTGTCCAGGTTGCCGTTGTCGGGCCAGCTATTGAGTGGCGCAAATCGCTGTGTGCCAGACCCTGCACCGCCGCGGCCATCTGCTGTCCGGTATGTGCCTGCACTGTGCCAGGCCAGACGGATGAACAAGCCACCGTAGTGACCATAGTCCGCTGGCCACCAGTCCTGACTATCTGTCATCAGCGCGTAAAGGTCTTCTTTCAGCGCCTTCAGGTCCAGCTTCTTGAATTCTTCCGCATAGTTGAAATCCGGCCCCATCGGATCGGATGCAGGCGCGTTCTGATGCAGGATGTTCAGGTTCAGCTGGTTGGGCCACCAGTCTTTGTTCCCACGGACACCGTGTGTTGTGTGAATTGGTGTCCCGTGCATGACTGGGCATTTTCCGGCGTCGTTACCGTCCATTGTCTTTCCTCCGGTATGGTTGCGGTTTTCCGTCGGCAGTTAAGCAAAACTGCGACAGCGATGTCTTGACGGATATCACTTACTTAGAATTATTTTAAGTTGCAATTCTTGATTAGTGTCATAACTTTTGATTATGAAAAATCTTACTCTCAGACAGCTCCGCTATTTTGAGGCGCTGGCGCGGCACGGTCATTTCGGCCGCGCTGCCGATGCCTGCGCCATTTCCCAGCCTGCATTATCTGTGCAAATCAAAGAGCTGGAAGAGAACCTTGGCACGGCGCTGTTCGAACGTGGCCCACGGCAAGTGCGTCTGACCGCATTTGGCGAGGACTGGGCGCTGCGCGTCCGCGAGATTTTGCGCTCTGTTGATGAATTGGGCGAGATGGCCCGCGCCGCGCACAGTGGTCTTGTCGGGCGGCTGCGCATCGGGGTGATTCCCACGATTGCACCTTATCTCTTGCCCGGTCTGATTGGTCACCTGTCCCGCACGCATGCCGAACTGGATGTACATATCCGCGAAACCGTGACCCCGCGGCTGATCGAGGAATTGGGCGACGGTCAGATCGACACGGCAATCGTTGCACTTCCCTTGTCAGAACCGGGGTTCGAGGAAGTTCCCCTGTTTGACGAAAGCCTTGTTCTGGTGCGGCCCCTTTCCGACGCAGATAGACCGGTGCCAAGCCCCGATGCGTTGCGCGCTATGCGGCTCTTGATGTTGGAGGAAGGCCATTGTTTTCGCGATCAGGCGCTGTCGTTCTGCAATTTGCAGTCGGCTTTTCCGCGTGAGGGGCTTGATGGCACGTCACTTTCGACATTGGTGCAGATGGTCGGAGCAGGCATTGGTGTTACGCTGATACCCGAAATGGCGGTGCAGGTCGAAACACGCTCGGCACCTGTCTCGATCGGGCGCTTTGCAGAGCCGCAGCCAAAGCGGACTGTCGGTATGATCTGGCGCAAAACCAACCCGCTGGCGGGGCAACTGCGGCAAGTGGCCGAGCTGGTGCAGCAAGTCGGGCAGGATGTGTCGCAAGCAGCCTAGTGGTCGCTGTCCAGTAGTTTTCCTATCAGAGGGTTGGGGAACTTGCGGGCGACAGTCACAGCGTGGAAACTCTCGGTCAGGCCCATGTCATGTCGGGATTCCATAAGCATTCCTGACTTCAATTCGTTCTGGACGGCAATTGGCGGCAGGACGCCAAGTCCGATGTCTTCGCGTGTCAGCAAGCGCATCATGGCGACGTCATCCACCTCTGCAGCAATCGTAGGGCTGATGTTTTCGCGCGCGCAAAGCCGGTCAAATCCGGCGCGTACGGGGCTGTCTTCTGTGGGCACAATCATCGGATTTTCACGCAGAAGCGTCGCAAGCGGGAGGTTCCCGGCCAGACGTGCGGGTGTGCCAATCAGACTGACGGGTTGTTCCGAGATTGGCTGGGACGTGAAATTCGACATCGCATCATGCGCAGGCGCGCGGTTGGTCAGCACTACATCAAGGCTGAGCGTTTCGAGGCTTTGCAGCAGTTCGACAAGGGTCCCCGAGCGCAGCACAAGCTCAACGTCGTTCTGGCCGAGCAGGGGCCGCAGGAATTCAATCTGGAAGTTGCGCGAAAGTGTCGCCAGCGCCCCGACACGCAAGACCTGACGCGGCCGTCCCCGCTGGCTGAGTGTGCCAAGCAGATCCTTTCCCGCATCAAAAATGGTGTCGGCGTAGTCAAGCGTGATCCGCCCCGCTTCGGTGAGATGCAATTGCCGCCCGCGCCGTTCAAAGAGCGCGTGGCCCAGCCGATCCTCGAGCTTTCTGATCTGAACGGACAATGCCGATTGCGACAGGTTCAGCTTTCCGGCGGTCCGCGTGAGGTTGCCATCATGGGCGACGGCCCAGAAATAGCGCAGATGGTTATAATTCATATCAGTCATATCGTTCTATCTAAGTGAACGTTATGTGGCAAACAATGTATTTTTTATCTTGAAGTCTGTGCACTATCTCGTCGTGAAACCGATCAACGCGATGGAGACACCTATGTTGCTCAATGCCCTGCCACTTCTGGCCCCTCTCGTTTTGCTTGCTGCGGCCTTTGCCCCCCGCTTGCAGGGTCTCTCTGTGGGAAAAGCTGCTCTCTTGGCGGAACGGGCAACACTGGGCGCTATCACCGTGGCGATCCTGTCGGCTGTCGTGCTGGCGGTCAACGGCAGCGGTGACAGCTTTCTGATTGGTATCTTCGGTATTGGGTTGTCGGCCCGGCTGGACATTGTGAGCGTTGTCATGCTGCTGCTCGTGACCTTTATCGGCTGGGTGGTGGTGCGCTATGCCCGCACATATCTGGACGGCGAGGCGCGGCAGGACGCGTTCACATTCTGGCTTCTGGCGACACTCTCGGCCGTGTTGCTCTTGGTGCAGTCGGGCAATGTGGCACAGTTCGTAGGTGCGTGGATCGCGACAAGCATGTGCCTGCACAAGCTCTTACTTTTTTATCCTGATCGGGTTGCGGCACAAAGGGCGGCGCATAAGAAGTTCATCATGGCCCGGGTTGGTGATGCTGCTGTTGTGGGGGCCGCGGTTCTGCTGGCCAGCGCCTATGGCACGACACAGATTTCAGGCATCCTTGCACAGGCGGGGCAGGGAACCGGAGGCGGTCTGGCACTGGGGGCCGCTGCCCTGATCGCCCTCGCTGCAATTTTGAAATCTGCGCAATTCCCGACACACGGATGGTTGACCGAAGTGATGGAAGCGCCGACACCGGTGTCCGCGTTGTTGCACGCCGGTGTGGTGAACGCAGGTGGTTTTGCGCTTGTGCGTTTCGCGGACGTCATGCTGCTGTCGCCGCTGGTCTTGGCGATCCTTGTGATGGTTGGCGGGTTTACGGCCTTGTTTGGTGGGCTGGTCATGCTGACGCAGCCGACGGTGAAGGCATCGCTGGCTTGGTCCACCATCGCGCAGATGGGCTTTATGATCCTCCAATGTGGCCTTGCGCTTTTTCCGCTGGCTTTGCTGCACATCGTGGCACACTCGCTTTACAAGGCGCATGCGTTCCTGTCGGCGGGCAATGCGGTGCAGAACGTGGCGGCAATCCGCAAGCCGGGGCCGGTTGCTGTGCCTGATCTGGGTGCAGTGACGCGGGCATTTGTTGTGGCCCTTGCGATTTATGGGGTGGTCTATGCGGTGCTTGGTCTGGGCTTCGATTTCGGCGGCAAATCCCCGCAGGCGGTGGCCCTTGGCGCGATCCTAATCTTTGGCGTGGCCTATCTGTTGGCGCAGGGCTTTGCGGATGAAGCGCCAAGGGCGCTGACGCAGCGCACGGCGGTCTACGCGGCCACTGTGACCGTCAGCTATCTTGTCCTACAACGCGCCTCCGAGTGGCTGACGGCCGGCACATTGCCGGCGACGCCGCAGGCGGGTGCTCTGGAGTGGGCGCTGATCCTTCTAGCGATGATCAGCTTTGGTCTTGTGGCCCTTGCCCAGGCGACATTGCCGCTCTGGTCTTATCACCCGGCGGCACAGGGCCTGCGTGTTCACCTCTCGAACGGGCTTTATATCAATGCGATTTCCGACCGCATCATGGGCGGCTGGAAGCGGACCCCATCCAACAAAGGAGCGGCACAATGAAAGCGCAAACATACGCAGGTTATTCCGGCGCACACCTTGAAGTGATCGCCAAGGCAGAGGCCGCAGGCCGCGCTATTCCGCCACTCTGGCCACTGTCTTCGTCGGTCGCGGTCAACCCGTTTCTGGGGCAGACAGAACAGACCCTGCCGGAAGTGGCCGCTCTTCTGGGCCGGGTTGCAGGAACGCCGGTGACAATGCCGCGCGACTGGTATCAAGCAAAGATCAGCGACGGGACCATCAATGATGCGGACCTGACTGCTGCGCTCGCGCAGTATCCGGCAGCGGCAACCGACATCGACGCCTTGAAAGCCGCGGCGGGAAAAGCATCTGCCGTTGCCAATGCGCTGCCCACAGTGGCCGATCTGGCCGCCGAAGTATCGGGGATTGACTGGCCGGGTATCGTGGAAGACCGCTTTGGTGTCTGGGCGGCGGGGTTCTTTGATGCAGGTCAGGCGCTTTGGCAAAACAAACCCGGTCGTCGGGCGTTCGATGCGTGGCGTGATTTCGCCAGCCGCGATCTGACACCCGAGATTGCCGGCCTGTCAGGTTTCGGGGCCTTGGTGGCCAATTCGCCTGCCCAAACACGCAATGCATTGGTCAATGCTGCCGAAGTGCTTGGCCTTACGGCGGAACAGGCCGAGACTTATTTCCACCAGCTTTTGCTGGGTCTTGGCGGCTGGTCTCAGGTGGCACGGTATCATCTTTGGCAGGCAGAGTTGGCAGGCGGCACTGATCTGACGACAACCGATATGCTGACGATCCGCCTGATCTGGGAGCAGGCGCTTTATGGCAAGTATGCCTCAGAGATCGAGGAGAAATGGGCGCAGACCCGCGACGCCCATGCCGCGCCCCTCGCCCCTTCCACAGACCAGTTGATCGACGCAGCGCTGCAAGCGGCGGCAGAGTTTGCCGGACAACGGGCCTTGGCCGGCACATTGGGTGCCGCGTGCGAACCGGTACCAGAGGGGCGGCCTGCGCTTCAGGCGGCGTTCTGTATTGATGTTCGCTCAGAGGTGTTTCGCCGCGCACTGGAAAGCGTCGATTCCGGTATCCAGACGCTTGGGTTCGCGGGTTTCTTTGGTCTGACTGCATCGCACAAGAGCTTTGCCTCTGACGTTGCCGAAAAACGTCTGCCGGTTCTGCTCAATCATGGTGTCACCAGTCAGTCAGGCGATGCATCCTCCGCGACAGCAGACCAGAATGCACGCTTTGCGGCGCGGGCGGGCCGGGCGTGGGGGCGGTTCAAGCTGGCCGCTGTATCATCATTTGCTTTCGTCGAGGCGAGCGGCCCGATCTACATGGGCAAACTCCTGCGCGATGCGCTTGGTCTGGATGCGGCGAAAGGGCCAGACACGCAGATACCGGTCCTGGACGAAGGCTTTGGTCTGGAAGACCGCATCGGGGCAGCGACCTCTATTCTTGGCGCGATGTCGCTGACCGAGAACTTTGCCCCACTGGTGCTGCTGTTGGGCCATGGCGCCAATGTCGTGAACAACCCGCATGCCAGTGCGCTGCACTGTGGCGCATGCGGCGGTTACTCTGGTGAAGTAAACGCACGGCTCTTGGCCGGTATCCTCAACGACAAGGACGTGCGGGCAGGGCTGGCCCGGAACGGGATCACAATCCCTCACGACACCCTCTTTGTCGGGGGGCTGCATGACACGACGACGGATGATGTTACGGTCTATGACGATGATTTTGCCGTTCATGGGCACAAGAGCCACCTGCAGATAGCGCGTGAATGGCTTGCATCGGCAGGCAGGTTGGCACGGACCGAACGCGCCCTGCGCCTGCCGCGCGCTGCAAACGGTGAAGATGTCAGCAAACGCAGCCGTGACTGGTCGGAAACCCGGCCAGAGTGGGCTTTGGCTGGGTGCAAGGCTTTCATCGCCGCCCCTCGGAACAGAACCAAGGGCAAGGGGCTCGCCGGGCGCGCATTCCTGCATGATTATGACTGGCAAAAGGACGACGGCTTCGGGGTTCTGGAACTGATCCTGACCGCACCGGTTGTCGTCGCAAGCTGGATCAGCCTGCAATACTATGGGTCTGTCGTGGCGCCGCGTGTCTTTGGAGCTGGCAACAAGCTCTTGCACAATGTGACGGGTGGCATCGGTGTTGTCGAAGGCAACGGCGGCGTCTTGCGCGGCGGGCTGCCATGGCAGTCGGTTTTTGACGGAACAAGCTATGCGCATGATCCCCTGCGTCTGTCGGTCTGCGTCGAGGCCCCGACCGAGGCGATCACGGCCATTCTTCAAAAGCATCCGAATGTGCGCGCGCTTTTCGATAACCGCTGGCTGCACCTGTTTACGATGGATGCAAACGGGGCAATCGACCGGCGCTATAACGGGAATTTGTCGTGGGTCGCATTTGACGGCTCCGAGACGAGAGGATCACTCGCAGCATAGAAATGCAGGGGGCAAAGGGTGGCGCGCCGTCGAGTCTTCCGTCAGCGCCCACCGTTTCCGCCCCTCAATGGTGCAATATATCGATTGAAGATTAATCAAACGCGCATGATGTGGGCAGGATCGTCTATATTTGCCTAATTTTTCATCGTATAGCAAAGTTTTCTTCTGACCCGACCGTAATCACTGGGTCTCGTTTGTCGGTTCTGTGCAATCTCTGGCCAAACTCTGAGCTTGGAGCCGAAGATTAATCTGCCTCATCATTCCAGCTTTGTCGGGGCAAGCCCGGCACAGCCGCGCGCTGTTGGTGAAGGGTCGCTGACGGCGGTCCGCGCCCCGTCAGGGCAGACCTGTTTGCAACGGTTGCGGCAGGCAGGTTCCACCAAGCTGGTCTTCCCCCGGACCAACTCGGCGCATCTTGAAGCAATCGTGGTCAACACGGCGGGAGGGATCACCGGTGGTGATACCTTTGCTTTGGAGGCAACGGCCCAGAGCGGCGCTTCACTAACTTTGACCACTCAGGCGGCCGAACGTGCATACCGCGCCCAGACAGGCGAAACCGGCGAAGTCGGAACACGTCTGAGGGTTGAGGCAGATGCCTGCATCAACTGGTTGCCGCAGGAATTGATCCTATTTGATCATTGCGCATTGCGGCGCAGACTGGAGATTGATCTGCAGGACAGTGCCCGCTTGCTTATGGTCGAACCCGTTGTCTTCGGACGTACGGCAATGGCAGAAGAACTGCGCCAAGTTCGCTTTCAGGACCGGATCATAATCAGGCGCAATGACAGGCCGCTATATCTTGACGGCATGGATATCAGGGGCGACGCAGCGGCCCATCTGGCGCGTCCTGCGATAGCAAATGGCGCAGCCGCGATGGCCAGTCTGGTGTTGGTAGGTGCCGATGCTGCAAGCCAGTTGGGACATCTGCGCAGGATGCTGCCACAGGCCGCCGGGGCCAGCCTGATTGCCCAAGATGTCTTGGTCGTCCGCCACCTTGCGGCGGACGGGTTTGAGCTGCGGCGCGATTTGGTGCCCGTTCTGGACCACCTGACAGACAACTCCCTTCCCATTTCATGGAGGCTTTGAACCATGCAACTTACTCCGCGTGAGAAAGACAAACTTCTGGTCGCGATGGCGGCCGAGGTGGCGCGCAAGCGGCTGGCCCGTGGCGTCAAGCTCAACCATCCCGAGGCGATTGCACTGATCACCGACGCTGTTGTCGAGGGCGCGCGCGATGGCCGTTCGGTTGCGGATATGATGGAAGCGGGCGGTCAGGTGGTCACCCGCGATCAGTGTATGGATGGCATTGCCGAGATGATCCACGAAGTACAGGTCGAGGCCACGTTTCCCGACGGGACCAAGCTCGTCACTGTTCACAACCCGATCAGGTAGGAGGCACAGTCATGATCCCCGGAGAACTCTTTCCTGCCGACGGTACTTTGATGCTGAATGCAGATGCCCAAGCATTGACTTTGATGGTTGCGAATACCGGCGATCGGCCTGTGCAGGTCGGCAGCCACTATCATTTCGCCGAAACAAATCCGGCGCTCGATTTCGACCGTGATGCCGCGCGGGGAATGCGCCTTGATATTGCGTCAGGCACAGCGGTCCGCTTTGAGCCCGGACAGCGCCGCGAAGTGCAGCTGATCCCCATCGGTGGCGCGCGCCGTATTTTTGGCTTCAACCAGCAAATCATGGGAGACCTGTAAGATGCCCCGCGAGATTTCCCGCGCCCATTATGCGGCGATGTACGGCCCTACCACAGGCGACAGGCTGCGTCTGGCCGATACGGATCTGATCATCGAGGTCGAGCGCGATCTGACCACCTATGGCGAAGAGGTGAAATTCGGCGGTGGCAAGGTGATCCGTGATGGCATGGGGCAATCACAGGTCACCCGTGCTGGCGGTGCCGTTGACACTGTCATCACCAATGCGCTGATCGTGGATCACTCCGGTATCTACAAAGCTGATGTTGCCCTGAAAGATGGGCTGATCCATGCGATCGGCAAGGCAGGCAACCCCGATACACAGTCGGGCGTCGATATCATTGTCGGCCCCGGCACCGAGGTGATTGCTGGCGAGGGCCGAATCCTGACGGCGGGCGGCATGGATAGCCATATCCACTTTATCTGCCCCCAGCAGATGGAGGATTCGTTGCACTCGGGTGTCACCACCTGCTTTGGTGGCGGCACCGGACCTGCACATGGTACCTTGGCGACAACCTGCACGCCCGGCCCGTGGCATATCGGGCGGATGCTTCAGTCTTTTGACGGTATTGCGATGAATATCGGGTTGTCCGGCAAAGGGAACGCAAGTCAACCGGATGCTTTGGTCGAAATGGTCAAGGGTGGTGCCTGTGCGCTGAAACTGCACGAAGACTGGGGAACGACCCCGGGTGCGATTGATTGCTGTCTTTCGGTGGCTGACGACATGGACGTGCAGGTGATGATCCACACGGACACACTGAATGAATCCGGCTTTGTGGAGCATACAGTTGCAGCCATGAAGGGCCGGACCATTCACGCCTTTCATACCGAAGGGGCGGGCGGTGGGCATGCCCCTGACATCATCAAGATTTGCGGCGATGCGAATGTCCTGCCGTCGTCAACCAACCCCACGCGGCCATTCACGGTAAATACGCTGGAAGAGCATCTGGATATGCTGATGGTCTGTCACCATCTGGACAAATCCATCCCCGAAGACATCGCCTTTGCCGAAAGCCGCATCCGACGTGAAACCATCGCAGCCGAGGATATCTTGCACGATATGGGTGCGTTTTCGATCATCGCATCCGACAGTCAGGCCATGGGGCGCGTCGGCGAGGTGATCATCCGCACATGGCAGACCGCCGACAAGATGAAGAAACAAAGGGGCCGGTTGCACGAGGAAACCGGCGAGAACGACAACATGCGCGTCCGCCGCTACATCGCGAAATACACGATCAACCCCGCGATCGCGCAGGGTGTGGGTCATGTTCTGGGCGATATCAGTGTAGGTAAACGCGCCGATCTGGCGCTCTGGTCTCCGGCATTTTTTGGTGTAAAGCCCGAAATGGTCCTGATGGGCGGCACGATTGTAGTGGCGCAGATGGGCGATCCGAATGCATCCATCCCGACACCGCAACCGGTCTATACTCGGCCAATGTTCGGGGCATTTGGCACCTCGCTGGCTAATTCTTCGGTCAGCTTTGTATCCGGCGCGGCACAGGACGCGGGCCTGCGTGACGCATTGGGGCTATCCAAGCAGACGGTCGCGATCAGGAACACCCGCAAGATCAGCAAAACCGATATGGTCTTGAACACTGCGCTCCCTGAAATTGAAGTGCATCCCGAAACCTATGAGGTGCGTGCCGATGGTGTGCTTTTGACCTGCGAACCTGCCGAGGTCCTGCCGATGGCACAACGTTATTTCATGTTCTGAGGTCCCGCCATGCATCCGCTTCCCCTTGCACAGACCGTTCGACCTGCGGGTACTTGGTCCGGACCGTCTGAAATCTGCGCGCTTGACTACGCCGCGCGCTTTTTGCGGCGCAAACGGCTTGAGACTGCGGTCGGAACTGCTTTTATCGTCGACCTGGCGCAAACGACATCGCTTGACCACGGGGATGCGCTGGAACTGAGTGATGGCACATTGGTTGAAATCGCAGCGGCCGAGGAAGCGCTTTACAAGGTGACCGGACCTGACCTTGTGCGCCTGGCATGGCATATTGGCAACCGGCATACGCCGTGCCAGATCAACGCGGATCATCTGCTCATTCAGGCGGACCCGGTCATCGGGCATATGCTGGAACATCTGGGAGCGACAGTTGATCCGATCACTGCCCCCTTTACCCCGGAAGGCGGTGCTTACGGCCATGGCCGGACCCACAGTCACGAACATGTCGCAACGGCTCATGACCACTGACCAAGATATCCTGACCTTGGCGCAGTGGTTGTCGCCTGCTTTTCCCGTGGGGGCCTTCGCTTATTCGCACGGGCTGGAAACCGCCATTCAATCTGGGAAAATCGCATCGGGCGCGGACCTTGAAGCGTGGCTGACGGATATCCTGCGCTACGGGAGTGGGCGCAATGACTGTATCTTGCTGCGGGCGGCATATGCCTGCGCAGATCAAAAGGCACTGATCGCGTTGAATGACACGGCTCTTGCTTTTGCTGCCGCCTCAGAACGGCAACTGGAACAAACATTGCAGGGGGCTGCCTTTTGTAAAACGACTGCTGCGATCTGGGGCGGGATGGATGAATCCTTGGTTTATCCGGTTGCTGTCGGTGCCGCTGCGGCAAAGCTGGGGCTCGATGTTTCGCTTACTGCGGCGATGTATTTGCACGCAGTGATCAGCAATCTGGTTTCAGCAGCGCAGCGACTGATGGCGCTGGGGCAGACCGAGGGGCAGGCGATCCTTGCTGCATTGATACCGATTTGCGATCAAACAGCAAAAGCGACGGCGGGCACTACATTGGACGAACTGCAAAGCACCGCTTTCATGGTCGATATCGCCGCGATGCAACACGAAACACTGCAACCAAGGATATTCCGCTCATGACTGCGATGAACGGCCCTCTGCGTATCGGGATTGGCGGACCGGTCGGCGCTGGCAAAACCACGCTGACTGCCGCTCTGGCCAAAGCCCTGCATCCTGCATATTCAATCGGGGTCATTACGAACGACATTTATACACAAGAAGACGCCGAGGCCCTGATGCGCATGCAAATTCTGCCGCAGGACCGGATTATCGGGGTCGAAACCGGAGGGTGCCCGCATACGGCGATACGGGAAGATGCCTCGATCAATCTGGCGGCTGTCGCCGAGATGCGGGAACGCCATGATGATCTGGAACTGGTGCTGATTGAAAGTGGTGGTGACAACCTATCTGCGACATTCAGCCCAGAGCTTGCCGATATCACCATTTACGTAATTGACGTGGCCGCCGGCGAGGAAATTCCCCGCAAAGGCGGGCCTGCCATCACACGTTCTGATTTGTTGGTGATCAACAAGACCGATTTGGCGCCACATGTCGGTGCGTCGTTGGATGTGATGCAGCGTGACAGCGATAGAATGCGCGGGGCGCGGCCCTATGTCTTCTGTGCACTCAAACACGGCACAGGTGTGGACGGAGTGGTCCAATTCATCAAGGACATCGGCGGTTTGTCACCTAAGTGAACGGCAACGTCAGGCAGATGGCGCGCCTTTGGCTTCCGGCTGTGGTCGGCTGCCCCTAACGCGGCCGCGCCCGGCTTTTGGTGCCGAGTGCACGCAATTGGCTCGGACGCCGCGGGGTAACCCTGCAGTGCTGTGTCGCACCTTCAGGTGTGGATTGGGCAGGCTCCTTTGACACGACGGCGGAAATGAATGCCGCCACATCAAATTCGCTTTCGTCGGCTGCCCGCGCAAGCGCCTTTTTCAGCGCGCGGTTCGACAATGCGGCAGTCAGTTGTGCGGCAAGTGCGCGCCGCAATGCGCCATCGGACTCTGATGTTTCGCTCTCGGCTTTCCATTGTTCTGCATCGGACAGTTCAAATCCGGCCTCTTCCAGAAAAAGACGGACGATCGGGGGAGCAGAGGTTACGACATCTGTTGTGTGGGGATCGCGGAAGAACGCAACAACTGTATTAGTCCGCGCCTGTCCTTGGCTGGTTAGACCCTTATTCGAGCCCAATCCTGCCGCGCAGGCAGCATTATCCACAGGATAAAGTTCAAAATCGTAACGCAACACGGTTTTCACCAGAAATCATAAACAAGTTACTCAAGACCTACCAAATATGGTGATATTGAGCAAAAAGTTTGTCATAATTAGGGCATCTTGGTGTCAAGAGGTGGTCAGTGTCAATCTATTTAGGGTTGAATGCTTAATTTTTCCGCAATTTTGGCGGGGCCAGTGTGTCTCGTGTGACAATTCGGGTCTGAAGCGCAATAGGTTTGATTGACTCTCCGTCGCGCAAGAGCTTGGCAAGTGCCCGGCCGGCCTTGCGCCCCATTTCGTGATGCGGGACGTGGACTGTTGTGAGCGCCGGATACGCCACCTGCGCAAGTTCAATATCATCGAAGCCAACAACCGAGACATCATCCGGCACGGATATGCCAAGTTCGCGTGCACGTCTGAGTGCGCCAACCGCCAATACATCGTTGCCACAAAGAACCGCTGTCGGGCGGTCCGGCAATGCCATCAATTTCTGAAAGGCCGCAGCGCCCTCATCGATGCCATAGGTGGTTTCTTCAAAGAGCAGGGTGGTCGGGTCCAGACCTGCCTGCGCCATCGCGCGGGTGATACCGTCACGCCGGGCTGCGGCGCGGTCGTTCTGGGACGTCCCCGCCGAGATCATGGCAAGCTTACGGTGCCCCATCCCGATGACCATTGCCGCCATTTCCTGCATGGCCGCGCGATTGTCGAAACCGATGGACGGCTGTGGTGACGCCGGATCAAAGGCCCAGGTGACGAGGGCGGGAACGCCCTGTGCTTCAAGGAAACGGTAGATTTCAGGGTCGCGTTGGTACCCGATCAGCAAAAGCGCATCAGCGCCACGCGCAACAAGTGACCTGATCTGCTCTTCCTCGCGTATCGGCTGATAGGCTGTGCTTGCGACAAGCATCGTAAAGCCATGCTTGCGCAACTCTTCCTGAAAAGCCTCAAGCCCGCGGGCAAAGATGGCATTGTCCATTGTCGGAATGATCGCGCCGATTGTGTTGGTGCGTCGCGCTGCCATTACCCGCGCCCCAAAATTCGGTGAATATCCAAGTGCCGCGATTGCATCCTGCACCTTCTGGCGCGTTTCGGGGGCAACCCTGTCGGGAAAGTTCAGACAGCGCGATACTGTCGCCGTCGAAACCTGCGCCGCATCAGCAACATCGTGCAGCGTTGGTGTTGGTTGGGAAGCGATAAGTTATCTCCTTCGCTTGACGGTTTCGTGCCTGTTCTAGCGTCACGGTGCCCAACTACCTAGTCAAACTTCCGCAGGGTCAATGTAAACGCTTGCATTGCCCCTATGTAAAGGCTTACATTGTCCAAGAATCGTAGACGTGAATGGGGGAGGCTGCGTCATGAACACATGTTTCGCTCACAAACTCCGTTCTATCGCGGCAGTGACGCCGACTGTGTCATCGCAGTCGGGCTTCAGCGCCGTTATGCAATTTCTTTCTCCAAGGTAAGGCAAATCATCCATGGCACGCGAGTATCTCAAAAAAGCGACCCTGACGGCGCAATCCGGTGCATCCGATGTCCACGATATCGTGCAAGGCATTCTTAACGACATCGAAGAGGGCGGCGACGCCAAAGCGATGGAATACGCGGCCAAATTCGACAAATACGAAGGCAACGTCATTCTTACAGAAGAGGAAATTGCTGCCGCAGCTGCGCTTGTGCCGCAGAAACTGAAAGACGATATCCAGTTCGCCCATGATAATGTGAAGCGCTTTGCCGAAGCGCAAAAGGCGACCGTCAGCAATATCGAGTATGAAATCGTGCCGGGTTTGATTGCGGGACAGAAAGCTATCCCCGTTGATGCGGCGGGCTGTTATGTCCCCGGTGGCCGCTACAGCCACATCGCGTCAGCCATCATGACAGTGACCACGGCCAAGGTTGCTGGTTGTAGCCACATTGCCGTGGCATCGCCGCCACGCCCGGGAGTGGGGATTGCACCGGCGATCATTTATGCGGCCAAGATTTGCGGTGCGGACACGATCATGGCGATGGGCGGTGTGCAGGGCGTCGCGGCAATGACCTTTGGTCTGTTCGGTCTGCCCAAAGCCAATATCCTTGTCGGGCCCGGTAACCAGTTTGTCGCAGAGGCCAAGCGGATCCTGTTCGGGCGCGTCGGTATCGACATGATTGCCGGCCCGACAGACAGCCTGATCCTTGCTGACAAGACCGCTGATCCGCATATCGTTGCGACCGACCTCGTCAGCCAGGCCGAGCACGGTTACAACTCACCTGTGTGGCTGGTCACAGACGACCGGGCCTTGGCCGAAGACGTGATGAACCGCGTGCCTGACCTGATTGCCGATCTGCCCGAAGTGAACCGCGACAACGCAGCTGCGGCGTGGCGCGACTACGCAGAGGTGATCTTGTGCGCCGATCGCGAAGAAATGGCGGCATGTTCCGATGACTACGCACCCGAGCACCTGACCGTGCAGGCCGAAGATCTGGATTGGTGGCTGGATCGTCTTTCGTGCTACGGCTCGCTCTTCCTTGGTGAAGAAACCACTGTGTCCTATGGCGACAAAGCATCCGGCACAAACCACGTTCTACCGACGTCGGGCGCCGCGTCCTATACCGGTGGTCTATCGGTCCATAAATACATGAAGATCGTGACATGGCAGCGCGCCACACGCGAAGGGTCCAAGCGCGTCGCGGAAGCAACCGCGCGTATTTCGCGTCTTGAAGGGATGGAAGGTCATGCACGTGCCGCAGACGTGCGTCTGGCGAAATATTTCCCCGGCGAAAACTTTGACCTGACCCCTGATGAGTGATCCAAGTGATCTCTTTGACCTGAAGGGTCGCGTTGCTTGCGTCACTGGCGCAAGTGCGGGCCTTGGGCAACGCGCGGCGGTGGTTCTGGCCGCCGCCGGTGCAAAAGTTGTCGGTGTCGCGCGCCGCACGAAGGCGTTGGAACAATGGGCCAAGGCCACTGGTGAGAACGCTGCTATTGTGGCCGCGGACCTATCCAGACGTGACCAGATCAAAGAGATTGCGGACCGGATCAGTGCACCTTTCGGGGTGCCGGACATCGTGGTCCATGCCGCTGGCATAAATACCCGCGAGACGGCCGACAATGTCACGGACGTCGGCTGGGATGTGACCATGAACCTTAATCTGGCAGCCCCTTTCTTTCTTAGTCAGGCCTTCGCGCCAGCTATGAAGGCAAAGCGCTGGGGGCGTATTGTAAATTTTGCCTCGCTCCAAACAACACGGGCGTTTCCCGGTGGTGTCAGCTATGGTGCCTCCAAAGCAGGTGTCGGGCAGTTAACCCGCGCGATGGCCGAAGCGTGGTCCAGAGACGGGATCACCGCCAATGCGCTCGGACCGGGTTTCTTTCCGACCGAACTGACAGGGCCGGTCTTTGCTGACCCTGAACGCGCGGCACGCAATGCCGCGCAAACCTGTGTGGGCCGCAATGGTGAGTTGTCAGACATTGATGGCCCGCTTCTTTTCCTGTGTTCTGATGCGTCCGCGTATGTGACCGGACAGGTCCTGATGGTGGACGGGGGGTTTACGGCCAAATGAAAGCGCTTGTTTACGACAAAGTGGAAACGCTTGTTTACCGGTACATGGCTGATCCCGTCCCCGCGGCAGGTCAAAGCCTGATTAGGATTGAGGCTTCGGGCATCTGCGGGTCCGATATGCACGCTTTTCTGGGGCACGACGAACGGCGGCCAGCACCGGTGATCCTCGGCCATGAGGCGGCCGGAACGGTCGAAGGCGGCGCACTTGATGGCACCCGCGTGACCATCAACCCGCTGACGACATGCGGACTTTGTAAGGCATGCAAGGCTGGGCGCGACAATCTTTGTCCGGATCGGATGATTATCTCCATGCCCCCACGCGAGGGCGCGTTCGGCGAGTATGTTGTGATGGCCGACCGCAACCTTGTCGCTGTCCCCGACGATGTACCGCTCGCCAAAGCCGCCTTGGCAGAGCCTTTGGCCTGCGGCTGGCACGCAGTCCGGTTGGGGTCGGAGGCGCTGGATATGCCGCTTGCAGACGCGCGCTGCGTTGTCGTGGGTGGCGGCGCCATTGGCGTCGGGGCGGCCCTGTGTCTCAGGGCCTTTGGGGCAACCGACATTTATGTCATTGAACCCAACGCAGTCCGGCGCGCAACGCTGGAGGGTATCGAAGGCTTCACTGCGGTTGAACCCGGAGCAATCACGCAAGCAGATCTTGTGATCGACGGCGTGGGCTATGCGGCAACCCGTGCGGATGCCACTGCGATCACCCGTCCGGGGGGCGTAATCATGCATATCGGTCTGGGCGAGGCCTCCGGTGGTTTGGACATCCGCCGCATGACCTTGCAAGAGATCACATTCATCGGCACGTACACCTATACATCGCAGGATTTCCGCGACACTGCCGCGGCTATTTTCGACGGACGCCTTGGTGCGCTAGACTGGACAGAGGAAAGGCCGCTTTCCGAAGGGCAACAGGCCTTTGCCGATATTCGGGCCGGTGTCGTCGCGGCACCCAAAATCATTTTGCGCCCCTAGCGCAGGACCAGAACCCCAAGGAGGTTTGCTATGTACAAGAACATCATCGTCCCCATGGCACTTGACCACGGCATCGCTGACAAGACTATCGAGATCGCGCGCACGCTGTTGTCGGAAGGCGGGCAAATCACCGCGCTGCACGTCCATGAAGCGCCAGAGAATTCTGTCGCTGTCTATGTCGATGAAAGTGTGATGCAAAACGCCTTTGAGCGCGCCAAAGCCAAGCTGGAAGAACGGGTTGCGGAAATGCCCGGCGTCAAGGCAATGATCGTCAAGGGCCATAGCGGGCGTACGATTGTAGACACTGCCACAAGCATGAAGGCCGATTGCATCGTGCTTGGTTCTCACAAGCCTGGCCTGATTGACTATCTGCTTGGTTCGACTGCCGCCCGCGTTGTGCAGCACGCGCCCTGTGCTGTGCATGTCGCCCGCTACTGAGTTTCACATTTCCCGCTAACCCCAGCGTCTTGTCCCAAGGCGCAATCAGGAGACCTAAGACCTTGAGTATCAGCAAGAAGATCGTGGATGACTTTGTCGCCAACGATGTATCATTCATCACGACTGTGCCGTGCAAGCAGTTGGCCGGTGTGATCGACGAAGTCGAAGCACGCCCGGAAATTTTCCATATCCCAGCCAACAAGGAAGACGAGGGCATGGGCCTGTGTGCTGGTGCTTTCATGGGCGGCAAACGCCCGGCGATCATCATGCAGAACACGGCGATCGGCGTGACCATCAACACACTGGCCACGCTGACCCAGTATTACCGCATGCCGCTGCCGATGCTGATCAGCTACCGTGGTGAACTGCGCGAGCCCGTGGCCTGTCAGGTCGAAATGGCCGTCCACACCAAGGCACTGCTGAACCAGCTGAACATTCCGACCTATCACTTCCATAAGGAAAGCGACGCGGATGAGCTGGATGCAATCCTGAAATACACATTCATGTGCAACAAACCTGTGGCGATCCTCACGGATGCGTCCTTCTGGGGAGGCTACGGCGACCAATGATCCGTTCAGAAATCCTGCGCGAAATCGCGCCAATCCTTCATGACAACCTTGTCGTCTGTAACATCGGTCTGCCCAGCCAAGAGCTGCACATGATCGACGACAACGCCAAGAATTTCTACATGCTTGGCACCATGGGTCTGTCTTCCTCTATCGGTCTGGGGCTTGCCCTGGCACAGGACAAGACAGTCATCTCGATCGACGGTGACGGTTCGGTCCTGACCAACCTTGGCACCCTGCCAACGATTGCCAACAACGTGGCGGATAACTTCATCCTGTTGATCATCGACAACGGCTCTTACGGCTCGACCGGCGACCAGCCGACCTATGCGGGCAAGAAGACCAAGCTCGAGGCGGTCGCCAAGGCCTGTGGCTGCGAAAACGTGGTCGTGTGTCAGGACGTGGACACCGGCAAGACATTGCAGGCGGCCATCGACAGCAAGAAGATGACCATAATTGTCAGCAAGTGCGACAGCGGCAACATCAAGCTGCCTGTCATCACCATGGACCCGGTCGTGATCCGTGATC